>SYOX01000175.1 GCA_005804885.1 Pseudomonadota bacterium
GACCGGTTTGACTCCCGTCGGCCAACGGGCCGACAACGACGCCGTCGGCAAGATCGACGCCGTCGGCAAGATCGATGCCGGCGTCGTCGATGCGAGCACAGCTTGTGCCGGCGGGCCAACGGGCCCGTCTGTGCGTCACCCACTGGGTGCTCCTCCTTGGCGTCTATCTGGCCGACGGCGTCTTCGCTGTCGGCCTCGCCGGCCTCGGTCCCTCAAACCAATCAGCGTTCCAGGGCGTGGGTCTTGAGGAAGACCTCGGCAAGTGAGGCGCCTCCGGGCGCGTTCTAGAACGCGCCGAACTGGAAGGTCCGCTTGACCTGGGCGAACTGGCCGTTGAAGGGCTCGGGGTAGGTCTGTGACTTGACCAGCTCGAGGATGCACCGGTTGACCTCTTCGCTCTCCAGCCCGTCGAAGCTGACCACGGGCCCCTCGCCGATGACGCCCCCCTGGACGACCGTAAACTCGACGACGATCATCCCCTTGAGCGCGGGTTCGCGCTTGAGCTGGGGCAGGTAGCAGCCGTCGAGTTCGGTGCGAAGCTGCTGGAACATGAGCTCCAGCTCGGCCTGGTAGAGCCTGGCGGCCTGCTCAAGCCGCTCTCCCTCTTGAAGATCCTCATCGCGGGCGGCCACGAGGCTCCCGCGCCGGACGCCCTCGGGCGCCGTCTGCGGCCGGGCGGTCGCGTCGGCGTCGGGTTGTTGAGGCCCGGCCTCGTCAGGGAGGGTGGGCGGAGGGCTGGCGCAGGCCAGGAGGAGGGTCAGGAGGGCGGCGGTCAAGGTGGCCTCGGCGGCGTTGGGGATCATGTGTCCTCCCATTGGGCCTCAAGGCGCCCGCACAGCTCGGCGGCGGCGTCTCTGATGTCGTCGTTGTCGTCCTCGCGCAAGGCTCTGAGGCGATCGTGGATGGGGTGGAGCAGATCGATGGCGTCGCGGGCCGGCTGCCGGCCCTTGTCGGCCAGGTCAGCCAGGGCCAGGAGCCACTCCATCATGGCGCCGATGTCGCCGGAGCCCTTGATGATGTGGCGCCCGCAGGCGCGCGTGACGGCGTTCAGCGTGGGGGCGTCCTCGGCCGCGAGGTGCTCGACGAGGTGCTCGCTGATCTTGGTGCGGAGGTCGCCGGTCTGCGCGCCTGCGGGCAGCTTGAGGCTGGAGCGCTCGGACTTGCCGAAGGGGTGGCCGTCCTGAAAGAAGGCCTCGATGACGTCCCAGTGGCTCAGCAGCGCGGCCTCGCGCAAGACGCGGTGCTTGCTCGGGTTGACGTAATGGGCGTGGTCGCACAGCCAGCGCCGGAGCTCCTCGGCCAGGGCCGGATCCTGGCGCGCGTGCTGGCGGTAGAGGTGCTCGGCCAGGTGCCCGTCGATGTCGACGCGGCGTGCGGCGCCGGTGGCGTGCGGGGGGGGCTCCAGGGGCGGAAGCTCGTCGCGGCTCTTGAGCAGGGTCAGGCTCACCGCGGCGAGCTCGCGCTCCTTGCGGCGCACGACGATGTGGATCAGGCCGCCCAGGGCGCGCAGCCGCTCCAGGCGGAAGGGGGCGTCCTCGGGGCTCATCTCCAGCCACGAGCGGATGAAGGTCTCCAGGGCGGGGCCAGAGAGGACCAGGCCGGCGGCGCGGGCCAGGCGGCTGAGGAAGTCGGGGTCGGTCTGGGGGGTGATGTCGGTCTGGCGCTTGCCGAGGTGGACGACGCCGGTGTCGGCGATCGCGTCACGCAGCCGCTTGCCCTTCCAGCCCAGCAGCACGTCGGCCAGCATGTAGAAGCGATCCTCGCCGCCCTCGTCGATCCAGACGAGGGTCTCGACGAGCTTCTGCGCCGCGGCCATGTCGCCGGCAGGTTCGGTCACCGGATCTCTGTCGACCATCTGTCGCCTTGCCTGGAGCGCCCGCGTCGGGCGCCTTGAGCGGTGCGCGCTCGGGTTGAGGGGTTCTGTCACATGGCCCGCACTGGGGTCGTCGCTGTCGCCTGGGACAGTGTAACCGAAGGGCGCAGGACAATTGAAGGGGTCAGGGCGCCTTGAGGCGATCAACGGCGCCCGAGCGCGGTCATGACCTTCTGGAGATCGCTCCAGACGAGGCGCTTGTCCTCGGGGACCCTCATCAGGTGGGAGGGGTGCAGGGTGGGCATGATCCGGATGCCCTGGCGCGTGAACCACTTGCCCCGGAGCTCTTCGATGGGGGCCGACTCCCGCAGGAGCGTCTTGGCGGCGCAGTCGCCGAGCGCGACGATGACGCGGGGCTCGATGGCCTTGATCTGCTCGATGAGGAAGGGCTTGCAGGTCTGGATCTCCTCGGGCTCAGGGTATCGGCTGCCGGGCGGGCGACACATGAGGACGTTGCAGATGTAGACCTCCTCTCGGCGGTAGCCCATCGCGGCGATCATGCGCGAGAGCAGCTGGCCGGCGCGGCCGACGAAGGGCTGACCCTGGCGGTCTTCGGTGAAGCCCGGGGCCTCCCCGACGAAGATCAAGTCGGAGGTGGGGTCCCCGGCGCCGAAGACGAGCCGCGTGCGCGCCCGAGCGAGCTTGCAGCGCTGACAGTCGCCCACGAGCGCCTGGACCGCGTCCAGGGCGCCGGACGAGCTGCGGTTCGCGCGGGCGACGGCGTCGAGCTCGCTTGAGCTGCCGAGCAGCCGGGTGGCGAGGTAGATGTCGGACTCCGGGCGCTCGGCGTCCTCGGGGGTGGCGTCGGCGACGGCCCTGGCCAGGGGGATCGGGGCGGGCGCGTCGTCGAGGGCGGCCTCGACGCCGACAGGATCAGGGCGTGCGGGCGCTCTGGGGGGTGCGGCGGGCGCAGGGGAGGGCGGCGCGAAGAGGCGCTTGCGGGCGGCCTCGTCCTTCATCCGCTGGGCGGCCTCGATGCGCGCGGCCAGCTCCCCGAGCTGCTCCGCGGTGGGCATCGGGGCGCCGTCGGCGGCCAGGTGGGACTGCCACACGAGGTGGCCCTTGAGCGCGCGCGTCAGCTGGCCTATCTCGTGTCGGCGTCGGGCGTCCGTGCTGGTGGTGTGCGTGTCCATCCTGGATCACTCCGGCCTTGATCTTGCGCCGAGCTGGGGCGAGATCGCCAGCAGGTGGCCCCAGATGCCGGCGGCGATCTCGTCCTTGGGGGCGGGGCCGAGGTCGACGCGGCCCCCCTGGCGGTCAAAGAGGGTGACGGCGTTGAGGTCGGCGCCGAAGGCCGAGGTGGGGCCTGAGACCTGATTGGCGACGATCATGTCGAGGTTCTTGCGGTTGAGCTTGTCCAGAGCGTAGCGGTCCAGATCGCGGGTCTCGGCCGCGAAGCCGACCAGGATCGGCCGCCGATCGTCGGGCAGGGCGCCGAGGCCGGCCAGGATGTCCCGCGTGCGCTCCATGACGAGCGTGAGCTGCTCCCCCTCGGTCTTCTTCACCTTGTGGTCGGCGACCTGGGCCGGCCGCCAGTCGGCCACGGCGGCGGCCTTGACGACGACCTCGGGGCGCTGATCGGGGTCGGGGTGCTGGACGCGGGCCATGACGGCCTCGAACATCTCCTCGGCGGAGACGACGTCGATGCGCTCGACGCCGACGGGGTCGGGCAGCGAGACGGGGCCGGCGACGAGCGTGACGCGGGCCCCCAGCAAGGCCGCGGCGCGCGCCACGGCGAAGCCCATCTTGCCGCTGGAGGGGTTGGAGAGGAAGCGCACCGGGTCGATGGCCTCGCGGGTCGGGCCGGCGGTGATCAGCGCCCTGCGGCCCTCAAGCCGCCGCGGACTGAGCGCGCCGGCCAGCGCCGCGATCAGGACCTCGGGGTCGGGCATGCGCCCCGGCCCGATCTCCTGACAGGCCAGCGCGCCTTGATCCGGCTGGACGATCAGGTGACCCTCGCGCGCGGCCAGCAGCGCGAGGTTGGCCTGGACGGCGGGGTGGGCGAGCATCTGGGAGTTCATCGCCGGGGCCAGCACCACCGGGGCTCGGGTCGCGCAGAGCACCGTGGTCAGCAGGTCGTCGCAGAGCCCGTAGGCCAGCCTCGCGAGCAAGTTGGCCGTCGTCGGCGCCACCAGGACGGCGTCGGCCCAGCGGGCCAGCTCGATGTGCCCGATCTGCGCCTCGTAGGCCGGGTCGAAGAGATCGAGACCGACAGCGTTGTGCGAGACGGCCTGGAGCGCCAGCGGGGCGACGAACTCGACCGCCGAGCGCGTCAGGATCACGCGAACCTCTGCCCCGGCCTCCACCAGCGCGCGCACGAGCGCAGGCCCCTTGTAGGCGGCGATGCCGCCCGAGATCCCCAGGATGACGCGCTTGCCGTGGAGCATGGCCCTACCGCTTGACGATGGTGCAGGTGAACACGCGCTGATCCCCGATGCTCTCGGCGGGCTTGATCTCGCAGACCTCCAGCTTGATGTCGATGACCTTGCCGCCACGCATGCGCACCCGGATGAAGTCGTCCTCCTCCACGTAGATGACCTTGCACTGCCCGAAGTGGGGGTGCGTGAGCAGATCGCCCGGCGCGATGTCGGGGAACTCAGGCCACGCGTTGACGATCTCCAGGTTCTGGCGCTCCTTCTTCATCGGCGAGATGCCCAGGCGCTTCTCCTCGCGGGTCCGCGAGGACAGCTGGATGGCGTCCCCCCAGGAAGGCGCCGGGGCGGCGGGCTCAGCCGCCCCCTCGTCGGCCTCGGGCTCGAGCGCGCGGCTCGGCCGGCGGACGATCTGGGGCTCGGCGCTTCGAGTGACGGCGGCCCCGTCGGCCGTAAAGGCGGTCGCACGCGGCCAGCTCTCCCGGGGCCCCTCCTCTTCGGGCGCGGGCGCAGGCTCGGGCGCCGGCTCGGACGCCGCAGGCTCCTCATCCTCCTCGAACTCGGGCAAGGAGATGGCCGAGGCCGGCCTTGAGGACGAGGCCGGCGGCGGGACGTGCTCCAGCCCCGATTCGCCAGCGAAGGTCTCGATCTTGTTGAGCAGCGGCAGCCCGAGCCGCGAGTCGAAGCGCCGCTCCAGCGAGAGGTCGTCGTAGATGTCGACGACGAACTCCACCGTCAGCGCGATCCCCTCATAGAGCCGGCCGCCGAAGGCCATCGGCAGGCCGAGGTGCCGCGTGGCGACGTGGGCGTAGCAGTTGATGACCGTCTGGCCGCCCAGCGTCGAGATGTTGCCCTGAAGGCCGATCAGCTCGAACTGGCCCTCGGCGTCCAGGCTCGTCTGGTAGGCGTTGGGCGGGTCATAGGCCTGCAACTCGACCTTGCTGAGCAGCCCGATGGCGGTGACCGTCCCTGCGCGGATGGACTCTCGCTTGCAAAGGCGCTCCAGAGAGGCGATCACGCCCTCGCCCTTGGAGAGACGTCCGATGAGGCGGCGGTACTGTCGTGACTTGGCGTAGTTCATGGGGGAAGATCGCTGGGGGTTGCGCTCGGACGGCCAAAAGGCCTCCCGTTCAGATGTGCCCCCTTCTTACCCCGACCGCTGGCCTCAGGCAATGGGCAGGGCCACAACCCCAGGCGAGTTTTTACCCCGCGCTCAGCCCGACCTCGCCCCGCTCAAGCGCCCTCAACCCCTCGCCGCCGGGCTCAGAAGCCCTGGCCGCCGCGCTTCGGATCCCACTTGTCCAGAAAGTCCTTGTAGCTCCCTTTCGTCTTCTTGACCTGGGCGCGCAGGCTCAAGATGGTCTTGAGCGGGATGTCCTTGCTGTTGAGCTCCGCGAGCCACGCCGGGATGATCCCCCCGACGTCCGCCTCGGCCTGGTAGGTGACGCGGGTGCGCCCCTCGTCGATCTTCTCCAGCAAATAGAAGCCCTTGAGCTTTGGCATGCGGATGACGCCCTCGACCTCGCCCATCAAGGGGCTCTTGATCGACTGGAAGCTGATCGTGACCGTCTTCTTCTCCATGTCCGGCTTGATCGTCGCCTTGACCACGGCGTCTCGATCATCCACCGGCCAGGGCGTCGCGGTCCGGTTGTAGATGATGCGCACCAGATCGTCCTGCTGCTTGAGCAGCTTGGAGTCCCGGCAGCTGTGCATCCACTCCTTGTTGCGCTCGACGTCCGCCAGCACGGCCAGCACGTCGTAGATGTTGCCCTCGACCATCCCGACGCCGCGGATGATGGGCAGCTCATACTGCGGCACGAAGCGCGTGCTGACGACGACCCCGTCCGTCCGATCGATGACCTCCCAGCCGCTCTGGGCCGCAGCCACCTCGGTGCTCGAGGTCACCCACAGCCCCACGACCGCGGCCACCGTCAGCGCCCAGCTCAACCCGGCCCGCGACAGCCTCTCCCGCGCACCGCCAGGTGTTCTCGGCACCTGCTGCGCCCCTTGTCTCTTCATCGCTCCCTCGTCCCACTGAATCGTTGAACCTGTCATTTTATACCGTGCATGGATTTTTAAGGCGACCCATAATCTGGTGACGCATCAGTCAAGGTCAATCGGCCATACTCGATCAAGCTGAAAAAATCATGGCGAGGCTCAGGATTCTGGCGCTGGAGGGGCGCTGAGAGCACGTCGATCTCGTAATGACGGGGGTTGTTGTCGTCACAAATGGATGGCACGGTTGGTGCTTTTGTGTCAGGGAGGCGTCGGAAAGGCGGGCGCCGGCCTCAAAGCACAGGAGACATCAAAGACATGCGCAAGCCGATGACCTCGACCCTCACCCTCTTGACCTCGGCGCTCCTCTTGTCGGCGTGCACGGCCGAGGCGCCGACGCCGGCGCCCGATCGCGCCGCGGACCGCACGGATCTCAGAGCGGCCCTTGGCGTCTCCTCGCTGACGCCGACGGGCGTGACGATCGAGCCGGGGACGGGCCGAGTGCTGGTCCTGGACGCCGATCGGGGGATCTTCGAGGTGACCCCCGACGGTCAGGCGAACCTGGTCTGGGGGCTCGAAAGGCTCGAGGCCTACGGCGTCCCCGTCGCCTCGCCCTTCACCGATCTCGTGGCCGTCGAGGCCGGGGTGATCGCGCTGACGGCGATCAGCGACGGCTTCTTGCTGGATCTGGGCGCCGACAGCTTCGAGCAGCACTTCTGCTACGAGCCGGGCTGGGAGGAGGAGCCGCCGCCCTTCGAAGAGCGCGCGATCCAGGTCACCGACGCGGTGGCCTTTGACGCGCACACGGGCCGCATCCTGGCCCAGCCCCGGACGATCGTGGGCGACGACTTCGGGGCGCCCGTGGAGGCCTTCGTCTCGACCTACGACCGCAGCAGCGGGGCCGACATCCAGTGGTTCTCCCTGCCTTCGGCCGACTTCAAGGCCGGCGGGATGGCCATCGAGCCCGAAGGGACCGTCCTGCTCGGGCAGGGCTCCGCGCTCTACCGCCACGACCCGACCGAGGGCACGCTGACCCTGATCCAGGACCTGAGCCCCTGGGGGATCCGCGCCATCGAGGGCATGGCGCTGGACGCCGAGCGCGGCGCGCTGCTGATCATCGACGGCGACACCGAGGCGCTCGTGCGGATCAGCATGGCGGAGATCGGGGGCTGATCCAGCCCCGCGCCCCGGGCGGCGACCGCGTGCGGCGCCCTGCCGCGCGGGGCGCCGGGCCGGGCCCCACAAAGGCTGTCAGAAACGGCGCCCTGGGACGTCCTATCCGCGAAGGAGGCGTTCGCGGGGCGCTTGGCGTTTGCGCCCCAGAGGGTGTGGTGTTATAGACCAGACGTGCCTCTGCCGAATGGTGGATCGGAACCAGAGGATGATGGCGCCTTGCATTGATTCACCGGGGCCAACAGGTGGGATCGAGAAAAATGAGACATTCAAGCGACCTGCGCTCCCTTGCGGCGGCGCTCGTGTTGTGGTCCGTGGTTTCGGTGTCGATGGTCTCGGCGCAGGACGACACCGAGGAGACCGTCGAGGCCCCCGTCGAGAAGAAGGCCGAGCCGCCCAAGGAGGTGGCCGCCACGTCCGACGAGGCCGAGGGCGTCTCCTACGAGATGCGCGTCAAGGAGCTTGAGGAGAAGGTCAACGATCTCAAGGAGAAGATCTTCCGCTCCAAGAGCCGCCTGGTGTTGCTCAAGGAGACCGTCCTGCGCGGGAAGATCGCCGGCTCCAAGGCGGTCATCGTCCACAGCAATGAGATGGGCAGCGCGCTGAAGCTGGAGCAGGCCATCTACAGCCTGGACGGCAACCAAATCTACAACAAGCTCGATAGGGACGGCGATCTGGCCGATAAGGAGTCGATTGAGCTCTTCAACGGCGCCATCGTGCCGGGCAAGCACAACGTCTCGGTCATGCTGGTCTTCCGAGGCAACGGCTACGGGGTCTTCAGCTACCTTCAGGGCTACAAGTTCACGGTGCGGTCGAGCTACACCTTCACGGCGGAGGAGGGCAAGACGACGACGGTCAAGGTCATCGGCTTCGAGAAGGGCAACTTCACCACGGCGCTGCAGGATCGAACCAGCGTGCGCTATGAGATCGAGTTCTTCGACGATGACAAGGCCTCCGTGGATGGAGGCAAGGTGGCTCCTTGAGCCACGGCGGCGTTCGAAGCGCAGGGGACTCTGGCCGGGTGGTGCCGGCCTCAGGGTGAGGGCGCGCGCGAGGGTCCGAGCGGTCAGCGGGGGCGACCCCCGAGGTTGGATGAGAGCCATGATCCTGACACGTCCGCGCTGGTCAGGCGCTGCAGCCCTTGTGGTCGCGGCGCTGTGGCCGGGCTTCGCGCTGGCTGGCGTGGATGACGACATCGAGCGGCTCGACGCCGACGTCGTCTCCCTGTCCGAAGAGCTCCAGCGGCTGGAAGCCAAGTACGTCAACCCCGAGCTGCTCGAGCAGCGCTTCGAGATCGAGTCCCGGATCAACGACGGGCGCTTCTTCTACATCGAGCGCCAGTACGCCAGGGCCTCGATCATCTTCCTCGACCTGGTCTCCAACGAGAAGATCAAGGGGACCCCGGCCCAGCGCGACGCGCTCTTCTACCTGGCCGACAGCCTCTTTCTGCAGGACAACAACATCGGCGCCCGCCGGCACTTCAACGAGCTGCTCACGGTCGGGGCCGGGGATTACTACCAGGACGCGGTCAAGCGCCTGATCGAGATCGCCTCCCTGACCGACGAGTACGACAACGTCGAGGACCTCTACAAGGCCGCCCGAGCCCGCGCGCAGGGCGCCGTGAGGCCGGAGCTGGTCTACGTCTACGCCAAGAGCCTCTTCTTCCGGGAGGAGTTCGACGATGCCCTGCGCAGCTTCCGCGAGATCCCCTCGGGGGCCGAGATCCACCTCCAGAGCCTCTACTTCCAGGGCGTCATCCTGGCGCGCCAGGGGGCCGAAGAGAAGGACGAGGGCAAGCTCAGGCAGGCCCTGAAGGCCTTCGGCCAGCTGATCGAGCTGGCTGGCCCCAGGCCGGTCGACCCTCGCATCATCGAGCTGGTCGAGCTGGCCCACATGTCCCTCGGGCGGGTCCATTACGAGCTGGCCGAGTACGAGCTGGCCGTGGACCAGTACCAGTACGTCGAGCGCACGAGCGCGAACTTCGATCGGGCGCTCTACGAGGTGACGTGGACCCTGATTCGGCGAGGCGACGTCAAGAAGGCGCTCAGACACCTGGACATCTTGCTCTTGACGGCCCCGGACAGCTCCCTTGGGCCCGAGGCGAGGTTGCTTCGTGGCGATCTGATGCTGCAGACGGAGGACTATGGGGACGCGGTGGCCACCTACCAGCAGGTCATCGACGACTATGAGCCGGTGCGCAACAGCCTCAAGGAGGTCCTGCTCAAGGAGGGCGGCGCCAAGGCCTACTTTGACGCGCTGGTCGGCCGGCGGGTCGGCCAGGCCCGATCGGTGGAGGTGCCCAGGATCGTGGCGGCGTGGGTCGAGGACGACGCCAAGATGGCGCGGACATTGAACATTGCCAAGGATCTGGACACGAGCCGCCAGGACATCGACGAGTCGATCGAGCTCATCGCCGAGCTGGAGGACGCGATCAACAGCCGATCGAAGGTCGACATCTTCCCGGATCTCAAGGAGGGCTGGGGCAAGGGGCTGGAGGTCCAGACCCGCTTCATCGGCGTCAAGCGCGCTCTGCTGGCCACCGAGGCGCTGATGGTGCTGGGCCAGTCCAGCCAGGATGACAAGGCGCGCTACAAGCGGGCGCGGCAGGAGCGAGACAGGCTGGAGTCGCTCTACGAGAAGATCCCCAAGAGCCGCAGCGACCTGGCCGCGCGCGAGCGCTCGGTCAAGAGCGAGTACAACGAGCTGGAGACGCAGGTGTACAAGTTGAGCATCGAGCTGGACTCGATGAGGGCCCAGCTCGTGGCCATGGACAAGTGGATGAGGGACATGAAGGCGCGCGGCGATGGCGCCGAGGCCAGCGAGGAGGTGACGATCCGCCAGAGCATGGAAGAGGTCGCCGCGGCCGTCGAAGCCCATGAGCGCGAGCGAGACGAGCTTCGCCGGATCGTGCGCCGGAGTAAGGCCCAGACGGGGATCAACGACGACGTCGCCGAGCAGGAGGAGGTGGTCAAGAAGGAGTATCAGGCCGCGCTCGCCAGCGAGCGAGAGCTCTTGCGAGGCTTGCGCGGCGGGCTCGACGAGGGCCAGCGCGCCTCGGCCGCCCGCATCGACGACATCCACGGGCGGCTCCTGCGCTCTGAGGCGAGGCAGGAGACCTACTTCGGCAAGATCAACCGGATCGTCAACCGGAAGGTCCAGGAGATCCGGCGCGAGATCGACGTCGAGAAGGTCAGGATCGCGCAGTACGCCGAGGAGCTGAGCGACTACTCCGGGGATTCGGAGTCGCTGGCCGGTGAAATTGCCCTGAACAACTTCAAGCGGGTCGACGAGAAGTTCAACGATCTCATCCTCAAAGCCGATGTCGGGATCATCGATGTGGCCTGGAAGCGCAAGGAGGACAGGTCCAACCGCATCAAGCAGCTCTTTGATCACCGGTCCAACGATCTCAAGACGCTGGAGCAGAACTTCCAGGGCGTCCTTGAGGAAGAGGGGGGGCAGTAGCCATGGGAAGTTCGACCCGCGACGGGGTCCTGCGGCTGGTGTGCCTCGCGCTGATCTGCGTCCACGCGTCCTGGGCGGGGATCCTCGTTGGCGCGGGGGAGGCGCGCGCACAGGGCGCCGAGGCTCCCGATCCTGAGGTCAAGGAGGACGCCGGCGCCGAGGAAGCGCCGGTCGAGGACCCCCCGGACGAGGAGCCGCAGGGCGGCGAGCCCGTCGGAGCGACGCTGGATCCGCCGAAGGAGGCGGTCCCGACGCTGGGCTTGCCCGCTGGCGCGGACGAGGCGATGCGCAAGGAGGTCGAGGCCTTCCAGATCGTCTACCTGCGCTACGAGCGGGAGATCCTGGAGTACCGCGCCGAGGTCAACACGATCGTCCGCAACGAGTACGACAGGCGAAAGGCCGAGATCGAGGCGGTCTACGACAAGGAGATCAAGGGGCTGGAGATCCTCGAGCGCGAGCGCCGCGATGAGGCCATCGCGGCCTTCGAGGAGTTCCTGCGCAAGTACCCGCGCGACCCGGTCTACTCGCCCGACGTCCTCTACCGGCTGGCCGAGCTCTACTTCGAGAAGTCCAACGACGACTACCTGCTGGCCGACGAGCGCTACGAGCAGCAGCGAGAGCTCTACGATCTGGGCCGCATCGCGGACGCCCCCGCCTCTCCGGAGCGCAACTACGACAAGACCGTGGCGCTCTTCCAGCGACTCCTGACGGACTTCCCCGACTACCGCTACCTCGACGGCGCCTACTACCTGCTGGGCTTCTGCCTCGTCAGCACGGGCAAGGACGAGGAGGCCCGCCAGGCCTTCGAGGATCTGATCCGGCTGCGCCCGGAGTCGAAGTACGTCTCGGAGGCGTGGGTGCGAATCGGCGAATACTACTTTGATTACAATGAGTTGGATCAGGCCATCAGCGCCTATTCCCAGGCGCTGGCCTTCCCCGAGAACACCTACTACGACAAGGCGCTCTACAAGCTCGCCTGGTCCTACTACCGGCAGGATCGCTTCGAGGAGGCCATCGCGTCCTTCAAGGATCTGGTGAGGCACGCGGACAAGAAGAAGGCGGAGACCGGCAAGACAGGCTCGGATCTACGCGAGGAGGCGATCCAGTACCTCGCCATCAGCCTGTCCGAGGAGGACTGGAACAACGACGGGGTGCCGGACGAGGACTTCGGCATCGAGCGCATCAGCCGCTACCTGACCGGCCAGGAGCCCTACGAGAACGAGGTGCTGCTGCGGCTGGGGAACATCCTCTTTGACAACACGCGCTATGAGCAGTCCATCGCGGTCTATCGCCTGGCGCTGTCCAAGTACCCCATGGCGCCGGACAACCCGAAGATCCTCGACAAGTCCATCATCGCCCTAGAGCGCCTGCGGCGCTTCGACGAGGCCATCGAGGCGCGCCGCCAGATCGGCCTGACCTACGGCCCGGGCACCGAGTGGTACGCCCACCAGGAGAAGGAGGGCAACCGGGAGGCGATGGCCTTCGCGGAGAAGCTGGCGCAGGACAACCTGATCGACTCGGCGACGTGGTATCACGAGCAGGCCCAGAAGCTGCGCGAGGAGGCGCTCAGCCGCCAGGACGCGGGCCAGGCCGATCAAGCCCGGGAGCGCTTCAGCCTCGCGGCCGAGGCCTACGGCCGCTACCTCGAGACCTACCCGCACGATCGGGAGGCGTACAAGTGGCAGTTCTACCTCGCCGAGTGCTTCTTCTACTCCCAACAGTACGAGGAGGCCGCCAAGGCCTATACCCAGGTCCGCGAGCTGAGCGTGGGCGACAACAAGTACCGGGAGCAGGCCGCCTTCAACGCCATCAAGGCCCTCGAATTCATCATCGCCCAGAAGATCAAGGCCGGCCAGCTCCCCCCGGAGTCCCTGGCCCGCAAGACCGAGGATGCGGTCGAGCAGCCCGACGGCAAGGGCGGCCGCGATGAGGCCAAGATCGTCCTTGAGCCCAAGCCGCTGCCGGAGCTGGTCGAGGCGCTCAACAAGGAGCGGGCGCGCTACGTCGAGCTGGGCCTCAAGAGCCCGTCCGACCCTGTCCTGCCGGGCAAGCTGGAGTTTGAGATCGCGCGGGTCTACTACGACTTCCGCCACCTTGAGGAGGCCCGCACCCGCTTCGAGAAGATCATCAACACCTACGAGTCGGAGCAGGTCGCGATCCTGGCGGCGATGTTGATCATGGAGTCGTACGTGATGGTCAACGACTTCGAGAACATGGCGATCTGGGCCGACAAGATCGGCAAGAACCCGAAGCTGGCCAACAACTCGCGGGCCAAGGAGATCCGGGACGAGGCGCAGCGCCTCAAGCTCGGGGCGATGTTCAAGACGGCCGACGCGCTGATGGACGCCAGGAAGTACGAGGAGGCCGCCGAGGCCTACATCGCGCTCATCAACCAGGATCCGAACAACCAGTACGCCGACAAGGCCCTGAACAACGCCGCCGTGGCCTACGAGAACGTCAAGCGCTTCGAGTCGGCGATGAAGCTCTACGAGCGCGTCTTCAACGACTACCCCAAGAGCGATCTGGCGCCCACGGCGCTCTTCCGGGTGGCCTTCAACGCCGAGCGCTTCTTTGACTTCGACAAGGCCGTCCGCTCCTACATCCTGCTCGTCGATCGCTACAGCGAGAGTGAGACGAGGGAGAAGTCGCTGCGACGGGCGGCGGTCCTGCTCGAGAACCTTCAGGATTACGAGTCGGCGGCCTCGACCTACATCCGCTACGCGACGGAGTACTCCGAGACGGAGGACGCCCCGGCGGCGATGTACCAGGCCTCGGAGGTCTACGAGAAGATGGGCGACAAGGCCCGGATGATCAGGACCCTGAACGACTTCCGAGGGCGCTTCGGCAACAAGACGGGCACGGGCTTCTTCGTCATGGAGGGCCTCGACAAGATCGCGACCCACTACTACGACGAGGTCCGCGACATGAAGAAGGCCCAGAAGGCCTATCAGGACGTCTTGAAGGAGTACGTCGTGCGCGGCTTCGCGGCGGGGAGCCCGGAGGCGGCCTTTGCGGCCAAGGCGCGCTTCTTCCTGACCGAGATCGACTTCAAGTCCTGGGACGAGATCCGGCTGGCGGGCAACCTCAAGGCGCAGGAGAAGTCGCTCAAGGCCAAGCTGTCCGGCGCCCAGCGCCTCAAGCAGCTCTACACCGAGGTCTACGACTACCGCAGCCTGGAGTGGACGATGGCGGCGGGCTACAGGGCGGCCAACGTCACCCAGCGCTTCGCCGCGGCGCTCTACGAGGCCGACATCCCCTTCCCCGAGGGCAGCGAGGAGTACGATCTGTACAAGATCCAGCTCGAGGATCTGGCGCTGCCGCTGGAGGATGAGTCCGTGGCGGACTACGAGAAGGTCATCGAGAAGGCCCGCGAGGAGCGCATCGTCAACGACTGGACCAAGAAGGTCCTGTCCGAGCTCAACAAGTACAACCCGCAGAAGTACCCGCTCTTCCACGAGGAGAAGCAGGCGCTGACGGATTCACCGCTGTCGCCGCTGTCGCCGCTGACGCCCTCCGAGATCAACGAGGCGCTCAAGGCCGATGACCCGCCGGACGATGAAGATGAGGGCGGCGGGCCCGCAGAAGAGCCCGAGGACGAGGACAAATAGTCTGTCAACAAGGCTCTGTCCGCGCGTCCTTGTCTGAAGCAGGGCGAGGTGACTGGCCCGATCGCAGGAGCCCCTTGAGATGAAGCAGACCGGCTCTCCGATGAAGAACTCCTTGATGATCCACCTGCTGCTGGTGGGGCTCTCGCTGTTGTCCGCCTGCGCCGGGGTCAAGGCGGTGGAGGACAAGGGGGCTATCGAGGCCAGCAAGGGGGCCGTCGACGCGCCGCTCTCGTCGACGCCCGAGGGCGCCGCTGAGGTGGGGGCCGCCGTCGACACGGAGGCCGACGTCGATCCAGGAGACAGGGAGGCCCCGAAGCGGGCCGAGCGGGCGGCCAAGGCCGTGGAGGTCTCGGCGGCGGCCGAGTCCGCGCTGGCCGAGGCGTCCTCCCGGATGAAGAGCGGCGACCTGCCCGGCGCCCGGTCCAGGCTCGAGGCGCTGTTGAGCGATCCGCAGGCGGGCTTTCTGGCCAACTACAACCTGGGGGTGCTGTCGGATCGCGAGGGCAAGGTTCAGGACGCGCTGTCCTCCTTCAGGGAGTCGCTCAGGCTCAACCCGGACTTCTCCCCGGCGCTGGTGAGCCTGTGCCGCTTGCTGGTGCGGATGGGCAATGGGTCCACGGCCCTCCAGACCGCCGATCGGTATGTGCGAGAGCGCCCCGACAACCTCGACCACATCGACGCCAAGCTCCAGGTGCTCAACGCCAGCCGCCAGTACGAGGACACGATCCGCGAGGCCAAGGCGGTCTTGCGCCGCGACGAGCGCAATGTGCGGGCCATGGTGAACCTCGCCACGGCCTACCACCGCCTGGGCAAGCACGAGCTGTCCGAGGACGTCCTCCTCCAGATCGAGAAGGTGTCCAAGGAGGCGGCGGTGCTGGCCGACGTGCGCCACCTGCTCGGCTTCGTGTACCTGGCGATGGACGATCCTCGCAAGGCGCGCAAGGCCTTCGAGGGGGCCGTCGAAGCTCGCCCCGACTTCGCCGAGGCCTACAACAACCTCGGCGTGCTCTACCACAAGGCGAGGGATTACGACTCGGCGGTGTCGAGCTTTGGCAAGGCGGTCAAGTTCTACCCGGGCTACAGAGAGGCCTACCTGAACCTGGGCAATGCGCACAAGGGGCTCAAGGCCTACGCGGACGCGCAGAAGGCCTTCGAGCAGGCGATGCGCATCGACGGCAGCTTCGCCCCGGCCTACTTCAACCTGGGCATCTTGTACCTGGACGCCGATTTCGAGGGGAAGGACAAGAAGGATCAGTACCAGCTGGCGATCGACAACTTCAACCGCTACAAGCAGGAGATGAAGGCGACCCTGCCTCGTGAGGATCCTGCCGATCAGTACATCGAAGAGGCCAAGAAGAAGATCGAGCTTGAGATCAAGAAGGAGGCCATGCGCCGCGAGTCCGCCAAGGAGGTCGAGGAGGACGAGGAAGGCGAGGAAGGCGAGGAAGGCGAGGAAGACAGCGAGGTCGGGGAAGACAGCGAGGTCGGGGAAGACGGGGAAGATGGCGAGGTCGAGGAAGACGGCGAGGTCGAGGAAGGCGGCGAGGTCGAGGACGAGGGGGGCGATCTCCCTGAGGACGAGTTCCCCGAGGATGACAAGTGAGGCGGCAGGTCCTTGTTCATGAGGAGGCGGCGATGGTGAACGATCGGAGTCGCGCGAGGTTGAGGGCTGGTCTGTTTGCGGCGGTGTTGCTGGGGTCGTGGTTGGGCGTGGCCGGATCGTCGATGGCCCAGGACCGCAAGGATCAGCCCAGGGTGATCGAGCTGGACGAGGAGGTGATCAAGGGGAGGGTGCAGAAGCCTGAGGCCTTCTACATCCTCCAGCACGCGACTTTGAACTACAAGCGGCTGGATCCGAAGGCGAGCTTCATCCCTGAGCTGATCGAGTCGGTCAAGGAGAGCCCCTTTTGAGCGGATGTGTCGGAGCGGGCTTGCGCTCGGCCGAAAGTTCTTCCAAGGGTGTATGGGATGTGGTATACGCAAGGCGCCTTTGGTTTGGTGAGGCCCGTCGTCAAGGGGGCTGGACCAGTTCTGACGTGTCGCTGAGGTGGGCGTCGGGCGAAGTCGGTGTGAGGGTCCTCATAGGGGCTCTCTGGCCCTGAAAGTCAAATCAGGCAAGTCAAGAGTTCAAGCGGTCCGCGGGCCATTGTGGTAAGCGGCTCCGTTGGTATAAAAGCGTCGTCCACGATAGAACACTTGATAAAGTGTGGTTAAAAGGAGGAGTCTCATGAGCGAAATTGCCGAGGCGTTTAGGACTGGCGGTATCTGGATGTACGTCATCCTGGTGGTCTCGATCGTCGCCATCGGGGTCGTCATCGAGCGGTTCATCTTTCTCTTCTTCAAGTACAACATCAACGCCAACACGTTCATGGCCCAGATCCAGAAGCTGGTGATGGCCAACAACATCGACCGGGCGATCAAGTTGTGCAATGCGGCGCCGTCGGCGGCGTTGCCGAAGGTGATCAAGGCGGGCTTGACGCGCGCCAACAAGGGCGAGGTCGAGATCCAGAACGCGCTTGAGGAGGCGACGCTGGAGGTCGTTCCTCAGATCGTGAAGCGGACGGCCTCCTTGCAGCAGCTGGCGAACATCGCGACGCTGCTGGGTCTGCTGGGGACCATCATCGGTCTGATCGAGGCCTTCGCGGCGCTCAAGAGCGCGACCCCGGACAAGCGCCAGGAGCTCCTGTCGGCCGGTATCGCGCTGGCGATGAACACGACGGCCTTCGGTCTGATCGTCGCGATCCCGTGCCTGGTCGCCTACATGATGCTGGCCGGCATGACGAAGAAGATCATCGACGAGATCGATCAGCACGCGGTCAAGCTGGAGAACCTGCTTGTCAGCCGCGGCAAGGGCGGCACGAACCCGCTCGAGAAGTAGAGGCCCGGTGTCTCCTGGCTCGCCCCTGGCGCCGTCTGGCGTCGGGGCGGGTTTGAGCAGGGCGGCCGTGAGTGTTCATGGCCCCTTGGGCTCGGTCCTTTTGTTTCCCGGTCGTTCGATGTCCCCTCATGAGAGGGGGCTGTGTCAACATCTCCTCGTCGGGCCGTCCATCAAGGCGGCTCGTGTCTGAGGGGGCCAGGTCGGGTCGCGAGAGCGGGGTTCACCCCGAGCGCGTCGGGCGGGTTGAAGAGCAGAGGCGAAGGCAGCCATGGCAAGAAAAGCCCGTTATGAGATGGAACTTCAGGAGATGAACCTGGCGCCGATCATGAACATGGTCATGATCCTCATCCCCCTGCTGTTGCTGTCGGTCGTCTTCGAGCAGATGGGCGTGATCAACGTCTCTGCGCCGAAGCTGGCGGTCGGCCCGGTGGACCCGGATCCGACGCCGCCGGAGAACCCTCCGCTCCAGTTGACGATCGGCATCTCCACGAGCGGCTTTACGATCGCGGCCACGGGCGCGAAGCTTCCCCCCATGACGGGCTGCCCCGAGGCGGGACCGACGACGGTCTGCGCCAAGAAGGGTTCGGACGTCACGGCCCTCCTGGGGGAGATGAAGTCGCTGCGAGAGCGGGCGGACGCGACGGGCAACCGCGACTTCATCAAGCAGTCCGATGCCAAGATGACCGCCGCGATGGAGTCCTACGATTTCAGGCGCCTGTACAACCTCCTGGTGGGCATCAAGAAGGAGTTCCCTGAGGAGACGGTGGTCAACGTCGGCGCTGACCCTGACATCCCCTTCGAGATCCTCATCAAGACGATGGACACCGTGCGCTTCAAGCTTGAGTCCAAGTCGGACAAGGGAGACTTCTCGTCGGACGAGGATTTTTCCAAGTCTCAGTATCAGGAGTCTGCGACGGGAGACTCTCCCTACGCGCCTCTCTTTAGCGACGTTGTCCTGGCGGTCATCCAATAAGTTAAGAGACGACCCACGACCTGGAGCGTGAAGATGTCCGACGAGAGCATGGGTGAAGGTGAAGGGTTTTCGAGCGAGGAAGAGGCGAGGATCCTTGAGGGTCGCGCCCGCTCAGCCAAGAGAGCCCGGCGGGTGATGAAGGATGATGATTCGGGGCTGAACATCAATGCGTTCATGGACATCATGACGATCATCCTGGTGTTCTTGATCGACTCCTATGGAAACAGCCCGATCTCGGTCAAGGCGGGGCCGGAGCTGAGCATCCCCTACTCGACCTCGGAGATTCCTCCCCAGGACACGATGTGCATCACCATCACACGCAAGGCCATCCTTGTGGGTGACAGGGAGGTGGTCAAGATCAAGGACGGCCAGGTGGACAAGAGCCACAAGCGAGGTGGAGAGAACAGCCTCTACATCCAGCCGCTCTTTGATCAGCTGACGGAGGAGGTCAGCCGACACAAGCAGATGGCGGCCCTGACCAAGCAGCCCTTCGAGGGCGTGGCGACCATCATCTCGGATCGGACGACGCCCTATCGCCTGGTGACCGAGGTGATGTACACGGCCGGTCAGGCCCAGTTGGCGAACTTCAAGTTCGCGATCGTGAAGTTCGGCCGCAAGGAGCTGGTCAAGAAGGCCGAGGGCAATTAGGCCATCTTGTTCGATGCAGTGAGAGCCCGCGCCGGTGATCCAGCGCGGGTTTTTCTTTGCGGTGGCGGGCGTGGCGGGGTGATTTTTTCTGTCAACTTGCCTTCGCCGCCGCGTCCAATAAGCTGTCGCCGGGGCAGGGCGCCCGAGGGCCCCACCCGTCGACGCCGCTGCGATTCAACCCCGCGCGGGCGCTGTCCGATAGAGGATGAGAGCGCCGCGCGAAGTGCGGGGACTCAAGGAAGAGGTTGAGGCGGCAGAGCGCGAGTCGGTGTTCTCCAGGGCAAACAGGTGACCACGGAGTGGGCTTCGGCGATTGACCCGGGGGTTGATGGTCGGGCTCAGAGGTCGAGAGGGAGTTTATGTCGGAACAAGCAGCGCCGCGTCCCGCGGCCCGCAGCACAGGCCCCAAGGTCCTTCGCGTCGGCATCATCCAGAACGGTAAGATCATCGAGGAGAGGCTTGTGCGCAAGCCTCAGGCGGTCACGATAGGCCACAACCCCAAGTGCACCTTCCACATCCCTGCGTCTGACATCCCGAAGATGATGACGCTCTTCGAGCCCCGCGGGAGCGAGTTCGAGCTGCTCTTTGACGAGAAGATGACGGGGCGGGTGTCGCTGGGCGAGGGGGTCATGGACCTCAAGAGCCTGAGCAAGACCGGCGGCAAGGCGCGCAAGGAAGGGGAGTACTGGCGGGTCAAGATCAACGAGCAGTCCCGGGGCAAGGTCGTCTTCGGGGACGTGACCCTGCTCTTTCAGTTCGTCACGCCGCCGCCGCCGAGGCCGAGGCCGCAGCTGCCGGCGACGATGCGCGGGGGCTGGATCCGCAACCTGGACTGGAACCTCACGCTGATCATCTTGATCTCGGCGGTGGTGCAGGGAGGAGGCGTATGGTGGGTCCAGGTGCAGGACTGGCCGGAGCCGCGCGACGTGAGCGCGATGCCGGATCGCTTCGTGCAACTCCTGGAGCCGCCCGCCAAGGAGATCGAGAAGACCGACGAGAAGATCGAGCTCGAAGAGCTGGAGGGGGAGTCGGACGAGAAGTCGGGGGAGGAGAAGCCTGAGAAGGCCGCCCCTGCGCCCAGGAAGGAGGACCCTGACAAGCGGGCCGCCAAGGAGGCCGAGCGCAAGAAGCAGCTGGCCGAGCGGGTCGAGAACAAGACCATCCTCAAGACGATAGGCGCCATTGCGCCCAACGGGGGCTCGCTGGCGGACGCGCTGCGCAGCGGCGCCGAGAAGCGCAGCCTGGACGAGGCCTTTGCGGGCTCGACGGGCGTCGAGCAGGGGACGGCGGACATGGCGCGCAGCGGCCTGCGCCGCGCGGGCAGCTCCAACGCCAAGGGCGCCGGCGAGACCTCCGGGATCGGGGATCTGCGGGGCGTCAAGGGCGCCAACGAGGCCACCGTCGACACGGGCGAAAAGCGGGCGGCGGTCGAGGTCAAGGGGCGGGTCGACATCAAGGGGTCGTCTTCGGTCGTCGGCGACGGCGTCATCGACAAGAACGCGGTCTCAGCGGTCTTCAAGTCGAGGGCCGGCGCGCTCCAGTCCTGCTTTGAGCGCGAGCTCAAGAAGAACCCGAAGCTGGGCGGCAAGCTCGTGGTGCGCTTCGTGATCGGCGCGGCGGGCCGGGTGACCTCGGTGGCGGTTTCGGGTTCGGTGGGTTCGGACGCGGTCAACGGCTGCGTGGGCAGCCGCATCCAGGGCTGGAAGTTCCCCAACCCGGAAGGGGGGAGCGTGACGGTCTCCAAGAGCATCGTCTTCTCGTCTGCGAACTGAGCAAGGGCCCCCCTGGCTCTGCCTCTTCTCTCCAGGGCGCCTTTGCAGCTCGCAGCGGCGCCCTGGGCATTTCTTGACCCCTCGCCGTCGAGCGATCTGCGTGCGGGCCAATGTCCGGTTCAAGTCCTGGCCGCTGTCGTCCGATGGAAGAGATGTGTGAACGGTGATTCACGACCCGGGTGTGAAATAAAGTCACGGTGCTGGGTTGGGGGGCGGGCTGGAGGTGGGCGCGGTGGGGCTCAGGCATGCGGCCTGAATCTTGCTGGGGGAAAGATGTCTGGTGGCCCTTCGCGGGCGTGGTCGGCCTGGGTGTCGGCCCGAGGGCGGGGGCAGGGCTGAGATTGACAGGGTCGATGTGGACGGTTAGATTGGCTCCGGCCGGGTGTCCTCGATGGAAAAGTGGCTCATGTTCGACGAAATCAGAAGTCAGGAGAGGGAGAGGATGAGACGAAGAGTGTCCGTCATCGTGGTGGGGCTGCTGGTTTGCGGGCTCGCCATGATGGGTGGCCCTTCGCCGGACGTCCAGGCCCAGGGTGGCCTTGTTCCTCAGGACAGTCTGGGCGCCTCGAAGAACCTGAGCCGCGAGCAGATGCTCGCGCGGGCGGGCGAGGACATCAACCTGATGAAGGGGATAAGAGGCCAGGTGCTGACCATGCTCGAGAGCACGCGAGAGGAGGAGAAGGATCTCCTCAAGCTCAACTGCATCAACGAGAAGTTGTCGGCGATCAAGGGTTTTTTGAAGGTCAGCGAGCAGTCGATGCTCAAGATGCGCGAGTCGAGCGACAAGGAGAGCATCGGCCATCAGTTCTCGTTGGTCTCCATCGCGGGCTCCAAGGTTCAGAATCTCGGCGTCGAGGCGCAGTCGTGTGCCGGCGAGGTGTTGAGGTACTCGGGGAACACGGAGGTCATCTTCGAGATCGACCCCAACATTGCCCAGATTGATCCGACGAACATCGTCGACGAGACCGATACGCTCTTCCGATTGCCCGAAGCGACCCCCTATCAGTGAGCAGGGGGGCTGAGGGTCTCGACGATCATCATCAAGGATCCCAGTGCGTGTGCCGATGTCATGGGCGAGCCCGGTCGAAGAGCGGCGCCGCGAAGCGAGAGTCGATGTCCATCATCCCAACTAGAAATGGTCTTGCTCAGGCCGCATGGGCGAGCTGGCCTGGAAGGGCTTCGTTGGTGTTGGCGCTCCTGGGTCTTTGCTGGCCGCAGGGTGTCCAGGCGCAGGACGATCCTGGCGAGGCGATAGCCCCTTCGGAGGTGATCGAGGGCGACGCTGGCGAGGTCGGCGGCCCGAACGGCGTGGGCAGCGGCAATGTGGCCTTTCACCCGGGCGTGTCTCTGGAGGGCGGCTTTGACAGCAACGTCTTCTTCGATGACGCGCAGGAGCGCGTGACGACCTCGCCGGTGCTGGGTGTCGTGCCCAAGCTCTCCTTGAAGACTCGGCGTCCTACGAGCGTGGATCTGACCCTGGATGCCTCGGTGCTGTACCTCCAGTACCTGTCGGAGGATCAGAAGGTGCTCGATCAGAGCGGCTTTGATCTGAAGCTCGACGGCAAGGCGATCTTCAACCCGAACGGGGCCATAGCGCTGAAGATCTCGGACAACTTCACGCGGACGAACGAGGCGCCCAACGGGGTCGGGTTTGACTCGTACAACCGGGTCTTCAACCGCCTGTCTGGCGGCGTGCTGATCCAGCCGGGTGGGAAGGTGTTGACGGCGGAGGTGGGGGGAGCGTTCTCGATCTTCAGCCACACCTACCTGCCGGATCTGGATCGACAGATGCTGAGCCTGGGGGCCGACGTCAAGTGGCGCTTCTTGCCCAAGACGGCCGTGATCGCGCAGCTTGGCTGGGACTTCATCAGCTACGACACCAAGCAGCGGACGATCCCCTTCCACGACGACGAGTCCATCCCGTCCTTCCTGGAGCCCTTCGTCAACGACACGGGGATTCAGAACATCGACTCCAAGCCGCTGCGTCTTCAGGCCGGGCTGGCCGGTCTGGTGGGGCCGCGCTTCAGCGTCGTGTTGCTGGGGGGTTACGGCGCGGGCTTCTATGAGGAGGGGGAGGATTTTTCGGGGTTCATCGGCAGGGCGGAGGTGGCGTACGAGATCGGGCCGACGAGCCGCTTCAGGCTTGGCTACATGCGCGACTTCGCCGACTCCTCCTTTGCGAACTTCTTCACCTTCCACAAGGTCTACGCGAGGCACAAGCAGCAGCTCTTCGGGCGGCTTGATCTGTCGTTGGAGGGGGCCTTCCAGCTTCAGGAGTACGCGTTGAACCCGGGTCCGGTGCTGGATCAGGTTTCGGTCGACGGGGTTCTTGGGGCCAACGCCTTCAGCACCGATCGCCGGGTTGATCCGGTGGTGCTGGCCAAGGGAGAGCTGACCTTCTTCATCACGCAGATCTTCAACGTCGGGGTGCGCTACCAGCTGGACGTCAACGCGTCGGACTTCGTGATGATCACGGGCATCGTGGCGCCGGACGACCTTCGGGACCCCAACGACATCAACACCCAGGGCACGGCGACGGCGCAGTTCGTCAAGCACCGCGTCTTTTTGACCACTGGGGTTCAGTGGTAGAGGGCGGCGCCCTCGGTCGCGCCGCGCGCTTTGGAGGGCGAAGGCGATGTCCTCAACGAGGCCGCTGGGGTTGATGCTTTGGGTGGTTGTGGGCGTGTCGTCGCTCTGGCTGAGCGGCTGCAAGACGCCCGTGGACCCTATCTATTTGAAGTTGCTGGATTCTCTGGCCGAGCAGCCGCCGAGCGCCAACACGCTGGGGGCTTCGGACAAGCTGTCGATCCGGGTCTACCAGGAGGAGGGGATCGGCGGCGAGTTCGTCATCTCGCCGGACGGGACGATCAGCTTCCCGATGGTGGGCAAGGTCGATCTGGAGGGGTTGACCTGTTCGGCGGTCGAGGACGAGCTGGAGCGTCGCTTGAAGGAGGGGTACTTGAGGGCGCCCTCGGTGACGTGCTCGGTGCTGGAGTACAACAGCAAGAAGATCTTCGTCTTCGGCGAGGTCAACAAGCCGGGGAACTTCCGCTTCGAGGATCAGATGAGCGTGGTGCAGGCGGTCACGAGCGCGGGTGGGTTTACGGACAGGGCCTCTCCGAACGACATGACGCTGGTACGCGTCGTGCAGGGTGAGAAGGTTCGCGCCCGCGTCCCGATGGGCGCGATCATTGAAGGTCAAGTCGAGAACCTGCCGCTCGTCCCTGGGGACATCCTCTTTGTCCCGACGACGCTCTACTGACCGCCCTGGCCCCTTGAGACGAGCATGACGACCGACGCTCCCCAGCCCATCGGACTGACTCCCCAGCACTCGCAGGGCGAAGAGCCGCTGATGCCGCTCCAGCATTACTGGTACGTCATCCTCAAGCGGATGTGGACGATCGTGCTGGTCTTCGTGGTCGTCTTTACGCTGGTGGCCGTCTACACCTTCAAGCAGCCCCGCGTGTACGAGGCCAGGGCCTCGCTGATCATCGATCTGTCGACGCCGCAGGTGCTTGGGCAGGAGGTTCAGCAGGTCGTGGAGCTCTCCGCGGCGGACTACTGGAACTCGGATCAGTATTTTGAGACGCAATACGCCATCATCAAGAGCCGGATGGTGGCCGAGAAGGTGGTCGAGAAGCTGGGCCTGGCCGACGATCTGGTCTTTCTGGGGCTGGACAAGGTCGAAGACGAGCAGGAGCTGGCCGAGCGGCTCAAGGCGATCGATCCGGTCGATCACCTGGTGATGTTGACGGAGATCGATCCGGCGCTCCAGAGCCGGATCGTGACGATCAAGGTGCGGCACAACGACCCCGAGATGGCCTCGAAGTTGACCAACGCGATCGCCGAGGCCTACCAGCTGCAGAACATCGAGCGGTCCAAGGAGTCGACCTACGGGGCCTACGACTGGCTCACGACGCAGTACCAGGAGATCAAGGACAAGCTGGAGGCGTCGGACCAGGCGCTCTACGACTTCAAGAGGACGAACAACATGCTGTCGACCTCGCTGGCCGACCGCCAGAACATCACCAGCCAGCGGCTGCTGGATCTCAACGCGCAGCTGACGCGGGTGCAGACCGAGCGCATCACGGTCGGCGCCGAGGTGGCCGAGATCAACAAGCTGCGCGGCGGCGCCAGGACCAGCGCGCCCATCACCCAGGTCATCGACAACCCGCTGATCCAGTCGCTGCGCACGAAGCACACCGAGCTGCGGACGCGGGAGGCCGAGCTCGGCGGCCGCTACCTCGATCAGCACCCCGAGGTGGTCGCGGTGAGAAAGCAGATCGCGCTGGTGGAGGCGGAGCTGGACAAGGAGGTGCGCAACATCCTGGACTCGAGCCAGAAGCGCCTGTCGATGGTGCAGTCGACCGAGGGCCAGCTCACCGGCGAGATCGTGCACCTGAAGGACGAGGCCCTGGAGCTCAACCAGAAGGAGCTGGAGTACACTCGCCTGGAGCGGGAGAAGGAGACCAACGCGCGGCTCTATGATCTGGTCATGAAGCGCCTGAAGGAGACGGACATCTCCAGGCTGCTGCAGAACAACAACATCCGGCTCCTCGATCGCGCGCTTGTGCCGGAGTCGCCGGTGATGCCGCGCGTGCCCCTCAACCTGCTCATCGGGGTGGTGCTGGGGCTGGTGGCGGGGGTGGCGCTGGCCTTCTTGAGGGAGGTGCTCGACAACACGGTCAAGACGCAGGAGGACATCGAGCAGCTGCTGGGGATGACCTTCCTGGGGGTGATCCCCACGATCAAGGAGGTCAAGGCCGGCCCCGACAAGGGCCAGCTGCTGCCCGAAGGGGAGCTGCGGGATCTCCATGTCCACGAGTTCCCCAAGTCGTCGGTGGCCGAGTGCTGCCGGACGATCCGGACCAACATCCTCTTCATGTCCCCGGGCAAGCAGATGAACCGCCTGCTGGTCACCAGCGCCGGCCCGCGCGAGGGCAAGACGGTCACGGCGGTCAACATCGCCACCGTCATCTCGCAGTCCAACTCGCGGGTCCTGGTCGTCGACACGGACATGCGCCGCCCGCGCGTCCACCGCATCTTCGGGATGCAGAACGACGTCGGCCTCTCGAACCTCATCATCGGCGAGATCGACTACGACGGGGCGATCAAGCGCACCCCCGTGCCCAACCTCGACGTGCTTCTGTGCGGCCCCATCCCCCCCAACCCCGCCGAGCTGATGCACACCGATCGCTTCCACGACATCCTGCGCGACCTCGACGCCCGCTACGACTGGGTGATCTTCGACTCACCGCCCACGATCGCGGTGACCGACTCCATGATCCTCTCCAACCTCGTCGACGGCGTCCTGCTGGTCGTCAAGGGCGGCCAGACCACCAAGGAGCTCGTCCGCAGAGCCAAGGACAAGCTCGCCGGGGTCAACGCGCCCATCCTCGGGTGCATCCTCAACGACGTCGACCTCGGGGATCGTCAGTACGGCAACTACTACTACTACTACTACCGCCGCTACGGTCAGTACTACGAGGAAGACGGCTCGGAGGCCAGCGCCTGATCGCGGCCCCGTCCTCGCCAGATCCTCCCCAAGCCCGCTCGCCCCAAGCTCGCGCCCGGGGCTACAGGGAAGGGACGCCTCTTCGAGGCTCTCGACGGGGCGTCAACCTCCAGGCTTCGTGTCACCCCTCATCAGCGGCCCTCGATGTTGAGGGCCTCGAGACGAGAGCCACGATGCTGGGGGCTGGTCCAGAGCCCGTCGTCAGCCCCAAAGGGGCGTGCCTTCTCTGTAGCCCCGGGCGCAAGCCTGGGGCGGCCCCGTCCTCGCCAGATCCTCCCCAAGTGCCCACAGCTGAACGACTTTTTGAATGTGTCTGGCCGCGCCCTCGCCGTCTCAGCGCCCCAGGCCGTGCGCGAGCCGGGCCTGCGCGATGTCCTCGGCGATCCTGGCCTTGAGGGCGTCGAGGCCGTCGAACTTCATCTCGGGGCGGACGAAGGCGATCAGCTCGACCTCGACGCGCTGGCCGTAGATGTCGGCGTCCGGCGCCAGGCCGCTCAGCACGAAGGTCTCGGCGTTGGGGGCGGCCGCGGTGGCGACCGTCGGGCGCACGCCGACGTTGGTGATCGCGGGCAGCGGCCCGGCAGGCAGGCCAGCGCCGGGATCGAGGAGCGTCAGCGTCGTGATGTAGACCCCGTGCGGGATCATCATCCCCGCCCTCGGGCTGATGTTCGCCGTCGGGAAGCCCAACGCCCGCCCCCTGGCCTCGCCGTGCTCGACCTCGCCGCGCAGCGCGTGGCGTCGGTTGAGCAGCGCGGCGGCCAGGTCGAGGTTCCCGCCCGAGAGCGCCTTTCGGACGCGCGTGGAGCTGACGACCTCATCGCCGGAGGTGACGGCGGCGTGGACGCGGACGTCGATGTCGCGCTCCCGGCCGTGGCGCTGGAGCTCCTCGATGCCGCCCGAGCGGCCCTTGCCGAAGTTGAAGTCGTAGCCGACCCAGACCTCCTGGGCGCGCAAGGATTCGAAGAGGATCTTGTGGACGAAGCCCTCGGGGGAGTGCGAGGCGAGATCCGCGTCAAAGGGCAGGGCGGTGGGGTGGTCGATGCCGTGCTTGTGGAGCAGCTCGAGCTTCTTGTCGGGCCTGTCGATGCAGAAGGTCGAGGTGTCCTTCTTGCCGAAGAAGACCACTGGGTGCGGGTCGAAGGTCAGCGCGACGGAGGCGACGCCGGCGCGCCGGGCGCTCTGCTGGACCTCCTGGCAGATGGTCTGGTGGCCGAGGTGGACGCCGTCAAAGTTGCCGATGGTGACGATGGGCCTGTCGACCTGCTGGGCGACCCGGTCGAGGATGTGTTCCAGGTTGGACATCGAGCCTGCGGGCGTGGTGTAAGTGAGGTTGCGACGAGGCATCCGGGGGGGCGGCGGGCCGCCGAAGTGCGGCAGAACTTAGCACAGCCCCAGGCGCTTTCAAAGCGCCCCGGCGACGCTCCCGCCGCTGTGCGAGCCTCCCCTGGGCGGCTCAGCGGCCGCGATCCGGTCTGGAGAGGGGGGCAGGTCTGGCATTGACAGGCCGGGGCACGCCGCCGAGCGCCCGGTTCTTCCCGAGGCGGGCTGCGCCGGGGTGGCGAACATGAACTCGAAGCTCTCCATCTGGCTGCTGGGCGATCCCGTGGGGCACTCGATGAGCCCGGCCTTCCAGAACGCCGGGTTGACCGCGCTGGGCCTGCCGCTGGTCTATGCGGCGCGGCGGACGTCGCCGGGCGAGCTGGTCGAGCTGGTCGACGCGATCAGGCAGGGCCAGGCCGTCGGCGCCAACGTGACCTTGCCGCACAAGGGCGCGATGGGTGTGTTGGTGGATCGGATAAGCCCCTCGGCGCGTCGGGCGGGGGCGATCAACACGCTGGTCAAGGTCGCGGGTGAGGTCGAGGGTCACAACACGGACGTCCCCGGGCTCTTGAGGGCGCTGCGCGAGCGGGATCTTGCCAGCGGCCAGCGCGCGGTCGTCCTGGGGGCCGGTGGCGCAGCGCGGGCCGCGGTGGTGGCGCTGGATCAGGCGGGCTTCGAGTTCATTACGATCATCAGCCGCGACGTGGGGCGAGCGGAGATCCTTCGGGGGGAGCTGGCGCCGGGCTGCTGCGCGCAGCTCTCGGTCGTGGAGGCGGCGCGGGCGGCGGAGCCTGTCGCGGGCGCCCCGTGGCTGGGCGCGGAGGTCATGGTCCACGCGACGAGCCTCGGTGTCGGGGAGGTCGAAGGCGATCCGGCCTTTGTCGAGGCCGAGGCGGTCTGGAGGGCGCTGCCCTGGCACGATCTGGGCAAGCTCCGCGGCGTCCATGACATGTGCTACGGCAGGTCGGAGACGCCCTTCTTGAGCGCGGCGCGGGCGGCTGGGGTCAAGGGCGGCGACGGCCTGAGCATGCTGCTCTACCAGGGCCTTGAGTCCTTCTTGATGTGGACGGGGCGCAAGCCGCCCGAGGCGGTGATGCGGCGGGCGCTGGAGGAGGCTGCGGGTCGGCCGCTGGCTTGAGCGTCCGCGACGGCGGGCTCCCGAGGCCTTCACACACTATCAGCTCTGTTGCCGTAAACATGAGTTGATTCAAAAGGTTGGGTGAGGTGGTGGGGGGGGGCGCCTGTCATGCGCCGACCTCGAGGTGGGCGAGGCACTCGTCGGCCTTGTCGTTCTGGCCGAGGTCGAGCCATTGGGAGAGTGCGAGCCGGTAGGCTTCGGCGGCCTCGGCGTGGTGGTTGGCGGCGCGGGCGAGGTCGGCGGCGCGGTGTGCGACGCGCGCGACGTCGGGGTCGACCATGGCGGTCTCTGTGAGGAGCTTCTGTGCGCGGGGCATCAGGCGGGCCCAGTCGGCCCAGGCGCCCAGGCCGGCGGCGCACTGGCAGAGTGCGAGCTGAACGAAGGCCAGCAGGGAGCGCTGTCCGGTTTGTTCGATGATGGGGCTGCTCTCGACGAGCGTGTGTCGCGCCTCGATGTACCTGTCGCGGTCGAGCAGGACGAGGCAGAGGTTGAGCCTGGGGATGATGCCGGCGCCGGAGCCGATGGAGTCGTGGATGTCGAGGGCCTGACGGTAGCCGTCGGCGGCGGCCTCGAGGTCGCCGCGTTGGCGTGCGCTCTCGGCCATGACGTTGAGGCAGTTGGCGACCTCCTGCTGGTCGCCCTGCTGTCGGTTGAGTTCGAGGGCGTGGCTCAGGAGGATGGCGGCCTGTTCGTGGTCGTTGGCGCTGTGTGCTGCGGCGCCCATGCCGTAGAGGCAGGAGGCGACGCCGGGCAGGTCGCCGAGGCCGCGGTAGAGGTCGTGGGCCTGTCGGTAGAGGTCGGCGGCCTCATGCCACCGTTGTCGCTGTCGGGTGACGATGGCCAGCCCCTTGAGGCAGTGCGCCATGCCGAGGGGGTCGTTCAGGGGGCGGTAGAGGTCGAGGGCCTGCTGATAGAGGTCAGCGGCGCGGGCTCTGTCGCCCTGCTGTCGGACGATCCAGGCCAGCCCCCAGAGGGCCTCTGGGAGGATCGCGGGCCACCGGTGGGTGAGGGCGGCCTGTCGCGCGCGATCGGCCCAGGTCATGGCCTCGTCGAACTGCCAGTTGAGGCGCTCGACCCAGGATCGAAGCACCCAGCCTTGTCCCCAGCGGGGGTCGGCCGGATCGAGGTCGAGATCGGCCATGGCCTGTTCGCGCATGTCGAGCAGGGCGTTGGCGGCGCGGTAGTCGCTCTTGTCTCTGCACCTGGCGGCGGCCTGGAGGAGCGGCGCGAGGGCGTCCTGCAGATCTCCGGCGAAGAAGCAGTGCCGCCCGAGTCGCTCGGGGACGTCGGGGGAGGGGTTGGGAAGCTCGCGCAGCATCCGGGCGCAGGCCTTGTGGTGGGCCTTGAGGGTGCCGGCTTCGCGGGCGAGGCGCTCCAGGCTCTCGCGCAGCATCCCGTGGGTGAAGGACCAGCCGTTCTCCTCGGGCAGGGCGAGGCGGCTGGAGAAGAGGGTGTGGAGAAGTGTGATGGTGAGGTTGACGCCGGCCCGCTGGCAGACGCGCTGCCACTCGTTGTTGTCGACCTCGCGCCCGAGGACGGCGGCCAGCTCCAGGGCTTGCTGGGCGTCTTGGGGCAGCCCGGCCAGGAGTCTCTCCAGGTGTGCTCGCCAGACCTGATGGAGGTCATCGGGCAGCACCGCGGCCTCGCCCTCCTTGAGGACGAAGCCGGTGGGGCCGATCTCGAGGACGCCGCGCTGGACCCAGTCTCCGACGAGCTGGACGGCGAAGAGGGGGTTTCCGGCCGTCCTCTCCTCGACCTGTCGTGCCAGGTCGCCTTCGAGGCCGAGCAGCTCGCGGACCAGCTCGATGCGATCGCCGGGGTCGAGGGGTCCGAGGGTGAGCTGTCGCGCATTGCCCCTGGCCATCAGGTCGCGCAGGGCCTGCTGGTTGGCGAGCTGCTCGGCCAGGGCCTCGTCGCGGGCGGTCATGAGGAAGAGGACGGGGCAAGGGCTCAGGGGCTGCGCGGCCATGACGTCGGCGACGAGCCCGACGGCGTCGCCGCCCCACTGGATGTCGTCGAGCCAGACGATGACGGGCTTGTGCGTGCCGAGGCGCTCCAAGAGCCTGCGGATCAGGGCGTATCGCTCCTTGGGGCTGCCGAAGCGCACCACGGGCTCGCCGGTGTGCTCGTCGGCCTCGGACATGGGGCAGACCAGCTCGGTCAGGGCGAGCCGCTCGTAGTCGCCGGTGGCGTCCTGGTCGCTCAGGAGCTTGCCGACGCGATCCAGGGTGTCGAGGCGGTTGAGGCCCTGGCAGCGCAGGTGTCGGGCGACCATGCGCGGGAGGCCGTCGGCGGGGCCGGGTGTGGCGCCGTGGCGGGCTCTGAGGATGGAGGCGGCGCCGAGCTCGTTGGCGCGTTGGCACATCCATTCGACGAGGCGGCTCTTGCCGGTGCCGGCGGCGCCGTGGATGAGCATGACCTGCGCGCGGCCGCTCTGTCGGACCTCGACGAGCGCGTCCCAGATGGCGTCGCGCTCGCGGGTGCGTCCGACGAGGGGGATGGCGCGCATGCCGTAGAGGCCCAGGCCGGCGCCGACGAGGCGCATGGAGGGGGAGGGGGGGATGGGTCGGCGCCAGTCGGCGGGCATGAAGGGGCGGTGCCAGGGCAGCTCGCCGGTGTCGCGGGGGATCGCTTCGACGACGCCAGAGACGGTCTCCAGGTCGCCAGACAGGTGCAGATCGAGGACGCGGGTCTGGGGGAGGGCGTCGAAGAGGGTGGCCTCGGATTCGTCGTTGGGGATTTCGGTGCGCTGCCAGGGGGCCAGGGTCAGGCCCTTGATCTGGAAGGGGCTCAGATCGCCGCCGCGCAGGAGGACTTCGAAGGCGGTCACGGGGGCCTTGCCGCCGGCGCGGTTGTCGATGGCCATCAGGGCCCAGGCCGCGTCGGTGGCGTGCTTGAAGCGCCAGCGAGGCAGCTTTGCCAGCAGCCTGTGGACCCATTGCTCGACGCCCTCGGGGATCTCGACGCGGGGCGAGAGAGGGGGGGGCGGCGTCTTGAGGTGGGCGTGCGCCAGGGCGACGAAGTTGTCGTCGTTGAAGGGGGTCTGGCCGCAGATGAGCTGATGGGCGAGGCAGCCGAGGGCGTAGAGGTCGGTCCAGGGGCCGTAGTCGCGCCACTGGCCGCGCAGCTGCTCGGGGGCCATGTACTGGGGCGTGCCGGTGGTGGACTCGGTGCTGCCGGACTCGGTGCGGTTGTCGACGGCCTGGGCGATGCCGAAGTCGGTCAGCTTCAGGCCGGGGCGCGGGTCGGTGGGCGCGGCGAGCAGGACGTTGGCGGGCTTGATGTCCCGGTGGATGACCCCGGCGGCGTGGGCGTGCGCCAGCGCGTCGAGCAGGGAGAAGAGGATGTACTTGATGTGGTCCCAGGGCAGGGGGCCTTCGATCTCTCGCAGGGAGCCGTGGGTGGCCAGCTCCATGGCGAGGTAGGGGCTGCCGGCGGTGAACATGCCGCCGCTGCGGCGCTCGGCGTTGGCGTCGATCTCGCCGTGGTCGAGCACCATGACGATGCCAGGGTGTGCCAGGGCGGCGACGGCGCGGACCTCGTTGCGGAAGGACTCGATGTAGGCGGGGTTTCGGGCCTGCTTGCCGGTCATGACCTTGATGGCCACGGGGACCTGCTGCTCAGGGTGGAGGCCGCGCCAGACCTCCCCCATCCCCCCCTTGCCGATGGGCTCGTGGAGTTCGAAGGGCCCGATCTTGATGTGCGCTGAGGCCATGGCGCTCCGAGGCGCAGGGTGGAGGTTCACCCTCCGATGATTTTAGCCAATCGGGTCGAAGTCAAGAGAAGGGCCTGGATCGGGTGTTGATCGCAGGGCCGACGATGGGGCAAGACGCTCCGACGGGTTGGCTTTGATGGGCGGACAAGGCAACTCCCCCTCCTGTCCTCGCCCTCGTTTCACTCCCCCTCCTGTCCTCCCCCTCGTTTCACTCCCCCTCCTGTCCTCCCCCTCGTTTCACTCCCCCTCCTGTCCTCCCCCTCGCTGCGCAAGGGGGAGGGACGCTCGTATTACGGGCAAGGGGGATCGGCGAGTCGACTTCGGTGACGGGCACGTTGAGATCGGCGAGTCGACTTCGTTGATGGACAAGGAGAGATCGGCGAGTCGACTTCGCTGATGCGATCTGCACGTTGACGGTCCACCCGGGCTTGCGCCCGGGCCTACAATTTGTCCTGGGACGCCCCTTCGGGGCTGGCGATGGGGCGTCAACCTTCAAGCGACAGACTCCCTCAGGGCCGCTCGATGTCTGCCTCCCTGCCCCTGCAATTCTCCTGTGATATCAACACGGTTGACACGCCCCACGCACGCTGACGCCCC
>SYOX01000176.1 GCA_005804885.1 Pseudomonadota bacterium
ACGACAGCCGCGGCTTCTACACCAGCCGGGTCTTCGGGACCTACGTCACGGAGGGGATGAGCATGCTGCGCGAGGGGATCCTGCCGGCGTTGATCGAGAACGCCGGCCGCCTCAGCGGGATGCCGATGCCGCCGCTGGCGCTGGCCGACGAGGTGGGCCTCGATCTGATGGTGCACGTCGGCGAGCAGACGCGCGCCGATCTCGGCGACGCCTACGTGGAGAACCCCTCCAGCGCCGTGCTCGAGGTGCTGGTCAAGCAGCTTGGCCGCTTCGGCCGCAAGAACGCCAGGGGCTGCTACGACTACCCGGAGTCCGGCCCCAAGCGCCTGAGCCCCACGCTGTCCGAGCACTTCCCGCCGCGCGCCGACCAGCCCGAGGTGCAGGCGCTGGTGGACCGCTTCCTGGTCGTGCAGGCCGTCGAGGCGGCGCGCTGCATGGAGGAGGGCGTCCTGCTGGCGGCGGCCGACGCCGACGTCGGCGCCATCATGGGCTGGGGTTTTGCGCCCTTCACGGGCGGCCCGCTGTCCTTCATCGACACCATGGGCCTGCCGGCCTTCGTCGAGAAGGCCGACGGGCTGGCGGAGGTCTTCGGGGATCGCTTCAAGGCCCCGGAATTGCTGCGCGCCATGGCGCGCGACGGCGCCACATTCTACTGAGCAGCTGTCCTCGGTCGTGTTGAGGGCTGCCGAGCCCAGACCAGTCGAGTTCTGAAGTCGCGTCGGGATCCTCAGAACAACCGCAGAGGGCACCTGAGCCTTCGGCGCTAATGTTTGATGGCCGCAAGTAAGTTCAGTATTGCAAGTCGCCGTAATGAATTAACTTGTGGGGTAGAGTTCAACAGCTAGTCTCCCCAGAAGGGATCTTGAGGGACAGTTCTGGATCGGTGGCGTCATGGGACCTGAAGTCTCAGCCTGGGCTGCTCCGCTCGTGATAGGCGGGGTGACGATCGAGCCGCTCACCGTTGGCGCGGTGGCGGCGGTCGTGCTGGCGTTCTTCGTGGCGCTGCGCATCCTGAGAAACCGGGGCGGCGTGGCGGGGCCGACGCACCTCGACAAGGTCCGCCAGCTGGTGGGTCAGGGCAAGCTCAAGGAGGCGGCGCTCGTCCACCAGATGCACGGCCACAACGTCGAGGCGCTCAACCTGCTCAAGCGGGGCGAGCACTTCGAGGAGGCTTCGAAGGTCGCGGAGGTGCTCGGCCAGCTCGATCAGGCGGCGATGTACGCGGAGAAGGCCAAGGCCTTCGAGCGCGCGGCCGATCTCTACGCCAAGGCCGAGCGCTTCGGGATGGCGGGCAAGCTCTACAAGCGGACGGGGCAGTTCAGGAAGGCGGCCGAGGCGATGGAGGTCGACGCGGACTCGTCCATCGAGGACATCGCGCAGATGTGGGAGCACGCCTGCATGGAGATGATGCCGAAGGAGCAGCTCCAGGCGCTCCAGTCGGCGGACCCGCGCCTGGTCGAGGCGCGGCACATGGCGCAAAAGGCCGCCCAGGCCTACAAGAAGGCAGGCAACAACGAGCGCGCGGCGGTGTTCTTCGAACTGAGCGACGATCGGGACAAGGCCGAGCAGCTGCGCAGCCGGTCGGTCGAGCAGGCCCGCGATCGCCTCACGCAGGTGCCCGGCATGGCCGGGACCGCCGCGACGGTCGGCGCGCTGGGGCCGATCGGAGGGTCTTCGCTCCAGCCCTCCCGCGAGCTGGCCGAGATGGTCTCGCACGCGGTCAAGGAGGTGATGCGGGACCAGCCGCTGGTGGTCAACAAGCTGCAGGTCGACAAGCTCGTGGCCGAGAGCGGCGGGGCGACCTTCGCGCCGCCCGTCGGCATGATGCCCGGGGGCTTCGCCGGCGGGGTGCCCTCGGGGCAGGTCATCTACATCCACGACTCGCGCGCCGGCGGCCCTGCAGCGTCCTCGGAGGTTGGTCGCCAGGATATCAGCGGCCGCTACCAGATCGAGGGGAAGCTCGGCGAGGGCGGCATGGCGGAGGTCTTCAAGGCGGTCGACTCGTCGCTGGAGCGGGTGGTGGCGCTGAAGTTCCTGCCGGGCGGGATGACCCAGAATGAGCTGGCGCTGCGCTACTTTGAGCGCGAGGCCAAGGCCGCCGCGCGCCTGAACCACCCCAACATCGTCACGATCTACGACTGCGGGCTGATGGACGGCCGGCCCTTCATCAGCATGGAGTACATCGAGGGGCAGACCGTCGACGACGTCTACCAGCAGGGCGAGGAGGGGTGCGGGATGCCGATGTCGGCGGTGCTGGAGGTGGCCGAGGGGCTCTTCTCGGCGCTGTCGGCGGTGCACGAGGAGGGGCTGGTCCATCGCGACGTCAAGCCGAGCAACATCATGTACACGCGCCACGGGACCATCAAGCTGATGGACTTCGGCATCGCCGGCGGCAGCGACTCGGGGCGCAACACCTTCATCGTCGGCACGCCCTACTACATGGCGCCGGAGCAGTTCGCCGGCCAGGGCATCGACCACCGCACCGATCTCTTCGCCGCCGGCGCGACGCTCTACGAGCTGGTCACGGGGCGTCGCCCCTTCCGCTCGGCCGAGCGCTCCGCGCTGCCCGAGCGCCCGATGGTCTTGCGGCCCGACATCCCCCCGGCCTTCGAGGAGCTGATCGGCAACTGCCTCCAGTTCGACATCAAGCTGCGCCCCAAGTCGGCCCGGCAGGTCCTCAGCGTCATCAAGGATCTTCAGATCGGCAACAAGCGCTCCTCCTCGGCCAACCTGACCCCGCTGTCGGCCGACACCCCGGTGCCCAGCGCGCTCAAGGATGAGTCGGCCACGGTCAAGCTCGCCTCGACCAACATCCCAGCGCCTCGCGGGAGCGCGCAGCCGCCCCCTGCGACCAACCCCTTCATGGCCGTCGAGGACCCGGAGCTTGAGGAGGTCTTCGACGAGGCCTTCGACCTCATCCTCGACAAGGACGCCTTCCACACCCCCGAGCCCGCCGAGCACCCGGCCGAGAACCCCGAAGTCAGCCCCGAGATCGCCGCGCTCCTGTCGGCCTACCTCGACGACTAGCGCCGATGGCGCCGATCTGATCTCCATCCCCTTGCAATGGCGATGTTCTAAAGGCCGGACGAGCGCGCCGCGCGCCGCGCGTCGAGGTTGAGCGGGTCGAAGTCGAGCGCCTGCTGGAAGGCTCTGCGCGCCTCGTCGAGTGACCCGGCGCGCTGGGCGCGGCCCCCGAGCTGGGTGAAGGCCCGGGCCATCAGGCGCCGGGCGCGCTCCTCTCCGAAGCCGACGAAGACCTGGGCTTCGAGCAGGTGGTGCGCCTTCTCCTGGTTCAAGGGTCGCAGCAGCAGGTGCTCGGCGATCCTGGCGGTCTGGATCGCCTCGCCGCGCGGGTCCAGGCGAGTCCAGGGGCCGTAGGTCGCCATGAAGTCGACCAGGCGAGCCTCGTCGTGCTGGTCGCCGATGAGGGCCAGCGCCACGGCGGCCTGCCACCGCGGCGCCTCTCGCCCCACCTTGTGGTCGATGGCGGCGCGGAGCCCCTCCAGCAGCGCCTCGTCGACCAGCGGCAGCAGCCGCGCGCGCGCCGCCTGCGCCGACGCCTCGCCGCGGCTCAGGCGGACGCCCAGGCGGCGCACGGCCTGCAGGCGCGTCGGGGTGTGTCCGGACTGCGCCACCGAGGCCACCAGCCACTCCAGCGGGACCTTGTCGCCCGGCTCGCCGATGGGCGGCGCCGGTTGGGTCGTCCCCCTGCTCGGGCTCCACCGCTCGCCCTCGATGGTGACGAGCTCTTCGATCAGCGAGGGGCACCACTGCAGCAGGTGCTCGCCGATGAGCGCCTTGAGGCAGGGCGGCGTCCCTGGGTTGAAGAAGATCTCTCGTGATATCGAGGGGTTGGGCATCAGGAGCAGCGCCGCGAAGCGCTCCGAGCTGCCCTCGGTCGACGAGGCCGCGACGGGCTCGAAGAGCGCCGCGCTGCGCTCCTGGGCCTGGGACCACCTGAGCGCCTCTCTGAAGCGCCGCGCGAGATCCTGGGCGCCCGGGCGCCCGATCACGGGCCGCTCGAGCGCCCGGGCGAGGCCGCTGTGGAGGGCCTTGAGGGGCGCATCATCGCCGCCGCGCAGCATCGGCGACAGGAGCCTGATGAGGCGCTCGGCGGCCAGCTCTCCGAGGTCGGCGCCCTGAAGCTCGCCGGTCTGTCCGTGGGGCTGGTGCAGCTCGTCGCGAGGGATGGCGGCGATCAAGCGGGCGGCCAGCGCCTCCCAGCCCGCGCGGGGTGCGATGGCCGGCGCCACGCACGCCGCGGCGGCGAAGCGCTCGGGGTCCTGGCTGTCGAGGCCGTCGAGGACCGCCGCGACCGAGACGCAGCGGGCCGCTGCGGCGATCGGTTCCTCAAGCGGGCGGCCCCACTGGCTCATCAGCGCGCTGGAGGGGGGCATGGGGTGGATCCGCAGGCGGCCGTCGCGCTGGAGGTCGTTGATCAGGGTGGGGGCGATGTCCATGAGCAGCGGCCTGATCTGGCGGCGGAGCATCGCGTCGGCCTCGTCGTCGTCGACGACCTCCAGGAGGGCCTGGATCACGGCCTCGCGCGCGGCGGCGAAGACCGCCGCGATCTCCTGGGGGCGGGGATCGACCTGGCGCTGAAGCTCTCGGGCCGCCATGCAGCGCAGCGCCGCCACCCGCGCGCTCTGGCTCGCCGCCTCGACGAAGATCCCCGCGAGGCGCTCGGCGACGGCGACTCTGCCCGACAGGCGCGAGCCGAGCTGGCGAAAGCCCCGCATGACGGCGCGCGCGGCCTCTGGCCCGGCCATGTTCGCCAGGGCCGCGTCGAGCGCCGCGGCCAGCGCGGCCTCGACGGCGGGGTCGGGCGGGTCGTCGCGCCGGGTCAGGCGCGGCATGGCGCGCTCGACGGCGGCGAGCAGGGCTTCGGCGGCGAGGCGCCCGACCTCGAAGGTCGAGCGCTGCCAGGGGCGCGGCCCCCAGCCCCAGCGGTGGACGCGGTCGTCCGAGATCAGCCGGATGAGGGCGGCGTCCATCGCGCGGCGATCGCCCTCGACGGGCGGCATCAGCGGGGCGAGGGTCAGGGCGCCGAGCAGGTCCGGCAGGTCGGGCGAGCCCTCCAGGGTTTCTTGCAGCTGCGCCGGATCGAGGTCGGCGGCGAGCCTGCGGGCGGCGGAGGTGTCGCGGCGAAGGCCAGTCGGCTCGCCCTGGGCGCTGAGGATGACGGTGTGGAGCTGCCCAATCGAGGGGATCATGGCGCTGGCCTGGTGGGGAGGGCCGCTGGGCGCCTCCAGAGCCAGGATCGCACGAAGGCCGGGCGATCGCAATGGAGCCCCTTTGACAGGGACACGCCGGCCTCCTAAAACCGCCTGGAGGCTGTGGCGAAGGAGGATGGTTTTGCGCCGTGAGTTGAACAAGGCCAGGACGCGCGAGGCGCTCGCGAGCGCGGCGCTGGAGCTCTTTGTCGCCAAGGGCTTCGAGGAGACGACGGCCGACGAGGTCGCGGCGGCGGCCGGGGTGTCGCGGCGGACCTTCTTTCGCTACTTCCCGACCAAGGAGGCGGCCTTCTTCGCCAGCCAGGAGGCGCGGCTGGAGGGCTTCCGGGCGCACCTGGCGGACCCGGCGTGGGGCGAGCGAGGCTTTGAGCGGCTGCGCGGGGCGCTCCTGGTCATGGCGGATCTCTACACGCGCGAGCGGCCCTTGATCGCGGCCCAGCAGCGCGTGATCGAGTCCTCGCGCTCGCTGCAGGCCTACGAGCTTCAGCTCGACAGGCGCTGGGAGGAGGCGGTCTTCGAGGTCCTGCTGCCCGAAGGGGCCGACCGCGCGGCGCGCAGGCGAGCGCAGGTGACGTCCGGGGCGGTGGTCGGCGCGGTGCGCTCGGCGCTGCGGGCGTGGTTCGAAGAGGGCGAGGGGGAGGACCTGCGAGGCTTCGGGGAGGAGGTGCTCGGGTGGCTGGAGGCGCTGGCGCCCTGAGGCGCAGGGCTGGCTGCCAGGGCTCGGGCGATCGGATTTTTTCCTGGGATGTCGGGGGGTTGCCGCGGGTGGGGCGGCGGGCGTCTAGCCGGTCTGCTTGATCTGGTACTTGAAGGGGACGCGGAGGGTCTTGCGGTCCCAGCCGAGGGCGTCCGGGGGCGCGGGCAGGCGGCCTACGGAGCGGACGGAGGCGATGGCGGCCTGATCGAGGACCTCGAAGCCGGAGGAGGAGGCGATGGTGACGCTGACGATGTTGCCGCGCGCGTCGACGACGAGCTCGACGAGGACGACGCCCTCAATGCGGGCGCGCTTGGCGGCCAGGGGGTAGGTGTAGTCCTTGCGGACGGCCTGGTTGACGCTGCCGATGTAGCCGCGCATCAGCGCCTTGAGGTCAACGCCATCGCCGGCCTGGGCGGCCGGGGGGTTCTTGCCGGAGTCCGCGGCGCGGGGGTCGATGACGCCGTTGGGGTCCCCGGTGCGGGAGAGGCCCTGGTCGGAGCCCTGGCCGTCGTCTTCGGGGAGGATCTGAGGGCTCGGGCTGGAGTTCTGCGGGTTGGGATCCGAGTCGGCCTTGACGACGTACTCAATGGGGGCCGAGGGCTGGTTATTGAGGGTGGGCGGCTCCTGGGCCAGTTGGGGGGTCGGGAGGGCCTTGCGCTTGAGCTTGACCTGCCGCGGCGCTTGCTTGTCGAGCTTCTCCGGGGGGGCCTGCGCGACCTGAGGGGCCTCGAAGGGCGCCGCGGGCAGCGCCTCCTCGGGGGGCGGCTCGGGGGGCTTGATGAAGTCGGGGGGCAGGGCGAGCTGGGCCACGAGGGTCGGGTTGTGGATCTCGGCCATCTGGAGATCGGGCAAGGAGAGCTTGAAGAGGATGGCGGCGGCCAGCAAGGAGGCGTGAAGGAGGGCAGAGGTCCCAAGCGAGGCAGGCAGCAGGGCGCGCCCCACACGCTCGAAGGGGATCTCGGTCTTCTCTTCAGGTCGCGCGCTCATCGTCGCTCCTTCGGGGGCTCGGGGCAGCGGGGCCTCTGAGGGTCTCCCCTGGGTCGCCTCTGCTGCTATTGAAAATCATTATCAATTTCAAAAGGGGCTGTCAACCAGGGATCGCCCTGGATCGCCCCCAGGGTCTTCGAATCGATCGGCGGCGCGCGGGTGGCTTGGGTAATTCTGATTCAAGGTTCAGTGTTGACATTGTCTCGGGCCCTTCGCAACTTGGTCCCTGGGCGCGGACACAAAGGCGAAGGAGCGACGCGAGGTTCCGAGGTGAAGATTGTCCTGCCCGACACGCAGCCTATCCTGATCGGCGCCCACGAGAACCTCTTCGTGGCGCTCTCTCCGCGCTGGCTCAACTTCCTGGATGAGTCGCCCGATCCGGTCCTGACCGAATGTCTCTGGCCGCCCTCGGGCGACGAGGTCATCGCGGCGGGCTCTTCCGATCAGGAGGCCTTCGACAACCCGCCCTCGTCGACGGGTTGAGGGCGCAGGCCGCCCGCGCCGGCGATCAGCGCCGGGTCATGGACAGCGTCAGGGATTGATAGGCCGCGATCTCGGCGTCTGCGGGCCGCGTCCACGTGCGCCAGCGGGCCTCCTGCCAGGAGACCTCGCGGACGCTGTCGATGACCCACAGACCGTCGCCGGGCGAGCTGTCGACGACCCAGACCTCTCCGCGGGCCGGCCCGGTCAAGGCCAGCGCCTTGCCGTCAGCTACCGCCACCAGGAATCGCTCCTGTTTCATGGGCACCGTTCTCTCAGACTGACCCAATCGGGATCACATGACCGCGATCGGCGCTAAGTTCCTGCCCAACCGGCGGTTTCACTTGAGTCTTGCGACCCAAGCCAGCGCCTCCAGGGCGACAGGCTGACACCGGGGAACTCCCGGCCAGGTTCTTCAAGTTGATCGTTGCGTTCAGGTCCCGATCGATTACCTCGCCACAGGCCTCGCATCCAAAGACGCGCTCGCCCAAGGTCAAGTCCTGCTTGATGTGCCCACAGCCCGAGCACATCTTGCTCGATGCAAACCATCTGTCTGCCTTGAGCACCACGACGCCCTGCCACCGGGCCTTGTACTCGATCTGCCGATGCAACTCCGCCATGGACGCATCCGACACAGCCTTACTCAACCTCCTGTTCTTGAGCATCCCGCCGACGTTCAAGGTTTCCAGCACCACAGTGCTCGCCAACTTGGTTATCGCTGACGATGTCTTGTGCAGGCAGTCCCGCCGGATGTTGCTGATTCGATAGTGCTGCCGTCTGACCTTGGCGACGGCTTTCTTCCTGTTCTTCGAGCCTTTGACCTTACGACTCACCGCCTTCTGGAGGATGCGAAGCCGTTGCTGGCCTGCCTTGAGTGCTTTGGGGTTGTCGAAGACCTCACCGTCAGACGTCACCGCAAGCGCCTTGACGCCCACGTCCACACCAACGACATGCTCAGGGCGCGGGGCTGGGTCTGGGACTTGCTGCTCCACCTGGAGGCTCACAAACCACCGACCTGCCTGCTCAGACACCGCTGCCGACAGCACCTTTGCGCCGCTGGGCAAGTAGCCGTGCTCCTTGAGGCGAACCTCCCCAATCCTCGGAAGCTGAATGTGGGTCTCGGTGGCCCGGACAGCCCCAGTCAAGCGGAAGCCGCCAATGCCCCGCTTGCGGCCCTTGAACCGGGGGAAGCCCTTGCGCGCCGCCCCCTGCTTGCACCGCCGGAAGAAGTTGCCGAAGGCCTTGTCGAGATCGCGCAGCGCCTCTTGAGGAGCACACTTGCTCGACTGCCGCATCCAAGGCACACCGCCGTCCTCCTTGGGCATGTCCTTGAGTTTGTTCAACTTCCTGTGCAGGTCGATGGCAGACGGGCTTTTGCCAGTCTCCTTGTAGGCGTCAATCTTCTGACGAAGCCCCCAGTTGTAGGCCCACCGGGCTGCGCCTGCATGACGAAGGAACATCGTCCGCTGAACATTGTCCGGAGCCAACTCCGTCTTGTAGGCTCGGAGGATCTTCATTCTGAAGCCTGCGCAGCACCACGGGGGCACCGTGACCATTGACTCCAGCGGATCTTGGTTCGTGAAGTTTCCATCCGTCCCCCATGTCACTCATCGTCCCCGCTGTTGTCAACCCCCGTTCATCTCTGCCC
>SYOX01000177.1 GCA_005804885.1 Pseudomonadota bacterium
GGGATCTCGGGCCTTTGCGCGGCGCGGCTGATGGTCGAGCGCGGGCTGCGGGTCAAGGTCATCGAGGCGCGCGATCGGGTCGGGGGGCGGACTCTGAGCGGGGAGTTCGACGGCCACAGGGGCGATCTGGGCGGCCAGTGGGTCGGGCCGGGGCAGGCCCACGCGCTGCGGGTGATCCGGGAGCTGGGGCTCAGGACCGCGCCGACGTGGACCGAGGGCCGCTCGATCCTGGACATCGACCGCAAGACGATCGTCTACGCCGGGACGCTGCCGAAGCTGCCGCCGCACAACCTCATCGACATGCACCTGATGATCAAGGCGCTGGAGCGGCTCGGCGCGCAGATCCCGGCCGGGCGCCCCTTCGACGCGCCGGAGGCCAGGGCGCTCGACGCGCTCTCGGTCGAGGCGTGGAAGCGCCGCAATGTCCACACCAAGGCCGCCAGGGCGGCGCTGGACACCGTGATCCGGGCCGTGTTCTGCGTCGAGCCCTCGGAGCTCTCGATGCTCTACCTGCTGCACTACGCCAAGGCCAGCGGGGGGCTGATGGCGCTGGTGGAGACCGAGGGCGGGGCGCAGCAGGACGTGATCGTCGGCGGCGCGCAGCAGATCTCCGAGCGGCTGGCCGAGGGCCTCGGCGACAGGGTGCAGCTCAGCGCCCCGGTGCGCGCGATCGAGCAGGGTGAGGGCGGGGTGCGGGTCGTCGGCGACGGGGTCAGCTGGGAGGCGGCGCGCTGCGTCGTGGCGGTCCCGCCGCACATGGCCGGCCGGATCAGCTTCAGCCCGGCGCTGCCGACGCGACGCGACCAGCTCATGCAGCGGATGCCGGTCGGCGCGTCGATCAAGTTCCTGGCCACTTACAAGCGGCCCTCCTGGCGCGAGCGCGGCCTCAACGGGCAGGCGGTCTGCACCCCCGGCCCGGTCCAGTTGACCTTCGACGGCTCGCACCCGGACGGGGGCAGCTTCGCGCTGGTGGGCTTCGTGATGGGGGACATGGCCCGGCGCGCCAGCGGTCAGGCCGAGGAGGCGCGGCGGGCGGCGGTGCTGTCGGATCTGACGCGGCTCTTTGGCGCGGAGGCCGGGTCGCCGCTGGGCTACTGGGAGAAGGACTGGACGGCGGACCCGTGGAGCCGGGGGTGCCCGGTGGGGATCATGGGCGCGGGGGCGCTGGTGGGCTTCGGGGACGCGATCCGGGAGCCCTGCGGTCGGCTCCACTGGGCCTCGACGGAGACGGCGACGACCTCGATCGGCTACATGGACGGCGCGATCGAGGCCGGCGAGCGCGCGGCGCGCGAGATCATGCGTCAGGTGTCTTGAACGCGGCGGCCCGACTTCGGGCGTCTGGGCAGGGAGCTGGGGATGGGCGAGGACGGGCGCTTTGAGACCTACCACCGCTATGAGGCGCTCACGCGCCTGTTGCACTCGATGGCCAACGCGCACCCGAAGCTGCTGAGGGTCGACAGGATCGGCAACAGCCACGAGGGCAGGCCGATCTGGGTGGCGACGGTGACCCACTTCGAGACAGGGCCGGATACGGACAAGCCGGCCTTCTGGGTCGACGGCAACATCCACGCCACGGAGGTGGCGCCCTCGACGGCCTGCCTCTACCTGATCCACGCGCTGATCGAGGGCCACGCGAAGGACGAGGACACGCGGCGGTGTCTGGACACGCGGGTCTTCTACATCTGCCCGCGGGTCAACCCGGACGGGGCCGAGCTGGCGCTGGCCGACCGCCCCCGCTACCTGCGCTCCAGCACCCGACCCTGGCCCTGGGACGAGGACCCGGTGGCTGGGCTGGTGGTCGAGGACATCGACGGCGACGGGCGGATCTTGACGATGCGGGTGCCGGACTCCAACGGCAACTGGAAGGTCTGCGAGCAGGACCCGCGGCTGCTCGTCCCGCGCGAGCCCACCGAGGTCGGCGGCCGCTACTTCCGGGTGCTGCCCGAGGGGAGCCTGCTGGGCTTTGACGGCTACCAGATCCAGATCAACCCTCACAAGGAGGGCCTGGATCTGAACCGCAACTTCCCCGCCGGGTGGCGCACCGAGAGCGAGCAGAAGGGCGCCGGGCCCTTCCCCACCTCCGAGCCCGAGGTGCGCTGCGTGGTCGAGTTCATCAGCGAGCACCCCAACATCACCGGCGCGACGAGCTTTCACACCTTCAGCGGCGTCCTGCTGCGGCCCTTCAGCGACAAGGACGACGCCCAGATGCCCACCGAGGATCTGCGCGCCTACACCCGGATCGGCGAGAAGGCCACCGCGATCACCGGATATCCATGCTTGAGCGTCTTTCACGACTTCCGCCATGACCCCAAGAGCGTCATCACGGGCGCCTTCGACGACTGGGCCTACGAACACCTGGGCATCTTCGCCTGGACCGTCGAGCTGTGGAGCCCATGCCAGCAAGCCGGCATCACCGGCTACAAGGTCGTCGACTGGTTCCGGGAGCACCCGCTGGAGGACGACCTGAAGCTGCTGGCCTGGAGCGACTCGGAGCTGGACGGCAAGGGCTACGTCGACTGGTCGCCCTTCGATCACCCGCAGCTCGGGCCGGTCGAGATCGGCGGCTGGGACAGCATGTACAGCCTGCGCAACCCCCCCA
>SYOX01000178.1 GCA_005804885.1 Pseudomonadota bacterium
CAGCCGGAGGGGCCGAGCAGGGCGACGAACTCGCCGTCGTTGATCGTCAGATCGACGCCCTTGACCACGAGGGTCTGCCCGTAGGACTTGTGGATCTGGTTCAGCTCGACCTTGGCCATGGTGCTCCCGAAGGGTTCAGATCCCGAGGCGGCCGCCTGAGAGTTTCTTGATCAAGAGGTTGCCGACCAGCACCGTGCCGGCCAGCAGCGAGGCCAGGACGGCCGCCTTGGGCGGCGACTCGTAGGTCTGGTAGTCAAAGAGCAGCACCCCCAGAGTGCGCGTCTCAGGGCCGAAGAGCAGGATCGAGATGGTCACCTCGCCCAGGACGGGCAAGAAGACCAGCACCCAGGCCGCCACCAGCGAGGGGCGCAGCAGCGGGAAGACGATCCCCCGAAGGACCGTCAAGGGCGTGGCGCCGCTGGTGCGGGCGGCCTCCTCCAGCGAGACGTCGATCTGGGTCAGGGCGGCGTCGGAGGTGCGCACGCCGTAGGCGAGGTACTTGACGCAGAAGGCGGCCAGGAGAATCCAGGAGGTGTTGAAGAGCAGGATCTTGAAGGTGATGGCGTCGAAGAGGATGATCCGGAGTTCCTGGCTGAAGGTCAGGATGAAGCCCATGGCCAGCACCGTGCCGGGGATGGCGTAGGGCAGCTCGGCGGCGAAGGGGATGAGCGAGCGCCCGGGCAGCGCGGTGCGGGCGCGCGCGTAGCTGGCGATGGTGCCGATGACGACGCACAGGGTGGCGGTGGCGGCCGACAGCCACAGGCTCATCCACATCGAGTCCAGGGTGCGCCGATCCCCGAAGACCTGCGCGTAGTTGCTCAACGAGAGGTTGTCCAGGTTGAAGCCGCGCCCGAAGGTGGTCATCAGGCTGGTGACGACCAGGACGAGCATGGGGACGCCGAGGGCGACGAAGGCCAGCGCCCAGAGGCCGATCGAGGCCGGCCGCCGCCACCGCCCCAGCGCCACGAGCCCCGGGCGCCCGGCCTTGCCGCCCTGGAGGGCCTTGCCGCGGGCGACCAGGGCGCGGTTGATGCCCAGGGCGGCGGCGGCGACCAGGCCCAGGACGAGCGCCAGCGCCACGGCGCGGGCCATGTGCGCCTCGGTGCCGACGTCGATGGCGTTGTAGATGGAGGTGGTCAGCACCTCGATGCGGGCCGGGTTGCCGATGAGGTAGGGGACGCCGAAGGAGGACATCCCGATGAGGAAGGTCAGCAGCGCGCCGCTGGCGATGGCCGGGGTCACCAGCGGCAGGGTCACGTCGACCAGGACCCGCAAGGGCGTGGCCCCGCTGGTGCGGGCGGCCTCCTCCATCGAGGGGTCAAGGCCCATCAGAGCGGCGTAGGTCTGGAGCAGGACGAGGGGGTAGTAGGCCAGCGCCAGCACGAAGATCATCCCCCAGGTCGAGTAGATGTCCAAGGGCGCCGACTCGGCGCCCGTCAGCGCCATCCAGGCGCCGTTGATGAGGCCGCTGCGCGGGTTGAGCAGCGCGATCCAGCCGATGGCCAGGACGTAGGAGGGGATGGCGTAGGGCATGGCCAGGGCGGTGCGCAGCGCCTCGCGCCCGGGGACGTCCGTGCGCGCCAGCAGCCACGCGGCCGGCACCCCGATGAGGACGGTCGCCGCGCTCGTGCCCAGCGCCACCAGCACCGTCGTCCCCGTCGAGGTCCACGTCGCCGGGTCCGAGGAGGCCGCCAGCAGCGGCTCCAGCGAGAGCCCGCCTTGCCCCCAGAAGCTCTTGACGATCAGGACGAGCAGGGGCAGGATCGCAAAAATCAGCAACAAGATCGCGGAGATCCCCGAGACAATCCCAAGCCCCCCCAGGCGCCCCTGGCCGCTGGGCGCGCTCACTTGTTCATCACCCGGTCGAAGTCCGCCTTGATCTGCGGCGCCTTGTTCTTGATGTCCTCGGTGAAGGCATCGGTCCACAGGAACTGGCCCAGGTCCACGCGCTCGAAGGCCGGCGTGCCCCCCGGCGGCGGGATGCGCGGGTTGGCCGAGTGCATGTCGCCGACGACCATCGCGCGCTGCCCCTCGGGGCTCATGATGAGGTCGTAGATCGCGCGGGCGCCGCCGAGGTTGTCCGTCATCTTGAGGATGGCGATGCCGCCCGGGATCGTGATGACGCCGTCCTCAGGCAGGATGTAGCGCACCGGCGAGCCTGTCTTCTGGCTGGCCAGCACGTTCTCCAGCAGCACCACCCCGATGGGGAACTCCTTGCCCTCCACGCGCCGCAGCACCGAGGAGTTGCCCCCGCTGGCCAGCGCCCCCTGCGCCCGGAGCGACTCGTAGTAGGACCAGCCGTAGCGCGTCGACAAGAAGGCCGTCGTCGTAAAGTGCGTCCCCGACGAGAGCGGGTCGCCCAGCGTCACCTTGTCCTTGTACCTCGGCTCGATCAGCGCCTTGAAGCTCCTGGGCGCCTCCGCCTCGGCGATCATGTCGGGGTTGTAGGCGATGACCATCGACGAGACGCGGCAGGTCGCCGAGGTGCCGTCGGGGTCGACCAGGTTGCGCGCGATCGGCAACACGTCCACCGTCACATAGGGCGTCAGGTGGCCCTCCTCCTTGAGCTTGAGGTACCAGAAGGGGTCGCTCGTCATCAGCAGGTCGGCCTGCGTCCCGCCAGCCTGAAGCTCCGCCTCAAGTCGCGTGGCGACCTTCTCGCTGCCGGCCCGATACCACTGCACCTTCAGCTTCGGGTAGCGCGCCAGGATGATCGGGTCCAGCTGCTCGATCACCGACTGGTAGATCGACGTATAAACCCACACCTCGCCTGAAGGCCCCTGCGCGCCCACCCCACCCGAAGGCAGCCCCCCGGCCCCTCCTTCGAACGCCCCGCCCGATCCGCCCGATCCGCCCGATCTCTCCGGCGGGCCCAGCTGGATCTCGCACCCGGCCAGCAGCACCAGGGCCACCGCCCAGAGCCCCGGGTTCAACCCCCCCGCCTCCCTCCGACACCACCCCATCGCGCTCGCCCTCGCTCAAACACCTCGACGCCGCCAACCTCGCCGGTCCACGTCCCTCGCAGCTGTCGCCGCCCTGACCCTCGATCGCCGCGCCGCTTGTCCAGACCGGAGACTACGGGCAGCGCGCCGCCCTTGTCCACCGCTGGCCCGCTGCGCCGGCTCAATGGATCGTTCTGGCGGCGGCCACGTTGACAAGGCGCTGTCGGGCGTGTGGGAGCCCGGCAAGACCTGGACCGCCAGAAGGGTGACGGCAATGAACTGCAAAGGTTTGAAGTTGAACGGTTTTTTGATGGTGGCCGCGCTCCTGCTCGCCGGGTCCTGCGCCGCCGACGCGCCGAAGGACGAGCCCGTCGAGGCTCGATCGCGGACGATCAACGCGATCATCGGCGATGAGAGCTACGTGGCGTTGACCGGGCGCCTGCCGGATGAAGACAAGGGCGTCGATGGCGCCTCGATCGACGAGGACGACCGGATTCAGATCCACCTGACGCACGTCGAGCGCCTGCTGCGCCACGCCGACACCTCATCCCTCTCCGAGCAGGAGAGGGCGGCTCGACAGGAGAACCTGGCGAGGCTGCGCGCGTACATCGAGGCTCGCCAGTTCCCCCGCAATGATGGGCACCTGGACCCGCGCCGGCCGACCTTCGTGGACGAGCAAGGGAAGGTGTGCGCGGTGGGCCACCTGATGGCCGAGGATCTGGGCCGCGAGGCGGTCGCGGCGCTGGCGCCGTCGATCAAGTACGACTTCATCGAGGACATCGACGCGTCGGCCTTCGAGGCGTGGGCCGACCAGAGCGGGTTGAGTCAACGGGAGCTTGCCATGATCCAGCCCTCCTACGGTTGGGGGCCCATCATGCCGATCCAACCCGATCCCATCCGCGATCCTCGCCCGATCATCCGGCCCAAGCCGATCCCGGTGAGCCCCGCCGCCGAGATCAACCGCGCCTTCGCGACCTTCAGGGGGAAGCTCGGGGAGTGCCTGGAGAAACATGTCTACCCGAACGGGGAGTACGCCGAGCCCTGGCTGCCCTTGAGCGTGACCTGGGGCAAGGAGGGTGTGGTGAGGGCGCTGGACTTTGAGTTGAGCCGCTCCCCCGAGGCGCTGGAGGGCTGCTTGCGCAAGGCCAGCGGCGCGATGTCCATCGCCGCCCAGGGGCGCGAGATTACTGAGTTTCGCCTGATCAAGATCCCCGCCCCCATGACCCCGAAGGGCGACGCGGCGAAGTGACCGGTCGCCTACCGGCTCGGCGTCAGGTGGTCGAGGCAGGTGCCGTCGGGGTGCTGGCCGCTGAAGGTGCCGTCGGGGCAGTAGGCGTTTCTCCAGTTGACGCCGGTGAGGTTTGCGCCGTCGAAGATGGCCCGGACGAGGTAGGTGTTGGTCAGGTCGGCGCGAGAGAGGTTGGCGTCGCTGAAGTCGGCGGCATCCAGATTGGCGCTCTGGATGACGGTGTCCGAGAGGTCAGCGCCGGTGAGATCGGCCTCGCCGAGATAGACGCCGCTGAGGTCGGCCCGCCGAAGCACGGCGCGGGCAAGCCCGGCCTGGTGGAGGGTGACGCTCAGCAGGATGGCGTCCGTGAGGTCGACACGGGCCATGGAGGCGCGCGAGGCGTTGGAGGAGGTGAGGGTCGCGCCCTTGAGGATTGCGCCGGCGAGGTTTGCGTCGGCGAGCTGGCTGGAGTTGAGGTTCGCGGCCGTCATGTCGGCGCCGGAGAGGTCGGCGCGGGTCAGGTCAGCGCCCCGCAGGTCAGCGCCGGCCAGGTCAGCGCCGCTGCATTGGGCGCGCGGGGCGATGTTGCAGGCATTGCCCGGGTAGAGGTGGCCCAGGCAGGTGTACTGGCCGAGGGTGCCGTCCGGGCAGGTGACGTCCTGAAAGGTCAGAGTGTTGACGTCGATGTCGATCAGCGAGGTGCCGCGCAGGTTGACCCGCGTCAGCGTGAGGAGGGCGACCTCGGCGGCGGAGAGGTCGGCGCCGCGCAGGTCGGTCTCGACGAGGACCCCGCCGACCATCTTGAGCTCGCGCAGCGTGGCGTTGGAGAGGTCAGCGCCGGTGAGGTCAGCGCCGGACAGATCGGCGCCCGTGAGGTTGGCCCCGCTCAAGTCCGCGTCGGTCAGATCGACCCCCTGGAGCGCGGCGCCGGTCAGGTCAGCGCCCGCACAGGAGGCGCCAGGGCCGATGTCGCAGACTCCCTTGAGGTCGGAGAGGTGCCCGAGGCAGGTGCCGTCGCTCGCGTCGCTCGACTGGCCGTCCGGGCATGTGGCCCCGCGCCAGCGCACCCCGGCGAGGTCGGCCTTGACGAGCTTTGCGTCGGTCAGGTTGGCGCCGTTGAGGTTGACGCGGGTCAGGTCGGCGTCCACGAGGCTGGCGCCGGTCAGGTCGGCGTTGGCCAGGGTGGCGAAGCTCAGATCGGCGCCGTCGAGGATGGCGCCGCGGAGGTTTGCGCCGATGAGGGCGGCGCCCTGGAGCGAGGCGTTGCTCAGATCGACGCCGCTCAAGTCCTCGCCGCTGAGCTGGGCGCCATTGCAGAGGGTGCCCGGCGCGAGGGTGCAGCCGTTGACCACCCGGGGCGGCTGAGGCGGCGCCACCGGATCGTCGTCCGGCGCTTCGTTCGGCCCGCACCCCTGGGCGCACAAGAGCGCCGCGACAATCCATCCGATCTTGTTCATGTTCTTCGACCTGTTCAACAAGAGCCCGCTGCGGCCCAGGGTAGGGCGAGAGCCGCCAGCGCGCAATAGCCTCGGGTGGCCTCGACGGGCTCGCGAGGCTCGACGGGGCGTGATCTGGCCTCGCAGGAGCGTTTTTCGGCGATCTTGAGGCGAGGTCAACAGGTGGAGTGGAAGAGGCCGCCGACGCGGGCGCGGCGGGCGAGATCGTTGTAGATCTCGACGGCGCGCTCGGTCTGGAGGACGTGGACCTCGACGCCCTGGGAGGCGAGCCAGTCGAGCGTGCGGGGCTGTATCTGGAGCACCTCCTGGACGCCCCGGGTCAGGACGATGATCTCGGCGCCATGCTCAAGGATCTCCTCGACGTCGGCGGGCTGGACGCCGGGGACGTGGCGGGTGCCCGTCTCGCGCCAGTCCCACTCTCGACCGCCGCCGGGCCAGAGCCTGGCGTCCTTGAAGCGCAGCTCGCCCTCTATCTCCAGCTTGCCCCATGAGAAGGACGTGATGATCGGTGATGGGTTGCTCAAGGGGGCTCTCCTTGTCTTGCCCGCGAGGGGCCTGTGGGCCATGATGGTTCCTTGCGGACGCGTTCAGTGTGCTTGAGGTGGACTTGAACATGCAAATCTTCGCCATCTTCCTGCTCGCCGCGCTGGTGGCGTGCGGGCCTCAGAGAGCCGACGAGCAGAGCCCCAGAGCGGCCATGAGGGCCGATGAGCAGAGCCCCGGAGCGGTCATGGAAGCGATGAGCACCCCTGCGATCCCCTGGAGCGTGGTCTTCCACGACGGCAGCGGCAATGGATTCACCTTCGAGGCACGCGGCGAGGGCGGGGCGCGCTTCGATTACGATCCGGTGAAGCCGGAGGAGAGCTCCAGCGGGGTGTACAGCGGGGGGGAGCCTTTGCAGGGGCCCTTGAGCGCGCAGCAGGTCGAGGAGCTGTGGCGCCGGGTGTTGGCCCTGGAGGCTGAGGTGGCGGGGGGCGAGGTGCAGCGGATGAAGGGGACGGGGGCCTTCAGGATCAAGGCCAGCGGGGGCGAGCGCGGCTTCGTCGTGGATCGCGGCGAGGGGTTGAGCGGTTTCTTGACCTTCGTCGAGCCCTTTCGAGGGGCGTCTGGGCGTTGAGAGGCGAGTCGCCCGCCCGCGCGAGGCCTGGGGATCCGAGCTGGCTGGCCAGCCCTTCGATCTGGTGCATCGCTCGCCCGAGCAAGGCGTGTGGGCCGCTGGGGCTGCAGGGTGGGTCGCTTCGAGGGTGGTCGCGGAGTGCCAGGGGGGCATGGGATGCGCTGTGAATGTCGTAGCAGCCGAGGTCCGTCCATCTCCATCGTCAAGGGGTGTCAGGGGGGCGTGGGATGAGGGGCGTCGATGCGGTGGAGGCGAGGTGGCTGGATGAAGGGCCGTCGTCGACGTTGAGCGCGAGGTGGCCGCTGCGGGCGCAGGCTCCGTGGTGGCGTCGGCTGCTGGGCGGAGGGGAGGAGCCCGAGAGGGAGCTTGGGTGGTTGAGGGCGGATCGGGAGGGGTTGGTGTTGAGCGACGAGGCCGGGCAGGTCGTGCAGCGGCTCGCCTGGGAGGAGCCCTTCGGGGTGGTGCTGACGCGCTGGCCTGGGGAGGGCGGCGCGGAGGTGAACGTCGTGATGAGGTCGTCGGGCGGGTCGAGCTCCGTGGCGGTGAGGAGCTTGTGGCCGATGGAGGCGGTCAGCGAGGAGGTCCCGGTCAAGCAGGAGATCTTCCCCTTCGTGGACCCCGTGTTCTTCGGGGGGTTGTGGCGGTGGTTGGGGGTCTGCGCGTCGATTCACGGCGTGTCGGTGCCGCGGGGCGTGGACCTGACGATCCCGGTGGAGGCGCTGGAGGGGCTTGAGAGTCGCAATGAGGTGTTCGTGTGCGCGGCGTGTCAGTCGGCCTCGGTGAGGATGCTGGCGGCCCGGGTCTACCTCTGCCTCCAGTGCGGTTACGAGGGTGGGCCGGGCATGGCGGAGTGGATGAAGATCAAGCGGAGGCAGGCGATGGAGCGTCTGCCGGCCATTGAGCGGGTGTCGCAGGCCCGGGGGGATGTTCGGGAGGCGCGGACGCTCCTGCTCTCGGCCCAGGGGACGTTGAGGGCGCTGACCGGCTTCGCCGATGTGGGCGGGAGTCGAAGTGACCAGGAGGCGGCCCTCTCGATGGCGTTGGGAGCGCACCGGCTCGTGGCCGAGGCGAGGCAGCACCTTGAGGACGCGATGATCAAGGATCCGCCCAGCTTCGGGGGGGAAGCGTGGGAGGCGGTGGTCGGCCTGCTGGGCTTCGCGGACAAGGAGGAGCCAGGCGCGATGATGGTCGGGGGAGCGCTGGGGGAGGTCAGCGAGGCGTTGAGGCGCCTGGAGTTGATCGGGGGGTTCATCGAGCCGGTCTGAGGGGTTGAGGCTCAGGCGTCGGGGATGAGGGATCGGGAGGCCTTGGCGAGCTGTGCGCGGATGAAGTTGGGGGCGATGCGGGACATCCAGTGGAGCTGGTTGGCCTGTCCGACGCGGATCTCGGCCTTTCCGGCCTGGAGGGCCTTGATGGTGTCGTTGATGAGGACGTCGGTGGTGATGAGGGTGATGTCGCCCTCGGGGAGGTCGGCCGTCAGCTCGGTCTTGACGGCGGGGGGCATCAGCTCGATGACCTCGACGCCGGTGCCGTTGAGCTGCTCGCGCAGGGAGAGGGTGTAGGCGTGGAGGGCGGCCTTGGTGGCGCAGTAGATCGGCGCGCTGACGAGGGGGACGAAGGCCAGGCCTGAGGACACGTTGATGATCGTGCCCCGGTTGGCCTTGAGCTGTCCGATGAGGGCGGCCACGGTGCGGATGCAGCCGGAGACGTTGATGTCGACCTCGATGGTCAGGGATTCGAGGTCGACGCCCTCGGCGGCGAGGTTCTTGTTCAGGAAGATGCCGGCGTTGTTGAGCAGGACGTTGCACTTCGGGTGCTTGTCGCGGATCTCGGCGGCCATGCGGGTGATGTCGGCCACGCTGGCGGCGTCGCACTGGATGGTGCTGATGCCGGGGAGGTCGGCGGCGGCGGCGTCGAGCTTGGCCTGGCTGCGGCCCGTGATGATGATCTCGTTGCCCATCTCCTTGAATTTCCTGGCGAAGGCCAGGCCGATTCCCGTGCTGCCGCCGGTGATGAGGATCGTGTTGCCGCTCAACTTCATGGTGTGCCTTGGGTGTCGTGGCCGTGTGGCCTTGATTTTTCCGTCAGTGCATTGAACGGGATACACCTGGGCGGCTCATTTGACAATCCAAAGGATCGGTTGTGGCCTTGGGCAAGGTCGTTGGACGCGGCTGCGGCCGTGCGTCTTGCGCGCGGTGGCGCATTTTTTGCGTGGCGGGAGGTGTGGCGGCGAGATTTTCGCGGGTGGTCGGCGTGGCCGTCGGGGAGGGCGTCGGTTGGCACGAAATCTGGATGTGTGCCGGGTATTGGTGGAGCGGACGTGGAGGAGAGCGATGAGGACCTTCAGGCACATTCTCGTGGGCGCTGATTTTTCGGTCGAGAGCCGAGGGGCGGTGGCGGCGGCGGTGAGGCTGTCGAGGCGGGACGGGGCTCGTTTGACGTTGGTGCACGTCGCCGGAGATTGGGAGGTGCAGCGCCTGGAGGAGGAGGCAGGCTCCTACGATCCCAGGGAGAAGCCGGTGTACGTGTTGAGGGAGCGGCTGGAGGCCATGCTGGCGGAGGAGGGCGGCGAGGGGCTCGACGCGCATTGCATGGTGGCGCGGGGGACGGCGCCGGAGCGGATGACGCGGTTGACGTGGGAGGTGGGGTGCGATCTGGTGGTGGTGGCGCCGACGGGCAAGGGTCGGATGGGGCGCGCGCTGCTGGGGTCGACGGCCGAGGCGCTGGTGCGAGGGTCGAGGGTGCCTGTGTGGGTGGCGAGGCCGCGACCTGGGGGGGAGATCCAGCGGGTGGTGGTGGGGCTTGATTACACGATCGCGGCGCACGCGGCGGTCAGGGCGGCGGTGGCGCAGGCCTTTTTGTCCGGTGGCGTGGTGGACGTGGTGCATGTCAGCGACACGCGGGATGACGGGCTGGCGGTGGCGCGGGGGCCGGAGGGGATGGAGACCGCCGGGGCCAGGCGTCTGGCCTCGTATCTGGGGGACAGGTTGCCGGATCTGGCCGAGCACGCCGGGTTGATGAAGGGGCATACGATCTTTGGGGAGCCCGCCGAGGCGCTCGCGTCCTACGCGTCGGCGACGGGCGCCGATCTGGTGGTGGTCGGGACGCACGAGCGCGGCTCGGTGAGGGAGTTCTTCGTGGGGTCGACGGCGCGTCGGCTGCTCGGTGATCTGCCGTGCTGCCTGCTGGTGACGCGAGATCCGAGCACGGAGGCGATCTCGCCGGGTGAGCCCTCGGCGTGATGGTTTTGCGGGTTCGTGCTTGAACCGGCAAGTCAACCGATCCATCATCCCCGCCTGCTGCCTGGGGTGCTGCTCCGGGCGCGAGATCATTTCTCTTATTGATGATGGGGTCGGCCATGAACTCTTCCGAGATCCGCCAGCGCTTCCTGGACTTCTTCGCGGGCCACGGTCACGCCGTCGTGCGCTCGTCGTCGCTCGTGCCGCACAACGATCCGACCCTCTATTTCACGAACGCGGGGATGGTGCAGTTCAAGGACATCTTCACGGGGGCGGAGCGGCCGTCGTCGGCGCGGGCGGCCAGCGTCCAGAAGTGCTTGAGGGTGTCGGGCAAGCACAACGATCTGGAGGTGGTCGGCCGGACGCCTCGGCACCACACCTTCTTCGAGATGC
>SYOX01000179.1 GCA_005804885.1 Pseudomonadota bacterium
CAGAACGTGCTGGCCGCCGCCGGCGACGCGGACCTGGTGATCGTCGAGATCGGCGGGACGGTCGGCGACATCTAGTCGCTGCCCTTCCTGGAGGCCATCCGGCAGCTCAAGCAGGAGGTCGGGCCCGTCAACGCCATCTGCATCCACGTCACCCTCGTGCCCTACATCAAGGCCGCCGGCGAGCTCAAGACCAAGCCCACCCAGCACTCCGTCCGGGACCTGCGCGAGATCGGCATCCAGCCCGAGTTCCTGCTCTGCCGCACTGATCACGTCCTGGGCGAGGACATCAAGCGCAAGATCGCCTCCTTCTGCAACGTGCCCACCCAGCACGTCATCGCCTGCCCCGACGTCGAGAGCGTCTACGAGCTGCCCATCCTGCTCCACAAGGAGGGCCTGGACGACAAGATCGCCGCCGCGCTCAACATCTGGAGCCGCGTCCCGACCCTGGAGCGGTGGGTCGAGATCGTCCGCCGGAGCAAGGAGCCGGCCCACAAGGCCACGATCGCGATCGTGGGCAAGTACGTCGGCCTGACCGACTCCTACAAGTCCCTCAACGAGGCGCTGCGCCACGGCGGCATCGACAACGACTGCCAGGTCGACCTGCGCTTCGTCAACAGCGAGAAGATCGAGACCTCCGGCGCCGAGCGCTTCCTCCACGACGTCGACGGCATCCTCGTCCCGGGCGGCTTCGGCGAGCGCGGCACCGAGGGCAAGATCGAGGCCATCCGCTTCGCCCGCGAGCGCGCCATCCCCTTCTTCGGCATCTGCCTCGGCCTTCAGCTGGCCGTCATCGAGCTGGCCCGCCACGTCTGCAACATCGAGAACGCCGCCAGCCGCGAGTTCGACGAGGACGCCAGAGACTGCGTCATCGACCTGATGCCCGACCAGCGCAACCTCGTCGACATGGGCGCCACCATGCGCCTGGGCTCATACCCCTGCGCCCTGGCCGACTCCACGCTCGCCCGGCGCATCTACGGCAAGGCCCGCATCGACGAGCGACACCGCCACCGCTACGAGGTCAACAACGACTACAGAGCCGCGCTCCAGGAGGCCGGCCTGGTCTTCTCCGGCACCAGCCCCGACCAGTCCCTCGTCGAGATCGTCGAGCGCGCCGACCACCCCTGGGTCCTCGGCTGCCAGTTCCACCCCGAGTTCAAGTCCGGCCCCACCCACCCGCACCCCCTCTTCTCCTCCTTCATCAGCGCCGCCATGGATCAGCGCCTGCGCACCTCAAAGAACACTTGACAAAATCCGATTCCCCGCTCTGTGCAAGCAGCATACCACTTCTTTCCCCCACCCCCTTTACTTGCCGCGCGCTCTGATTTACATTGTCGGTGTGGCGCGCCACCCCGACATCACGCAACGCGCTCGCAAGGGCCTCGCAAAGCCAACCGCCGATCACTCAAGGCGCTCGACTTTGAGGAGTATTCTTGCGCGCTGAGCCTCATGTTGAGCAAGCGAGCCTGGGATCCCCCTCAAGGAGATGTCCGCGGTGTTGATACGGCCCAAACGACGCGCACCCGCACAATGGCTCACCGCCCTGGCGCTCTCCACCGCGTCGGTGACCCTCGGGTCCGTGACCCTCGGGGCCGGGCTTGAAGGGGCCGGGCAGCCCGCCGAGGCGCATCGGGCCGAGGGCGAGGCCCAGGAGCCGGACGGCGGCGGCCTCATCGAGCGCGACGGGCTCACCATCCGGGCCATGCGCGTCGCGCGGGCCGAGGGCGTCTGGAGCGCGCGCGGCGACGTCCGCGTCGCCTCCGGGGCGCTGCTGATCCTCTGCGAGGCCGCGACCTTCGACGAGGCCGCCGCCCGCGTCGTCCTTGAGGGGCGCGTGCGGCTGCACCGCGGTCAGGAGCGCCTCGAAGGCGAGCGCGCGGTCCTGGATCAGGCCGCAGGGACGATACAGATCGAGGGCGCCCGCGGCCTGATCGGGCTCCCGGCACTGAAGGCGCCCGCGAAGGGATCGCGGGGACAGGACAACACAACGACCTTGGGTTCTTCCAAAAGGCAGTAGTCAAGAGGTGGTCGCATGGCCATGGAGCTCAAACAGCACCTGAAGATGACCCAGCAGCTGCGCATGACGCCGCAGCTCCAGCAGGCCATCAAGCTGCTCCAGCTCTCTCGAATGGAGCTGGCCAACCTCGTCGCCCAGGAGATGGTCGAGAACCCCGCCCTCGAGGAGCTCTCCGATCACTACGAGCTGCCCACCGGCGACATCCCCGAGCTCAACGGCCAGCCCCGCGTCGAGACCGAGAAGCCCGAGCCCAAGCCCATCGAGAGCGTCCAGGACGCCATCGCAGAGGGCGAGCGCAAGATCGACGAGAAGCCCGGCGCCGACGAGATGGAGCAGTGGCAGGCCTACCTGGAGAACTCCTCCACCCTGCCGTCGAACAATTATAAGGGCATGAACGAGGACCTGCCGGGCCTCGAAGCCACGCTGACCAAGGGCGACGACCTCAACGATCACCTGACCTGGCAGCTCAACATGACCCACCTGACCGACGACGAGCGGCTCGTGGCCATGGTGATCATCGGCAACATCGACGAGGACGGCTACCTCGTCGCCAGCCTCGAAGAGATCGCCGAGCAGGCCGAGTGCGAGGTCGACTTCGTCGCCGAGGTCCTCGAGATCATCCACGAGGAGTTCGACCCCCCCGGCGTCGGCGCCAGAGACCTGCGCGAGTGCCTCCTGCTGCAGGCCGCGCAGCTCTTCAGCCACGACAACCCCATCTTCGCCGTCATCGAGGATCACATCCCCAACCTGGAGAAGAAGCGCTACGACTCCATCGCCCGCGACCTGTCCTTGAGCATGGATGAGGTCATCGACGCCGCCCGCCGCATCAGCAAGCTCAACCCCAAGCCCGGGCGCATGTTCCAGACCGAGAGCCCCCAGTACATCACCCCCGACATCTACGTCCACAAGATCGGCAACGACTACGTCGCCGTCATCAACGACGACGGGGTCCCCAAGCTGAAGGTCTCCAACTTCTACCGCGACGCCCTCACCGGCGGCGACGGCTCCGAGGCCCGGCGATACATCCAGGAGAAGGTCAAGAGCGCCGCCTGGCTCATCCAGTCCATCTACCGGCGACAGCGCACCATCATCAAGGTCACCGACTCCATCCTCAAGTTCCAGCGCGACTTCTTCGACATGGGCATCGACCACCTCAAGCCCCTGGTCCTGCGCGACGTCGCCGACGACATCGGCATGCACGAGTCCACCATCTCGCGCGTGACCACCAACAAGTACGTCCACACCCCTCAGGGCATCTTCGAGCTGAAGTTCTTCTTCAACTCCTCCATCTCCAAGGTCCACGGCGAGGACATCGCGTCTGAGGCCGTCAAGACCACCATCAAGAAGATCATCGACGCCGAGAACCCCAAGAAGCCCCTGAGCGATTCCAGAATCGTCCAGATGCTCCACGACGATCACAACATCGACATCGCCCGGCGCACCGTCGCCAAGTACCGAGAGATGCTCGGCATTCTGTCGAGCAACAAGCGAAAGCGCTTGTTCTGACACGGCCCAGCTGGCCCGATGGCCGGGCCCCACGCCGAACCACTCATCGCCCCGGAGCGTGAGGAGGAAAACGATGCAAGTTGCCGTCTCGTTCCGTCACCTTGAGACCTCGGAGGCGCTGCGCCAATACGCCACCGACAAGCTCGAACACATCGTCACCAAGTACATCCAGGAGCCCACCGACGCCCAGGTCATCCTCGCCGTCGAGAAGTTCTGGCACATCGCCAAGCTCACCCTCAAGATCCACGGCCTGACCGTCAAGAGCGAGGAGAAGTCCGAGGACATGTACTCCTCCATCGACCTCGCCCTCGACAAGCTCGAACGCCAGCTCCGGCGCTACAAGGACAAGATCCACACCCGCAAGCCCACCTCCGTCAAGGAGCAGAGCTTCCACTACGAGGTCATCTCCCCCGCCGGCGACTCCAACGTCGGCGACTCCCTCGCCGTTGAACTCGACCACGAAGAGCTCGAGGCCGCCGAGCGCGGCGAGTACGACATCAACGAGACCCTGCCCTCGCCCGAGGAGTACGGCTTCCTCTCCGTCGCCCTCGAAGACGACGCCAAGCGCGGACACCAGCACGTCAAGGTCCTGCGCCGCGACGTCGGCACCGCGCCGGCCATGTCCATCCCCGAGGCCATCATGCAGCTCGACCTGCTCAACGAGGAGGACGTCCTGATCTTCACCAACACCCAGACCGGCACCATCAACGTCCTGCACCGACGCGACGACGGCAACTACAACCTCATCGAGACCAGGCCGAACTGACACACCCCATGCAGACCGTCCAGATCATCGTCGTCACTGGCCTCTCGGGCTCTGGAAAGTCCACCGCCATCCGTGCCCTCGAAGATCTGGGCTTCGTCTGCGTCGACAACATGCCCGTCGTCCTCCTGCCCCGCTTCCTGGACCTCCTCGACCACGCCTCCAAGCCCACGCCCAACATGGCCCTCGTCATCGACGCCCGCGAGGGCTCCTTCATCAAGGAGGCCGAGGCCACCTTCCGCACCGTCAAGGCCGAGGGACACCACCTCGAGATCGTCTTCCTCGAAGCCGACAACGACACCCTCCTGCGCCGCTACAGCGAGACCCGACGCAAGCACCCCCTCTCCCCACACGGCAATGTCGAGAGCGGCGTCCGCACCGAGCGCGCCACCCTGGCCGACCTGCGGCACATGGCCGACCACATCATCGACACCACCGACCTCAACGTCCATGACCTGCGCCGCGCCATCCAGGACCTCTTTGACCCCAACGCCGACAACGCGCGCCGCCTGATCGTCAACGTCGTCTCCTTCGGCTTCAAGGCCGGGCTCCCGCGCGGCGCAGACCTCGTCTTCGACGTCCGCTTCCTGCTCAACCCCCACTTCGTCGCTGAGCTTCGACCCAAGACCGGCATCCAACCCGACGTCGCCCGATACGTCCTGGCCCAGCCGAACACCTCTGAGTTCCTCAACAAGATCAACGACCTGCTTGAGTTCCTGCTGCCGCTCTACGAGGCCGAGAGCAAGGCCTACCTCACGATCGCCTTCGGCTGCACCGGCGGCCAGCACCGCTCCGTCTCCATCGCCGAGCACGTCGCAGCCACCCTCGCCAAGCGCTTCCCCTTCCCCGTCAACACCCACCACCGCGACCTGCCGCGCTGAGGGACACCGGGCCACCCCTTGCCTGCACCCGCCACCCTCCCCCCCCTGACCCCCGGCTGGTGCCACGCCCCCACCCGCCTCATCGACCCCCGCTCTCTCGGCGCTCGCCCCCTCTCCCCGCCCATCTTCCCCCACGACACCCGCGCTGGCCTCCTGGAGCGCCTCAGCCTCGACCCTCCCGACGACTCACATGCGCCTGACCTCTCACCCCTCGGGCCGGAAGACCCGGACACATCGTCGCCGCCAGACGCCCCGCTGGACAACCTCCCCGCTGCTTCGACGCCCGCGCCGCCCCCCTTCGTCGCGCTGGTCGAGGCGCTGACCGCCCCGGCCTTGCTCGCGCTGGCCCGACGGGGCGCCTGCGGCTTCGTCCTGCGCGCCGAACCCGACCGCCACACCCTGGTCCTGGCCCGCGCCCTTGGCCTGCCGCTCGCCCTGACCGCCCTGCCCCTGGGCACCCTGCCCTCCCCCCTGCGCCTCGGCGGCCTCGACCCCTGGCCGGGCCCGCAGCTCGACCTGCGGCTGCCTGCGTCGGCCGCCCGCGTCCTGCCGCTGGCCATGCTCCCGGCCGCCCCGCCCGCGCCGCCCTGGATCGAGCTCATCAGCGCCCAGCCCGAGGAGCGCCACCTCGCCGCGCGCGCCATCCGGCGAGGGCGCGCGGCGGGCGTGGGGCTGCTGCGCCTGGAGTTCGTCTTCTTCGACGACCCCGGCGTCGAGCCCGAGGCGCTCTGCGAGCACCTGCGGCGGCTCATGGAGGCTCTGGCCCCGGCCCCCGTCGCCGTCCGGCTGGCCGACTGGTCCGCGGACAAGCCCCCCGCCGCGCCCACCCCCATCCAGGCCTGGGAGGGCCGACGCGGGCTCGCCGGGCTGATGGAGGGCAAAGGCGAGGCCGCGGTGGCCCTGCAGATCGCGGCGATCGAGCGGGCCGCCCTCGACGCGCGCCACCCCGAGGTCTGGATCGTGGCCCCGCACGTCGAGAGCCCGGCCTCGCTGGCGCAGCTCCGAGGGCACCTGCGCGGGCCGGTCCGGCTCGGCGCCATGCTGGAGACGCCCGAGGGCTGCGAGGCCGTCGACGGGCTCAGGCCGCTGGTCGATGGCCTGTGGCTCGGCCTCGGCGACCTCGGCCATCGGATCAAGTATCCAGAACAATTACAACAACTTGTTGATCGTGTCGGGGCGCGCTCGGCGACGGCGCCGCTCCTGGTCTGCGGCTGGCCCCCCTCGACGCCGCAGCCCGCTTGACCGACGGCGCCGCTCCTGGTCTGCGGCTGGCCTCCGTCGGCGCCGCAGCCCGGTTGGTACGGAACCACGCTCAAGCCGCTTACATGTTGGGCCACCAGGAAGCCCAGGATGACAGTGGTTCAAACGTGGTTCCGCATGGCCTCCCTCGGCGCCGCCGCGCGGTTGACCTGCGCGCGCTCGACCTGATGGGTGCCGCATGGGGAGCCGAGGGGGCCTCGACGGGCGCTGCCGGGGGGCTTTGCCGATGGCCGAGGCTCAGCGCGGCGACGCGCCTGGCTCGGGAGCGCCGCCGGGGATGGCCGAGGCTCGGCGCGGCGCTCGGCGCGGCGACGCGCCTGGCTCAGGAGCGCGAGACCTCTGGGACGCTCAGGTAGATGGCCCGCAGCGGGTCGAGCTCCTCGCCGTAGATGTAGGCGGGGCCGAGGCCCACGGCGCGGACGTTGACCTGGGTCATGGCGGCCAGATCGAGGGAGGGGCCGAGGTCGCCGCCGCGTCGCCAGTGGGCCTGGTTGGACTGCTGCACCTCCCACTGGGCCTGCAGGAGCAGGATGTCCTGCAGGACGGGGGGCAGCTTCTGGGCGAAGGCGTAGAGGACGAGGCCGGCGACCTCGGCGTCGTCGACGGCGCGGTGGGCGTTCTCCAGCACGATCCCGAGGCGCTCGGCGACGGCGCCGAGGTTGTGGCGGTGGTGCTCGTTCTGGTAGTTGCGGGCGAAGATCAGGGGGTCGAAGGTCGGCGCGGTCGAGGGCCAGCCGAGTCCGCAGCGGGCCAGCTCGGCGTGGATGAAGCTGCGGTCAAAGGCGAGGTTGTAGGCGCCGATGCCGACGCCGAGGAGCCGCTTGTGGATCTCGGCCGCCACGGCTTCGAAGGGGGGTTTGTCGGCCACGTCGGCGTCGGAGATCCCGGTCAGCTCGACGACCTCGGGGGGGATGGGCTTGCCGGGGTTGATCAGCTGCCCCCAGCGATCGACGATCACCCCGCGCTCGAAGGTGACGAGCCCGATCTCGATGATCCGCTCGGTCTCCGGGTCAAAGCCGGTCGTCTCGACGTCCAGCGCCACGAGCCTCAGATCGGCCCACAGCTCCGGCCACACCGCGCCCTCTTGATCTGCCGCCATCCTGGCCTCCGCCTCGCGCTCTGCTTCGCTCGCCCGCCTCGGGGCGCCCGGAGTCTGCCACCGCCGATCCCGGGGCGCAAGCCCACGCCCCATCCGGCGCCGATCGTCGCGCGATACATACACAGTAAAAAATAAGTTACATCCGACACTCAAATCATACGAATTTGCGACACCAGATGTCCACTCAAGGTTACGACTCAAACGCTGCGGGAGCTCTGGCGCGATCCGTCGGCAATTAATTTGCCCTTTAAAAACAACCACTTAGAAAATGGATCGGCGCAAGATCGATCACTGGCATGAGCCTTGAAGAGAAGATGTCGCGGCGGAAGATCTGAGTTTGAGCAGGGAGATCCCATGACCAGCCTGACGGAGAGATTGCGCGAGATAGTCCCGTCGACGGGAGCGTTCAAGGCGACGTCGCGGGAGACGGGCGAGGTGGCGCAGAGCGGTGAGATCGACGAGATGGCGGGCTCTTGGAGCATGGAGGAGCTTGAGGCCTTCTTGCGGGAGGAGAGCGGCAGCCTTGCGGATCTGGCCAGGGAGCCTCGCAATGAGCTGCGGGTGGCGCTCTTCGAGGTCAGCCCGCTGGGCCCCTTGACGCTGGCGATCCTCGCCGGGACGCTCTCACCGCGCCAGGCCTTCCTCAAGCTCATCGACGAGGTCGAGCTCTCGAGGTTGATGTCGAGCGCCCGCGTCCTTGGCGATCACCTGGCGTTGGCCGTGGCCTGGGACGCGAGCGGCCAGACGGAGCTGGCCGCCTCGCTGATGGGGCTCCTGCTGCGCCTCGGGCTGGCGGGCGGTTCGGAGGCGATGGTGGTGCGGACGGTCTCGCGCTTGACCGAGCTGCAGATACGCTCGCCGGAGTGCGCGGCGCTGTCCTTCAGCCAGATCGGCCTCAAGAAGGTGCGCAAGGCGTGGCGGATCTGGGGCACGAGCCCTCAGGCCAGCGATCCCCAGACCTTGATGCGGCTGGTGCGGATCATGCGCCGCCAGAACGACGCGATCGAGTCCCCGGTCCTGTCCGACACCCAGGATGAGGCCCTGGAGCTTGACGAGATCGCGGTGCTGGAGCGGATGCTGGAGATGTCGCAGAGCCAGACCTTCGGCTTCTCCCAGGGTCAGCGCTCCAGGGCGATGTTCCGGCTCATGGAGTTGTACGGCAGCGCCTCGCTGGGCTGGGCCGAGACGAGCCTCAGGGGGCTGGATCTGGTGCCGATCTGGGCCAGGGCGTGCGCCCAGCGCGCGGTGCCGCCGCGCGACATCGCCCACGTCGTCCAGCTGGCCCTCTTCTTCGAGCGCCAGCTCCGCGAGGCTGGCGCGGTGGGCTCTCGGCGGCTGCTGTGCGCCCGGCTTGAGGAGGCCCTGCACGCGCTCTCGTCGCGTTGGTGGAACGAGGCGGAGCTGGGGGAGATGATCTTCGAGGTCGCCTGCCTGCGGCGCGAGCTGCTCGGCGAGAAGATCGACACGGTCGAGTGCGAGCGGATCGCGCGGCTGCTCGGCGAGGGCGAGCGGCTCGCGCGTCTGGGAGGTGACCTCGTCCTTGAGGGTCGGATGCGGCTGGCCTCGCTGGAGATCGTGGCGCGGTGGGTTCAGTTCGGCGATCCGGCCGCGGTGCTGATCGCCCGCCGCTTGATGGAGAGCCCGACGACCTCGGATCCGACGGTGGTCACGACCACGGCGCTGTGCCAGCTCTCGCTGAACATGCCTGGGACCGAGCGCCAGCGCCTGCACAACGCCCACCGCTGCCGCCAGCTCGCCGACCTGGCGCTCTCGCACGTGGACATCGAGACGATGCCGGTGCACACCGCCCACGCGCTGGTGCTCAAGTCGCTGGCCTCGATCGCGATCTGCGACACGGCCCAGAGCCGCTCCATGCACAAGATCCTCGAGTGGCTGCGCCGCGCCGTGGCGCTGCTGACGCGCCAGCTCAAGCGATCGCGGCCCACCGCGACCCAGTCGCTGCTGGCCCGGGCGCTGATGACGCTGAGCCACGTTCAGCTCATGGAGGCCGGCCGCTGGCGAGGGCTGACCCGGACGAGGCTGATCACGCAGGCGCTGCGCGACGGTCAATACGCCGAGCGGCTCTTCCGCGCGGTCGGCAGCCAGCACGGCGCCGCGGAGGCGCTCTGGGTCCTGGGCCGGATCCACGCCCTGGCCGCCGAGCAGGAGGACGTCTCCCCTCGCCAGACGCACCTGGCCGAGGCCGCCGCCTGCATCGAGGCGGCGCTGGAGTCCCTGGGCAATGTCCACGACGCCCAGAGCTGGGTCGGCTCCGCCACCGGAGGCGCTCGCCTCAAGGACACCCTCCGGATCGACCTCGTCCAGCTCCACCTCATCAACTCCACCGCGCCCCGCATCCGGTGCGCCGCGCCGCCCGAGCGCCGCCGCCAGTGGGGCCCGGACAAGGTCATCAGGCACGACGGGCAGAGCAGGGGGCCGGCCTGGATCGAGAGCACCCCACTCGCGCTGGCCGACCCCGCCGGGTGGTCGCTGCAGATCGCGGGGATGGCGTGATGATCAGGGAGTCCACGCTCGGCAGGCCGGCGGCGCGCCGTGAGCGCGGCTCGGCGCCTCGGCCTGTGATGGCCGCGGGGCAGGGCTGCGGTCTTGTCGGGTGCGGGGGGATCGCCGGCGAGGGGCGCGCGAAGCGAGGCGCGGCGCGCCTCGGGGGGATCGGAGAGGAGGGAGCCTGTCGGGGGCCGCGCCGCTTGGGGCGAGCCGCCCTGCGGGCTCTACCAGAGGGGCTCGTTGTCGCTCAGGTCGATGTTGCCAAGGATGTTCGTGTTCGCGTTCATGATCGTCTCCATCGCGTGTGTGTTGCGCCTCGGGGTGAGCTCGGATCAGAAGTCCGGCTCGTTGTCACCCAGGTTGGGGATGGAGAAGTAGCCCCGCTTCTGGCCCACGATGGAGTTGAGGCGGAAGGAGCCCGCGGACTGCTCCACGACGTAGAAGATCTCGGTGAGCTGCTTGGACTGGAGCTCGACCAGCTCGATGGTCGAGGCGTCGAAGTCCCCGTTGATCGTGCAGTCGAAGTCGACCCAGCCGTCGTTGGCGAAGACCGAGGTGTTGGCCACGCAGACGGCCACGGACAGGCCCGTCACGTCGTAGGCGACGACCTTGGCGTTGGTCAGTCCGCCGGTGTATCCGTCGCCGGCCTCCCACATGTCGGCCACGAAGTCGCCCTGGTAGGACGCCGCGATCGCGCTCGAAGCGGCCAGAGTGAACATGCCTGCGAACAAAACAAGGCCGACCGCCTTGCTCAGACTCTTGTGTCCATAAACGTTCATGATCAAACCTCTCAAGACTGGTCACAACCTCGGATTCCTTTCCCGACGCGGCATCTGATAGCAGACCCGCCGCAGCCCGAAAAGCGTTTTTTTAATTTATTTTTTTCTAACACTGAATGTTTTTTCAGACTTGAAAGCGGCGGACAGAAGATGGCCTGTCAATATTCACTGAGCGCGCTCAGGAACATCGAGGGTTCAGGTGCCTTCTGCAAAAGGCCGCCTTTCTGACCTGCGCTCCGAGGACGACATTGGACACCCACGCTCAGCGCCTGCGAGGGGCGCTCATTCGGGGTCTTCGTCGGGTCTCCAGGGCGGCGCGATGGGAGCCATGAAGATGGCTGTGTTGAGCACTTCACGCGCCCCGAGCGCCTGTTAGACTTACCATATTCAAGCGATACGATGCAACCAAAAAGCTGCTCGGTTCTGTAATGGCCGCGTTTCGACTTCAAGGTTCAATGTTCAGGGATAACTTGAGATTGACTTCCAGGGAAGGACGCAGCGCCGATCGGAGAGGGGGGCGCGAGATCGCCGGTTGGCAGCGAGGCCAGTCCGTGGCATGAGTGTTGGGGCGCAGCGCACAGCCGGAAGAACCCCATGATGTCCGAGCACGCCTCACAACCTAATCGCGCTCACGCGGGCGATCTGGACGAGCCCCTGTCGCTCGTCCGGGGGCGCTATGAGGTGTTGCGGGAGCTGGGGGCGGGGGCGGGGGGCGTCGTCTACCTGGTTTTTGATCGCCTCAGGCGCTCGAAGATCACGCTCAAGCACCTGTGGCCCGACGCGGCCGACAAGGCCACCCAGCTCTCCCAGGCCAGCCTGACGGCGCTGACGCGGCTGCGGCACCCGAGCCTGCCGACCCTCTTTGACTGGGGTATTGATGAGGCCGGGCGCGCCTTTACGACCGAGGCCTTCGTCGAGGGGACGCCGGGCGACGAGCTGGCCGGCGCGCTGAGCTTCGCCCATCTCAACAGGGTCGCCTGCGCCCTGGGCGAGACGATCGGCCTGATGCACCGCGCCCACATGGGCCACGGCGACATCAAGCCGCACAACACGCTGCTGCGGGTCGACGACGAGGGCGTCGAGGTGTCGCTGATCGACTTCGGCCTCGTCTTCCCCCTCAAGGCGGAGATCGAGGGCACGCGCGGCACCCCCCTGTACATGGCCCCCGAGCTGCTCCACGGCGGCTCGCCCTCGGCCTCGACGGACATCTACGCGCTCGGGGCCACGCTCTATCACCTGTGCTACGGCGTGGCGCCCTTCTGCCGGCTCGGGGAGGCCCACGGCGAGGGGGAGGACCTCGACGGCGCGCTCCTGGGCCGGATCCTGCACGAGAAGCCCCTCCACCCCCCGCAGGGGTGGGCGCCGCCGACGGAGGCGTCGGAGCGCCGGGCCTACGAGGCGCTCGACGCGGTCATCCAGGCGATGATGTCGCCCCAGCGCCACGCGCGCGCCGAGGCGCTGGCGCGGCTGCCCGAGCGGCTCTCGGAGTGGGCGCCGAGGGCGGCGGAGGACTTTGGCTTCTTCGTCGGCCGCAAGCAGCCCCAGGAGGAGCTGGGGCGCTGGCTCGACGACACCCTCAAGGAGCCGACCTCGACGCGCCCCCTGCTCGTGCTCCAGGGGCCCGAGGGCGTCGGCAAGCGCCGCCTGCTGGAGATCGTCGCGGCCGAGGCCCGCAACCAGGGCGTCGCGCTGCTGGAGGTCGCCTCCCAGAGCGGCGAGGCCGACGGGCTGCTCAACGACCTGGCGCGGCAGCTCTTGATCGCGGCGCCCGATGCGCTCGGCGATCAGCAGGCGGCGCTCTTGAGGGAGCTCTCGCTGGGCCAGGACATCCACCCCGACGCGCAGGGCGGCGAGGACGCCAGGCGCCAGCGCCTGCTGCGGCACTTGATCGGGGCGGCGCGTCGGCGGCCGATCGCGATCGTGGCGCGCGGCCTTGATCTGAGCTCGCCGGCGCTGTCCTCGCTGGCCATGATCGCCAGCCACCTGGAGGCCGACCGGACGCGGGAGGCGCCCTGTCGGCTGATGGTGATGCTGACCTTCGACGGCGATCTTGCGCAGGCCGGCGACGGGGTCGACGTCGAGTGCTTGAGGCGCAATGCTCGCCTGGAGACGCTGGCGCCGCTGTCGCTGGACGAGGTGGGCCACTTCCTGGAGTGCGTGCTGCCCGGGGAGGCTCGCCCCGACGACCCCCAGGAGGTCCTGAGGCTGACCGGCGGGCTGCCGCTGCGGCTCGTGGAGATGGCCCGATCGATGCTCGCGGCCAGCCGTCGCGGCGAGCGCCCGACGGGGCAGACGCTGCGGCGGGCGGCGGACCTGGAGGGGGAGCTTGGGCGGCGGATCGGGCGCCTGGGGTTGGCGGAGCGCTCGGCGCTCTCGCTGCTGGCGATCGTGGATCGGCCGCTGTCCAGAGGGCTGCTCCAGGAGTTGATCCAGGATCACCGGCTGCCCATGGCGCGCCTTCAGGAGATGGTGGCCGAGGGGCTGCTCGTGGCCGCCTCGGTCGGGGGGCTGGCCGAGGTGGCCTCGTCGAGGGTCTACGGGCTGGGCAACGCGGCCCTCAAGCGGGCGATCGAGCGCCAGGGGTGGCTCGACACGCCCGATCGGGCCAGCCTCACGCGGCGCTTCGTCCGCCTGCTGGTCCGCCTCAGGGCGCTCCACCCCGAGATGATCGAGGCGGCCGAGCTGATCGAGTGGGCGCGGCGGGCCGAGGACTGGCCCCTGATCGCCGCCGAGGGCCTTGAGATCGGGCGTCATTACAGGCGCCAGCAGCGCCACGGCCTGGCGCGCGAGGCGCTGGAGGCGACCCTGGAGGTCACCGGGCGCCTCGGCGAGCCGGCGCCCGAGGCGCTGCTCGTCGAGCTGGTCCAGATCTACATCGACCTCGACGAGCCGGGCCGGGCCGAGGAGGTCGGGGGCCGGCTCGTGGCGCGCTGGGCCGACGCGGGCCTGGACCCGGCCCTCGCTCGGGCCTTCGACCCGCTGACCGAGGGCCGCGACGCCCTCGATCACCCCTGGCCCGAGCGCCTGCGGCAGATCCCGGGCGACGCGGCCTCGCCGCCGGCCAGCGACGAGGCCGCGCTGCGGCTCAAGACGCTGGCCGAGCTGGCCATGGCCAAGGGGCAGCTCGGGGGCCGCGGCGAGGCGCTGGAGCGGCTCTGGGCGCTGCTTGGGCAGCTCGACGCGGTGCACTGCCCGGCGGCGTGGCCGCCGACGATGCGCGCGCTGGCCAAGCAGCTCTGGCAGACCAGCTACAAGGCCGACCTGCTGGCCTCGACCCGCGGGCTGATCGACGCCCCGCGCATCTTCGACCAGCTCGACCGGCAGGAGCGCTCGGAGCTCTACAACCTGCTCGGGGCCGTGCTGGAGACCGAGCGCATGCCTCAGGAGGCCATCGAGGCCTACGAGATGGCCATGTTCGTCGGCCGCCAGCAGGGCGCCTCCCCCCCCACCGTGCCGCGCGCCATGGCCAACCTCGCCCGGATGCTCAACGGCAAGGGCGAGATCGCCATGGCCAGGCACTACCTGACGCGGGCCGCGGCGCTGGCCGAGCGCGAGGGCTACCTGGCCATCCACCACAGCCTGCTGCGCACCCAGGCCTCCATCCACCAGAACACCGGCCAGCCCTACGCCGGGCTGATCGCCATGGAGGAGGCCTACCGGGTCTCGGTCAGCAGCGGCCGCAAGGACATGATCGCCAAGGTCGGCCTCAGTTTGCTCTTTCATTACGGGGACTTCGGCCTCGCGGACCACGCGCGGGACATCCACGCGCGGCTGATCGCCTCGGAGGTCTACAAGGGGAGCTTCGAGCCCCACTTCCAGTACGCCTTCGCGCTGCTGTCCTGGGGCGAGGCCGAGGAGGCGATGGCGCTCAAGGCCCGCACCGAGGCGGCGGCCGGGGGCAAGGCCATGGGGACGCAGGGGATGCTCAGCGGCCTGCTGATCGAGGCTGAGGCCGCGCTGATCGGCGCCCGCTGGCAGGACGCGCTCAAGGCCACCGGCCAGGCGCTCATCACGCTGCGCGGCCAGTCGCTGACGTCCTTCATGTCCATGACGCTGCGCCTGAACGTCGAGGCGCACCTTCAGCTCGGCGATCTGGCCGAGGCCGGCCGCCGCCTCGACGACCTCGAAGACCTGTCCCGGGCTCAAGAACTCGGCTCGGAGGTCCCGCTGATCCTGCACCTGCGCGCCCAGCTCCTGATGGCCACCGGCCAGCAGGCCGAGGCCGCCCGCGCGCTCGATCGCGCGCGAGCCGAGCTGGAGCGCCTGCTGGCCGACATGCCCGAGGCCTACCGCAAGAACTACCTGCGCCACCGCTACCGCAGCGCCCTGCTCGACGAGGCCCGCAGCCTCTCCGCGCCCGAGCGCGGCCGCGGCGCCGATGACCTGCGCCAGATCCTCGACATCGTCCAGAAGCTCCACCGCTCCTTCGAGCGCAGCCTCGACGAGCTCCTCAGCGAGGTCCTCGATCAGATGATCGGCTTCACCTGCGCCGAGCGCGGGATCCTCTTCACCATCGACGCGCTCGACGAGGGCACCGCCGAGGCCGCACAGGCGCACGCCACGATCATCGAGCGCGACTGGGACGACTCGGGCGGGCCCCGGCGCTTCGGCGTCAAGGTCGCCCGCGGCCGGGGCTTCAACCAGCAGGACCTCGGCGAGCAGCGCGCCCGCGCCAGCCGCGCCGTCATCAGCAGCGTCCTGGCCAGAAACGCCCCCGTCCTGAGCGCCGACGCCATCCAGGACATGCGCTTCTCCCAGAGCAACTCGGTGGCGACCCTGGGCATGCGCAGCATCCTGGCCATCCCGCTGCGCGACGCCGACCGCATCAACGGCGTCGTCTACCTCGACAGCCAGCACATCAAGCAGTTCACCGACGGCGACACCGAGCTGCTCAACCTGCTCGGCGATCAGATGGGGCCGGTGCTGGCCCGCGCCTACCAGCGCGAGCACGCCGAGGCCGTCAGCCACATGTTCCCGCGCATCATCGGCCGCTCCGAGGCCCTGCTGGAGGTCCTCGACGGCGCAAGCCGCGTCGCCAGCGCCGACGTCGCGGTCATGATCCTCGGCGAGACCGGCACCGG
>SYOX01000180.1 GCA_005804885.1 Pseudomonadota bacterium
ACGGCTCCTACGGCATCCCCGAGGGCCTCATCTTCTCCTTCCCCTGCCGGATCACCGCCCCCTGGCAGTACGAGATCGTCCAGGGCATCGAGCTGAACGACTACGCCCAGGCCGCCCTCAAGAAGACCGCCGACGAGCTCATCAGCGAGCGCGCCGACGTCGCCGACCTCCTCGGCTGATCCTCCTCAAGCACCCATAAAGACTCAACAATCCAAGGTTGAGTCCGAAGCAGCGAGGGCGCGCGGTGATCACCGCGCGCCCTCGCCGCTTCGAAGCCCCTATCATTATATAGTCGCTCGCAGGCGCCCCGATCGCCGTCCTTGAACTCCGTCCACGTTGAGACTCAAAAAGACGAAGGATTGACGCGACATACGATCGTGCATACAGTGGTGTGATCCAAGGAAGGAGGTCCGGGCCATGGACACAGGCTTTGTCTGGGACATCGAGAAATACGAACTCGTCCAAGAGAAGCACGGCGTTGTCTTCCACGAAGTCGTCTCAGCTTTTGATGACCCCAAGGGATTGGAGGAGCCCGATCCTCAGGGCCATTCCGAGCGATACCTGTTGCTGGCCAGGAGCCACAACGACAGGATCTTGCAGATCGTCTACACGGACGACTTCACCGAAGAAGGCTCGATGATCTATCGCATCATCACCGCCTTCGATGCTGGGCAGGAGTGGGTCGATGAATACCAAAGACAGTAGCTTTGATTACCAGGAGTACTGCAGCAACACCAAGCCCGACCCTTCCAAGCTGACCAACAGCGTTGAAGCTCGACGACAGCGACTTCAGGCTGCCAAACAGCGCATCACCATCAGGCTTGACCAGGAAGTCGTCGAGCAGTTCAAGACCCTGGCCAACGATGACGGATACCAGACCCTCATCAACCGAGCTCTGCGTGAATGGCTCGCCGCTCAGTCCATCAAGGAACTGATCCGAAACGAGCTGCCCGAGATGGTCAAGTCCGCCGTCAAAGACGCCACCGCGGCCTGAGCGCCGGGGCCACTTCACGCCTCGTTGCTGCGGACTCGCCTCGACGTACCAGATCGGCGGATGTAAAGTCACTCAAATTACTAAAGCTAGTCTGTTATGGGCGATTAACCGCTTAACTCACACCATTGACGTGTGGTAATCGCCGCAGGCGCACTCCGATCGCCCGCCGACGCCCCTCGCTCACCCCCCCGATCGCCGCCTCGCCTTCTTCCTCGGCGGCGCCGTCGGCCACCCCGGCTCCATCGCCCCCGCCTTCGCCAGCGCCGCGCCCACGTCCTCGGGCCTGCGCGACGTGTCCAGCACACCCAGGCCAAGCAGCCCCACGAAGGCCTCCGCGATCGCCTCGGGATCGCGCCCGCCCAGCGGCGAACTCCACCGCGTCACCCAGGCCGCCGCGCCGAAGATGAAAAGCCGCGCGAGCCGCAAGTCCAGCCCCGGCACCAGCGCCCCGCTTCCAGCCGCCTCGAACATCAGCCCGTCCCACAGGGCCTCGTATCGCTCAAGCAAGCCCGCAGCCCTCGCCCGCACCCCCGCATCGATCCGATCCCCGTCAAAAAGCAGCACGAAGGCCGCGTCCTCCGACAACAGCACCTCGATGTGCGCCCTGAGCGCCAGCCGAAGCCGCTCCATCGGATCGCGCTGCCCCGCGATCGCCAGCCTCACCCCCCGCGCGGCCACCTGCGCTCCGCGCTCCATCACCGCCACCACCAGCGACTCCCGCGTCGCGTACCGGTAGGTCACGCTGCCCGGCAACATCCCCGCCTCGGCCGCGATCATCCTGATCGACGCGCCCGCCACGCCATGCACCCGAAAGAGCCGCGCTGCCGCGATCAAGAGACGATCATCTTGCGTCTCTTCCTTGGACGTCATCATTGAACCACCCCCTCAAGGCCCATCACACCGCAATCTTCAATTTGTACGACCGTCCAAATCTAGCGCACATCTCAGACACCTGCAAGCGCCGCTCAGGCGCCCGTAAACGCCGCGCGCTCGCCGCCATCCTCCAGTCTGGCCGCCCGCGAGTCTGGCTCGCGGCACGAAAACCACCCTCTTGACGGCAGGTTTTCGAGCGCGCATCAGGGAGGGGCACGCAGAACACAGGCTGAGGCCGACAACGGAGGGTACGAGCTTGGGACACGGACATGCGTTTTTGATCATCGCGGCCGCAGGGCTCGCGTCGGCGACGGCCTGCGACAAGAAGCCGGCGCCGTCTCCTTCCCCCGAGGTTGTCACCGAGGGCGACCCCGCCCCCACGGCTCCGGAGGCCACGAAGGTCGAAGAGGAGCAGAAGGGGGGAGAGGTTGAGAAGACCGAGGTGGCCTCGGAGCCTGAGCCCTCTCCGGTGATAGAGATGCCCCCCTCCGAGGTCCCGGACAAGGTCCAGGGGGCCAACTTCCAGATCGGCACCTCGACCGTGGACGGCCTGACCCTCAAGGACCTCAGCTGCAAGCTCGAAGGCGGCTTCCTGGCCGGCGCCGCGATCATGGGCGCGTTGTCCAAGCAGCGGACATCATTGGAGTCCTGCGTCGAATCTCCGGCGCAGATCCGGGTCGGCTGGAGCGGCAAGGGCGGGGCGGCGCAGGAGGTGAACGTCAAGGGCGCCCCCAGCCCGAAAAGTGCCGCCTGCGTCGCCGACGTCCTGGCGAAGTCTGAAGGCATCCCCAACGGCGCCTGCGCCGCGACGCTCGTCCTCGGCGAGCCCGCCAAGGAGTAAGGCCAGCTCCGACGTCGGCTCCGATGACGGACTCGCCGATCCCGACGTGTCCGCCAACGAAGTCAAATCGACGATCTCGTCTTGCCCGCCAACGAAGTCGGCCAGACAGCGGCGATCCCGCCTGCTACAATTGCCCTTCGGCGTGACCTGATCGCGCCAGGAGGAAGACCATGTCCACCCGCGCCCCCAACCTCGCCGCCGCCCTGCTCTCGTCGGTGATGGTCCTCTCGATCTCCGCGTGCACGAACGACAACCCGCTCTTCGGCGAGGTTCGCTTGGGCGACCCGGACGCGGGCGAGCCGGGTGAGCCGGACACGCCAGCGCCCTTCGAGGGCTGCCGCCCGGATCAGTGCGCCATCGACAAGGGCTGCTTCGACAACGGCGCGGCAAACCCCGACAACCCCTGCGAGGCTTGCCTCTTTGTCGTCGATCCTGCCGCCTGGTCCGCGAACGACGCGGCGACCTGCGACGACGGCGACGCCTGCACCGGGGGCGACGCCTGCGTGGCCGGCCAGTGCGCGGGCGCGGCGCTCGACTGCAATGACAACGACCCCTGCACCGCCGACGCCTGCGACGGCGCCACCGGCCAGTGCGCCTCCTCGCCGCTCGACGGCGTCGCCTGCGACGACGGCGACTCATGCACCCTCGGCGACGTCTGCCAGCAGGGTCAGTGCCAGGGCGCCCCCGCGATGGACTGCGACGACGACAACCCCTGCACCAGCGACACCTGCGATCTGGGGGTCGGCTGCAACCACGCCCCGCTCGACGGCGCCGCCTGCGACGACGGCGACGCCTGCACCCTCGGCGACGTCTGCGATCAGGGCGCCTGTCAGGCCGGCGCGGCCCCGCTGGGCTGCGACGACGGCAATGTCTGCACCGTCGACGGCTGCGATCCCGAGCGCGGCTGCGTCAACCAGCCCATCGACCACCTCTGCCAGGACGACAACCCCTGCACCGACGAGCGCTGCGACGCCGAGCGCGGCTGCCTCTACCCCTTCAACGACGATCCTTGCGACGACCTCGATGCCTGCACGCTGAGCGATCAGTGCCGCGGCGGCGCCTGTCTCGGGGAGGCCGTCGCGCTCGACGACGGCAACCCGTGCACCGATCTGAGCTGCGATCCCGTCGCCGGGGTCCAGGTGGGCTTCAACGACGATTCTTGCGACGACCGCAATGCCTGCACCGTCGGCGATCTGTGCGTCGAGGGCGGCTGCGAGGCCGGCACCGACCCGCTCAACTGCGACGACGGCAACACCTGCACCGACGACGCCTGCGACCCCGATCTGGGCTGCGCCTCGGTCAACAACACCCGCGGCTGCGACGACAACAACGCCTGCACGATCCAGGACACCTGCGGCGACGGCCGCTGCGCCGGGGTGGTCCGAAGCTGCGACGACAACAACGCCTGCACCGACGACGCCTGCGATCCTGCCCTCGGGTGTCGAAATACACCTGTTGTTTCAAATACTTGCCGCCCATCCATCGATGTCGAGTTCCCGCCGCGCGCGGCGACGATCCAGGGCGACAGCCCGATCGTCACGGTGCGCGGCCGAGCCTCCAGCGGCGCCGGGGCCATCACCGCGCTGACCATCAACGGCGCCCCGGCCCCCGTCCGGGCCGGCGCCTTCTCGCTGGCCGTGCCGGTCGAGGTCGGCGGCAACACCCTCGTCATCGAGGCCACCGACGCGATCGGGGCCGTCCGCCGCAAGGTGCAGTCCTTCCTCTGGTCGCCGATCTTCCGGCAGCCCGGCCCCGAGATCATCGCCGCCGGGGCCGTGGAGGAGGGGCTTGGGATGTTCCTGGATCGCGAGGTGCTCGACGACGGCGACCGGACCTTGCCCGCGAACGACTTCGCCACGATCTTCGACATCATCTTGGACACCTTCGACATCGGCAGCTTCATCCCCGATCCGGCCGGGACCTTCGCGGGCCTGACCATCCGGGTGACCTCCTTTGACCACGGCGACCCCCAGGTGTCTTTGATCCCCGAAGAGGGGGTGCTCCACCTGCGGATCTTCATCCCGGATATCCGCGCGGGGATGCGGGCCGGCTCCTTCAACGGATCTCTGGAGGCCGACAGCCTCGTCATCGACGCGGACGTCGCGCTCGACGTCCAGGACCGCCAGCTCGTCGTGCTCATCGAGGACGAGGGCGTTCAGGTGGCCATCAACAACGCCCGCTTCCGCTTCACCAGCTTCATCCTCCAGCTCCTGATCGGCTGGCTGGTCGACGCCTTCCTGCCGAGCCTGATCAACGACCTTGAGGCGCAGTTCCGCGGCGCCCTGGCCGACTCCATCAAGCCGCTGCTGGAGGACGCGCTCGGCGGGCTGGCGCTGGACACCACCCTCGACTTCCCCTCCCTCTCCGATCCGGGCCAGTCCATCCCGGTGCGCCTGCGGACGGCCTACGCGGCCATCGGGATCGACCCCGACGGCATGGCGCTGGCCTTCGAAGCCGGCGCCTTCGCCGCGCGGGCCGTCCCCTACGACAACCTCGGCGCTCTGGGCAGGGCGGGGTGCCTCGACGGCGCCCAGAGCCTGCTGATCCCAGGCGAGGGCGGCTTTGAGATGATCCTGTCCGACGACCTGCTCGGGCAGCTCCTGCACGGGGCCTGGAGAGGAGGGTTGCTGGAGTTCGATCTGCCGCCTGAGCTGCTCGGCGGGCTCGACCTGGGGCAGTTCGGGGTCAGCGACCTGACCATGACCCTCAGCGGGATGCTCCAGCCCACGGCCAGCGACTGCAACCCGCAGGGGCGCCTGCTGCTGCACATCGGCGATCTTCGCATCGACGCCAGCATGCAGGTCTTCGGCGCGCCGCTGGACGTGGTCGTCTTCGCCAGCTTCACCGCGGGCCTCGATCTGCGCGCCCAGGAGGGCGGGATCGGGCTGGCCGTCGAGAGCATCGAGTCGGCCGATCTTGAGATCAACGTCGTCCAGGACGACCTGATCAGCTTCGAGGCCGTCCTCGGCGAGCTGATCGAGGCCAGCCTCATCCCCGCGCTCCTGGAGCTGCTCGGCGGCGACGGCCTCGGCAGCTTCCCGCTCCCCTCCATCGACCTCTCGGAAGCCATCGACGGCCTCAACGAGCCTCTGATCATCACCATCGTGCCCCGCACCCTCCAGCGCCAGGGGGGCAACACCATCGTCCGTGGAGAGCTGCAATGACCCGGCGCCACCCTTCAATCCCCGGCCCGCTGTTCGCGCTGGCGCTCTGGCTGGCCGTCGTGACCCTGGTCGGCTGCACCCGCGAGCTCGACCTGCCGCCCATCCCCGAGCCTGTCGACGCGGGCTCAGACGCCGATCCCGGCCAGCCCGACGCCGACGACCTCCCTGGCCCTCCGCGCTCCTGCCAGATCGACGCCGACTGCGACGACGCGCTGGCCTGCACCACCGACCGCTGCCTCGACGCTGGTCACTGCGCCTGGGAGATCGCCCCCGACCGCTGCCTCATCGACGGCGTCTGCCGCGACGCCTTCTCCCCCTCACCTCGATCCCGATGCGAGCTCTGCGACCCCGGCGTGTCGCCCTTTGAATGGACCATCCGCCTCGAAAACGACCCCTGCGACGACGGCGACGCCTGCACTTTCGGCGAGAGGTGCCTCGCCGGCGTCTGTCGCGGCGGCGACGTCGTGTCGTGCGAGGGCGACAACCCCTGCGCCGCCCCTCGCTGCGATCCAGCCCGCGGCTGCGTCTTCGACCCCGTCAACGAGGGCGTCGCCTGCGACGACGGCGACGCCTGCACCCAGCGTGACGCCTGTCGCGTCGGGGCTTGCGCCGGGGATCCGCTCGACTGCGACGACGGAAACCCCTGCACCGACGACACCTGCAGCGGCGGCGCTTGCGACAACACCCCCAACGACAATCCTTGCTCGGACGGCGACGAATGCACGACAGGCGACACATGCGACAAGGGCGCGTGTGTCGCGGATCAAGCGGCCAACTGCGACGACGGCAACATCTGCACCATCGACGGCTGCGACGCGCTGGCCGGGTGCTTCAACCTCCCCACCGAGAACCCCTGCTGCGTCGGCCTGAACTCCATCTGCGACGACGGCGACCCCTGCACCTCGGACCTGTGCGACCCCGAAGGCGGCGACTGCGTCTACCAGCTCAACGCCGCCCGCTGCGACGACCAGAGCGCATGCACGACAGGCGACACCTGCCAGCAAGGCCGCTGCCAGGGCGCCCCCGTGATCTGCGACGACGACAACGTCTGCACCGACGATCGATGCAATGACACCCTCGGCTGCGTCGCCTCCCCCCTGAGCGAAGGGGCCTGCGACGACGGCGTCCAGTGCACCCTCGGCGACGCGTGCGTCCAGGGCGTCTGTCGCGGGGACGCCTCGGGCTGCGTCTGCGAGCCCGACTTCGGGCAGACCGCCGTCAAGTTCATCCAGGCTCGGATCGCCGACGCCGGCGCGGGCCTGGATCTGACCGGGGATGGTCGACCGGACAACCAGCTCGGGGTCCTCGGCGCGCTGGTCAACGGACCCATTCAGGACGGCGTCGATCAGGGCAGCCTCATCCTGCTGATGGACTTCCTCGACTTCCAGCAGAACCCCTTCGAGCTGGCGGCCTACGACGGCGCTCTAAGCCCCGATGACCTCGCCTGCGACCTTCAGGGCGAGGTCTGCGACTACCTCGTCGGCGCGAGCCTGCTGGACCCCGACACCTGCGCGCCGCGCGTGGTCCTGTCGGCGACGCTCAGCGGCCAGACGCTCTCCGCCGGCGGACCCGGCACCACCTTCCCCTTCCTGATCCCCTTCGGCGACGGGATCTTGCGGCTGACCCTCTACGAAGTGCGCCTGGAGGCCACCGTCGTCATCCAGAACGGCCAGGTGACCTCGATCGACGGCACCCTGGCGGGGGCCGTGCGCCGCGCCGAGCTGCTGGCCGCCTTGAGGCAGCTCCCCGAGGGCGCCTTGCCCTTCCCCGTCGACGCCATCGCGCCGATCCTCGACAGGCTCGCGCAGGACGACGTGGACACGACCGACGACGGCGTCGACAGGCCGGACGCGGCCTCCATCGCCTTGTCCCTGGCCGGGATCGGCGCGCGCCTCGTCGGCGTCCAGAGGTAGCCCGCGGGCCGCGCGAGGATCGCTCGCTTGCCCCGCGATCCTCGCGCAAGAATCGGATTGAGGGGCCTGGGCCGCGCCTCTAACTTGTCCCTCGAAGCGCGAGGCCCTGGCGCCCAGGCCGTCTGTCGAAGAGGCGACAGCGCGGCCACCAGGCGCCGGAGCGCAGCAAGAGGAGCCCGAAGATGACCGTCGCCGATTACCGTCGCGTCGAAAAAGCTATTGAGTACCTGGGGTTGCACTTCAAGGGCCAGCCCTCCCTTGGGGACGTGGCCGCGCACGTCGGCTTGAGCGAGCACCACCTCCAGCGCCTCTTCAAGCGCTGGGCCGGCGTGAGCCCCAAGCGCTTCGTGCAATTCTTGACCGCCAGCTACGCCGAGTCCTTGATGGCCGAGTCGTCGAGCTTGCTGGAGGTGTCCTGGGAGGCGGGCCTCTCGGGGCCTGGGAGGCTGCACGATCTCTTCGTGGGCGTCCACGGGGTCACGCCGGGGCAATGGCGCAGCGAGGGGCAGGGGGTCACGATCCGCTACGGGGTCCACGAGACGCCCTTCGGGCGCTGCTGGCTGGCCATGACCGATCTGGGGGTGTGCGAGCTCCAGTTCCTCAAGGATGACGAGGGCTTCGACATCGAGGGCTTGAGGTCGCGCTGGAGCGGGGCTCACCTGGTCGAGGATGGTCCGGCCACGGGGGCGACGGTGGACCGGATCTTCGCAGGCGGGCGCGGGGAGGGGCCTTTGTGGATGCACTTGAAGGGAACGAACTTCCAGCTCAAGGTGTGGGAGGCGCTCTTGAGGGTGCCTTCGGGCGGCGTGGTGTCCTACGCGGACGTGGCCGAGGCCATCGGCCAGCCCTCGGCCTCGCGGGCGGTGGGCGCGGCGGTGGGCAGCAACCCGGTCGCGGTGCTTGTGCCTTGCCATCGGGTGCTGCGCCGCTCGGGGGCGATCAGCGGCTACCGGTGGGGTGCTGCGCGCAAGCGGGCGCTGCTGGGCTGGGAGGCGGCTCAGCGCGAGCTGCGCGAGGGCGGCTCGACAGCGAGCGCCCCTTCAGCATCGAGGGTTTGATCGGCTCATGAAGATCCTGATCGTCTCGTACTTCTACCCGCCCTTCAACACGATCGCCTCGCATCGACCTTACTCCTGGGCTCGGGCGTGGGCGGAGCAGGGCCACGAGGTGACGGTGATGACGAGCCAGGAGTGCCTGGGTCGCCCGAAGGCCTTGAACCTGCCGCCGCTGGACGTGGAGGTGATCTACCAGCCTCACCCCAACCCGCTGCGGCGGTGGATGTCCTCGGAGGCCCGGCCCGCGAAGGCCAGCGCGGACCCCACGCTCAAGGAGTCGCTCCGGGCGAGGATCGAGGTTTATCGCAACAGGACGGGCGTGTTGACCACCATCCGCCTGCCCAACTACACGGACCCCTGGATACTGCCGGCGCTCAGGACGCTGCTGAGGCGCTCTGGCGGCGCGCCCTGGGATCTGGCGGTGACGACCTTCAGCCCCTGCGCGTGTCACGTCATCGGGGCGGCGCTCAAGCGCCTTGGGCGGGCGAGGGTGTGGATGGCGGACTTTCGAGATCCCTTCGTGGACAGCCCGATGTTTACAGGGGTTCCGCTCCTTCACCCTCTGGAGCGCGCGCTGGAGCGGCACTTCGTGACGCGGGCCGACGTGATCACGACGGTGAGCGGCCCGCTGGCCGACGCGCTGTCGAGCCGCCACGGGCGGCCCGTGGAGGTCATCGAGAATGGCTTTGACGCTGACGCCCGCGACGCGCTCCCGGCCGCCCGGATCTTCCCGGACGACGGGCTCCTGCGGCTGATCTACACCGGGACCCTCTACCAGAACATCGAAGATACGGGACCGCTGCTCAAGGCCCTGCGGCTGCTCAAGGAGCGCGGCGACCGGGCCACGCTGGATCGGCTTGAGCTCTGCTTCGTCGGCATCGCGCCGCACCTGCCCGAAGCTCTCAAGCGGGAGGGGGTGGGGCAGTGGGCGCGCTTCGATGGGGCGGTCAGCCGGGAGGACGCCTTGAGGATGCAGCGCGACGCAGACGGGCTGCTCTTCTTCAACTGCCCGCCGGGCATCATGTCTGGCAAGGTCTACGAGTACCTCGACGCCGAAGCGCCCATCCTCGTGATCGGCCGCCTGGAGCCGGGCTCTCCGGGGGTCTTGATCGAGGCGTGCGGGGCAGGCCTTCATTGCGGCGACGATCCGGAGCGGATCGCGGACACCCTCAGGGCCTTCGCCCAGGGAGAGATCCGGGTCTCGCGCGACTCTGCGGCGATAGGCCGCTTTGAGCGCCGGACGCTCGCGGCGAGGATGCTGGCGCTGGGCGAGCAGGCGCTGGGGCGGTGAGCCTGCAGAGGCCTCGCCTGATGAGGCCTCGCCTGCTCAGGCCTCGCGCGCAAGCCGGGAGATGCCGAGGGGGAGCGCCAGGGTGAGATAGCCGAGGGCCATCAAGGCCCGGATCGCGGTGGCGAAGTGGCCGTGATCATTGATGAAAAATGTATCGACGGCGACGATGGCCCAGGCCGTCAGCACGCACGCGGCGACGCCCCCGAAGCGGTAGGGGATCGGGTAGAGGCGCTGCCCTTGCCAGAAGAGCCACGCCGCGGCGGCCAGCGAGGAGCACATGTTGGACAGCGCCGCTGCGTCTCGCCCGAGCGAGGGGATGAGCGCGAAGTTCATCCCAAGGCTGACCGCGGCGGCGATGAAGATGCTCGTGGCCACCGGCCCGGACTTCTTGACGATCCCTGGCCCTATCGAGGCGATCCCGACCATCCCGTAGAACAGGTGCGAGAAGCACAGCATGGGGACGCCGCTGGCGGCGCTGGCGTAGGCCTCGGTGGCCAGCAGCGCGATGATCAGATCGTCGAAGAGCGACACGACGACGCAGAGCCACGCGCCGCCGAAGGCGAAGAGCGTCAGCACGCGGGCGTAGAGGTCGCGCGCGTGGGGCTGCTGGTGGATGGAGTAGGCGAAGGGGCCGTAGGCCATGTCGAAGGCCGAGGTGCACAAGCCCACGACGGCGGCCAGCTGGAAGGCCAGCGCGAAGAGGCCGACCTCGGCCTCGGACCAGGAGCTCTGGAGGATGAGGCGATCGGAGGACAGCCGCACCCAGGAGGCGATCCCGGCCGGCACCAGCGGCAGGCCAAAGGAGAGCATCTGCCGCAGCCGCTCGCGCGAGGCGTGTCGCGGGGCGATCCAGGGCCGAAGCAGCAAGGCGCCGACGACGGCGACGAGGCACAGGGCCGCGATCTGTCCGGCGTAGACCCCGATCATCCCCAGATCCAGCCCGACGACCATGAGGATGACCAGCCCCACGGTGCTCAAGGCGCTGACCACCGAGAAGGTGGCCGCCTTCCACGCCGCGCGCTGGTAGCGCAGCGTGTTGCCCGTGACCTTCAAGAAGGTGCCCAGCGGCACCAGCAGGATCACGAGCGACATCAGCCGCACGTCCCCGCCTTCGCCCAGCAGCAGCGGGGCGATCAGCGGCGCCGCCAGCAGCAGCCCGGCGGCCGTCAACAGGCCAACGGCGAGCTGGCACCAGAACCACGAGGCGATCGTGATCCGCCTGTCCTCGACCTCCTCGGTGTCGTAGAACCAGCGCGCCGCCGAGTTGTCCAGCCCCAGCACGATGAAGATGTCGAAGAGGACCGAGAAGGCCGACAGCAGCGCCAGGACGCCATACTCCTCGGGGGTGAAGCAGCGCGTGTAGATGGGGATCAGGAAGAGCCCGATGGACTTCTGGATCGCCCCGGCCATCCCGTAGACCGCCGACTCCCCAAGGAGCCGCTTGAGCAGATCACGCGCGCCCATGGTGCCAGGTGCGCGCGAGCTCCTCGTACAGCTCGATGAGCTGCCGCCCGACCACGAGGGCGTCGTGCCGCGCCTGCGCGTAGGCCCTCGCCTGCCTCCCCAGCGCGTGCCGGCGCGGGCCATCGGTCAGCAAGCCCTCCAGCACCTCGACGAGATCCTCCTGGCGCGCGTTGACGATCGGGTTCTCCGGCGGGTAGCTCTTGACCATCGCCTCCTTGAGGTAGACCACGGTCGGCTTGCCCAGGCTCATCGCCTCCAGCGCGGCAAGGCCGTAGGCTCCGGAGACCACCTCGTCGATGAAGACGTCGCACCCGGCCAGCAGCGCCATCGCCTCGGCGTGCGGGACGCCGTGGATCAGGACGAAGTCAAAGTCCAGGCGCCGCTGAAGCACCTCGACCGCCGCCACGATCGACGCCGTGCCCTTGAGCGCCTTCTTCGAGGGCATGTGCGCCACCACCGGCCGCCGGCACCCCGGGTCCGGGTAGCGCGGCTCGAAGCGCGCCGTCGAGATCCGCGCCCGCGTCATCCTCACGTCCCGAAAGAGATCCCCGTGGATGTAGGACCTCATGTCGGCGTCCGGCGCCAGACACACGAAGCCCCTTCGACCAAAGGCCATCTGGGTGCGCAGCGAGCGCTCGGCCGCCCCCTCGTAGAGCTCGGGCCAGCCGCGGTACACCTCGGCGAAGTAGGGGTTGTCGCGCGTGGCCACCTCGGGGATGCGCACGTCGCTGCCCCAGAACTCCACCACCCGCGGCTTGTCCAGCCGCTCCAGCATCCTCAGGTCTAGCTCCATCGGCAGCGTCTGGAGGCCGAAGTGCCAGTGGACCACGTCCGCCCACCTGATCGCCTCGCCGTAAGCCTTGAGCCAGCCCATGCGCTGCCCGACGAAGCGCGCTGGCTGTCGCCGGGTCGCCGTCAGCGGGAAGTCCTCGATCGCCTCGGTCGACTGGATGGTGGCGTTGTTGCGCACCAGCCCGCGCGCCTCGACCCCCAGGTCGCGCAGCGCCTGCACCGTGACGCTGATCTGGGAGGCGATGTTGATCGGCAGGTGCAGGACCTTCACTTGCCGTCCTCGTAGGTGCGCGTGTACTTGAGGTAGAAGCTCAAGGGCACCATGTCGAACTTGACCATCAACCAGAACAAGGGCTTGAGGCGCTCGAAGGTCTTCTTGTAGGTCTCGTAATCGCGGTAGCTCTTCGGCGGCAAGGCCATCACGCGGTCAAACTCCTCGTCGGAGAACCCCAGCCGCTTCTTGACCTCCGTCAGCAGCGCCTCGTCAAAGGGCTTGGGCGCCTTGATCGCCTCCAGCGCCTCGTCGCGGGCCATCTGGCCGGAGCGCACCAGCGCCGAGAACTCGCAATAGCGCAGGTCGATGCCGAACTTGCGCGGCAGGTAGTAGTTGTTGGTGAACCAGGCCGTCCGGTTCTCCATATGGTGGCCGCCGTACCACTTCCACCCGTACTGCTCGGTCAACATCGCCTTCGTCGCCGCCTTGTCGTAGTCCAGCCAGTAGAGCGGGCGGATCTTGCGGATCCTGTCGACCGCCGACCACTTGAGCCACTTGTGCAGCCAGAGGTTCGGCAGCGTCTTCATCTTCATCGACCCGAAGCGGTCGTGGACGGACTTGATGTAGCGCGCGTCCATGTAGAACCAGCCGTGCGGCGAGATGCCCTCGGTCCGGAAGGAGTGCCCCTCGAAGATGGTCTTGATGCCGAACTTGCGCGCCGCCAGGTAGTGCGTCGTGGCCAGCCCCAGGTCCGAGGCCGAGTCGATGTCCGGCACCGAGGCCAGCATGAAGGACCTGAAGATGTCCGAATATTCAATGTTATCAACAACATGGGTGAACAGGTCCACGCCCAGGGCGCCCGTCACCTTCTGGATGTTCTCCACCGCCGTGGTCGAGTTCCAGGTGTTGTCGTAGTGGGCGGCCAGCGGCCGCAGGCCCAGCTCCTTGCACAGGTGGAGCATGTACGAGGAGTCGCAGCCGCCGCTGACCCCGACGACGACGTCGTACTTCTTGCCCTTGCCCTCGGCTTTGATCCGCTCGGCCAGGTCCTCCAGGATGAGGCGGCCCTTGTCGCCGGTGGGGTAGTCGAGGTTGAGCTGATCGGAGGTGTGGCAGTAGTTGCAGACCCCCGCGTCGTCGAAGGTGATGTAGGGGATGGTCTCGTTGTAGATGCACCGGGAGCAGATCTTCATGAAGCGGCGTCCGTGGTCGAGGGCCGTGGTCGAGGGCAGCGGGCTCAGAGCTCGCGGCCGCGTCGGGGTCAGTCGAAGAGCTCTTTGAGCGCGGCGCGCGCCGGGAAGTTGATCAGCACTCCAAGATCCTTGCCTTGGTAGACGGCCATGCTGCCCAGGGCGACGGCCGAGGCGCCGCCGACCTTGACGGCCTGCCGCAGGTGTTCGAGCCCTCCAGCGCCGCCGAGGGCGACGACCGGCACGTCGACCGCCGCCGTGACGCTCTTGAGCAGCTCCAGATCGTAGCCCTGCCACGTCCCCTCGCGCTCGATGGAGCACACCAGCAGCTCCCCGGCCCCCAGCTCCACCGCGCGCCGCGCGTAGGCCACCGGGTCGACCTTGGTGCAATGCTGGCCGCCCCGCGTGTACACCTGGGGCCGCCGCCTCCAGAACGAGCTGTTGACGTCCATGGACACGACCGCGCTCTGGCTGCCGCAGAAGCGGGCGACCTCCGTGACGAAGGCCGGGCGCTCGGCCACGACGCTGTTGAGGATGACCTTCTCCACGCCCAGGCCCAGCACCGCGCGCACCTGCTCCAGGGTCCGCAGGCCGCCCCCGTAGGCCAGCGGCATGAAGCACTCGTCCGTCAACTTGGCCAGCGTCTCCAGATCCGGCGCGCGCCCTTGCGGCGTGGCCCCGATGTCCAGCACCACCAGCTCGTCGACCTCCTTCTCGTTGTAGATCTTGACGGCGTTGACCGGATCGCCGACGTAGGCCGGCGACTTGAAGCGCACGGTCTTGACCAGACGGCCCCGATCCAGCAGCAAGGCCGGCATGACGCGGGTTCCAAGCATCCTCAGGCGCGCTCAACGAAGTTCTGAAGCAGCATCTTGCCGAACTTGTGGCTCTTCTCGGGGTGGAACTGGACGCCGAGGATGTTGTCGCGCCCCACCACCGAGACGAAGTCGTGGCCGTGGTGGGTCGTGCCCAGCACGTCGCCGGGGTCCTCGCACACGACGTGGTACGAGTGCACGAAGTAGAAGCGCATCTCCTCCTGGGGCAGCCCCCACAGCGCGCACCCTCGTTGGGCCGTGACCTGGTTCCAGCCCATGTGCGGGATCTTCAGGCCGCTCTCGCGGGTCGGCGGCGCAAAGCGCATCGTGCGCGCGTCGATCCAGCCCAGCCCGGCCAGCTCTCCCTCCTGGCTGGATCGGGACAGCAGCTGCATCCCCAGGCAGATCCCCAGCACGGGCGCGCCGCGCTCGACGACCGCCTCGCGCAGCACGTCGATCAGGCCCAGCCGCTCCAGGTTGGACATGCCCGCGTCGAAGGCCCCGACGCCGGCCAGGATCAGGCGCTCTGCCGCGACGATCTCCTCCGGCCGCGCCGAGATCGTCGAGCCGTGGCCGATGGCCTTGAGCATGTTCTTGATCGACCCGAGGTTGCCCATCTCATAGTCGACGATCACTGTCCCTGACATGTGTCCCTCGGATGGAAGGGGGTCGCGCGGCCAGATTATCCCCTTGGGTCGCTCAGGATCAAGTCGCCGCGCTCCTGCTCGCCGCCGCACCGCTCGCCCGCCGCGCGCTCCACGCGCTCGCCGGCCTCAAACCCCGGATCGCCTCGGCTCAGCGCACGACCCACGCGCTCGCAGGCCGCGGCCCGCTCAGATCGACCTCGAAGAAGCCGCCCGCGCGGGCCTCCCACGGCGTGTGGCTGGCCGGGATGACCTCCTTCCACTCGTGGCCGGGCGCGCCGTTGACCACGTGCGCCGCCACCCTCAGCCGCGTGGCCGCGCCGAGGACCTCCAGCGGGACGCGCAGCGACAGGACGTGGTGATCGCCCTGGACCCACCACTGCCGCTGCGGCTCAAGCCTGATCTGTCGGCGCCACTGGCCCTCCTGAGCCCGAAAAACGCCGTTCCACGGGCCTTCGGGCGAGCCGTCGTCGCTCAAACGCCGCGCCGTGATCAGGTGCGTCGCCTCGAAGGGCAGCGCCGGCGTCTGCCCGCCGTAGGCCACCCCGACGCTCTGGACCGCCGGCCCAAGGCTCGCGCGCGCCTCGATGTAGATGTTCAGCGGCTTGTAGGGGTCCTCAAAGGCCTCCGAAGCCACCGCCACATAAAGCGCCTGCGCGTCCCAGGTCATCGCGAAGGCCGACCAGGGCTGGAGCCTGACCCCCGGCTCCACGCGCTGCTCCGCCGGGAAGTCGTCAAAGTCGCCCACGCCGTCCAGCGCCACCGAAGGCGCCTCCGGCCCTCGGCGCTCGACCCCCTCCACGAGCAAGAGGCGCAGCGCGGCGATGTTGGCGCGGTTGTAAGGCGCCGGCCCCCCTCCGATACCGCCCGTATAAGGCACGAAGTGCTCGAAGAAGGTCATGTTGACCCCCTCCGTGATCCGCACCCGATAGAGCCGATCTGCGTCCAGCTGCGCCTCTACCCGCGAAGACTCCCCCCAGCGCTCCCAGCTCCCAAGCTGCGGCATCGAGAAGGCCCCCGAGCCGACCTGCTCCCCCGTCTCGACGTCCTCGATCACGACCCGCTTGACCGCCCCGGCGATCCCCGTCGAGATCGGCCCTGCGCCATTGCCATAGATCAACTGGAGGTAGCTCCGGCCCGTCCACCTCGGCCTGAAGCTGACCACCTCCAGCCCGTGACCTCCATCGCCCCAGTCGACCCGGTGCGCCACCCCCAGCGTCTGACCCCAGCTCCCCCCTGTCTGATCAAAACCCCACGCGTTGATCTCATGCACCCGCCTCCCCTCAGCACCCCACCAGCACCCCGGCCTGGAGTGGTGCGAGCGATGCCCGCTCTCCCGAAAAATCGCCTCCACCGCGTAGCAATGGGATCTCGTCTCCGCTTCATCAGAATCGGGATCGACCCAGGTCGGCCCGCTCACCCCCGAAGCCACCTGCGCGCCGTCCCGAAAGATGTTGAACAGGACCCCCGGCCCACCTCCACCGCTGAACCTGAGCTCGATCCCCCCTTCGCCCTGCACCACCGACTCCAAGGTCGGCTCATGCGGGGCAAAAACATCCCCATCGCCGTCGACCACCCTCGCCGCGCCGCCGTCGTCCCCGGCCTCGCCCAGCACGATCCTCAGCGCGTTGATCTCGCCCGTCCGCAATGCCCCGTCGAGGCCCTCCTCTCCGACCGGCGACCCGTTGAGCGACGCGCCCACGATCTCCAGCGGCCCGCCCCCCTGACCTCGCGCCGTCGGCAAGATGATCTCGACATCGATCCTCCGGCCTCGCCAGCCAAACCCGCGCAATTCAACCGTATTTTCAACACCCGGCCAGGCGTCGAGCAGCGCGGGGGTGACAAAAGGCCGAACTCGCAGCCCATCCTCATCGACCTCAACCCCGAAGACGCCCTTGATCCACGCCGCGATCAGGCCCGCCACGGACCAGAGCTGGCGCCGGGAGTTGACCACCGGCCCGGAGAGGTCGCCGTCGTCGAACCACGCCGCCTGGGTCGAGAACTCGAAGTTCTCCATGTTGGACAGGTTCAGCGCCGCGCCCCGCAGCAGCGACTCCAGATCGCGGTCAAAGACCGCCGCATTGCCCGTGCGGCGCGCCGACAGCAGCCCATAGGCCGTCACGAAGGGCCAGATCCCCCGGTTGTGGTAGATCGGCGCGCCCGGCTGCTGCGGCCAGATCACCGGCGGACCCACCGACGAGCGCGGGTAGGCCGCGACCGTCCTCGTGGCCTGCTCCCCGCGCGCGATGTCGTGCAACACGGCCAGCGACTGACCCAGCAGGTCGAACTTGTGGAGCGTGGCCGGGTCGAGGTCGCCTGAGCGCAGCGACGCGAACATCCCCGCCTCTTCCAGCCAGAAGGCCTCCCGCATCGACGCCGCCAGCGCCTCGGCCTGCGCCCGCCACGACGCCGCCTCCTCGGGCCGGCCCAGCTCCCCGGCCAGCTGCGCCGCGACGAGGAGCGCGATGGCGTGCGCCGCGTTGGTCGACAGGGCCTTGGAGGCGCCGATGTGGACCGTATCCGAGGCGGTCCACGAGGGGTAGGACTGCTCGCGCCAGTCCAGGAAGGACGCTTCGCCCCGATAGAGCCCGTCGCGGGGGTCAAAGACGATCTCGCGGTCAAGCGCCAACGTGTGGGTCAGCGCCTCATAGGCTCTGGCCCGAAAGGCGTCGCGCTCGGGGCCGTCGAGGAAGCGGAGCACCTCTCTGGCGCCCAGCGCCCACACCACGCGATCCGTGCTCACGGGCCACGATCCCCCCGAGCCCGTGTCCTGCACGATCTGGGGGTCCTCGCCGGAGCCCTTGAGCCCCGAGAGCTTGAACTCCAGTGAGCGCCTCGCGCGGGAGGGGTCGATCATGGCGAGGGCGAGATCGACGGCATAGGCGGTGTCGCGGGTCCAGACGTAATTCCACTTCGCGCCGGTTTCGAAGCAGGCGCAGTCGACGCCCTGGCCGTGGTTGAAGGCGGCGTCCGAGATCGCCTCGACGCTGTTCTGCCTCGCCTCCTCAATGGCCAGCGCGAAGAGCGCGTCGAGGACGTCGTTGCCGGATCGCAGGATCATCTGGCCCGGCTCCTCGACGAACTCCACGCGGCCGCCGATGGGCTCGCCATCGCGCAGCGGCGCCGTCGAGGTCATGACATAGCGCCTCAGATCGCCTTCGAGCGCCTCGGTCGTCACCGTGACCCGGTGTCCGTTGGCTTCGAAGACGCCCGTCGGGCCGGGGATCGCACCGTCATCGGCGTCACGGTCGAGCGCGTCGGGGGTCGCGTCCGGTTCGAGGGTTCCGGCGTCGGCCATGGGCTCACCATCTGGAGAGGGCGCGGTTGAGGGGGCGCAGGCGCTCAACAAGGCAGCGCCGATCAGGATCGCGCGTCTCAAGTTCTCCTCCGAAGCCAGAGCCACGCGGGCAGGGTCGCGCAGAGGGCGGCGCCGATCCAGGCCACGGCGACGCCTGCGACGAGCCCGAGGGTCGGAATGCTCCAGGAGGCCAGGACGCTGAAGAGGGCCACGCTCGTGGACCCGAGCATCATCGGGCCGACGGCGCCGACCTGGACGGCCTCGCCTTGAGAGAGCCAGAGCGACACCATGGTGGTCAGGAAGATGGCGGGGAAGACGGCAGCGACCCCCGCCGCGACGGGGCCGCCGACGGCCGCAAGCCAGACCGCGGCGGCGATGGCGGAGGCGGCGAGGAGCCCTCTGGACATCACCGTCAGCGGCCCGATGCGGCGGCGCCCGGCGGGCGCGGGCGGGGCGTTGAGGCAGGCCCAGACGCCGACGAGCGCCATGGTGGCCGTCGCGCCCCAGCCGATCGCGATCAGCGAGGCCCCTGAGGTCTTGAGGGCGTTGAGGGCGAGGACGACGCCGAGGGCGAGCGCGAGCCAGATGGTCAGGGAGCAGGCCGACATGAGGGCCAGGCGGGCGGTCAGGGTCAGCGGGGGCAGGCGAGGGGGGATGACGCGCCAGAGTGCCAGGAAGATGGCGTTGATGAACATGCCCAGGGGGGCGGCGACCATGGCGGCTTCGAAGGCGCCGGGCTCCTCGCTCTGGAGGTAGATCCCGATCGAGGCGGGGACGATCGTGGTGGGGAGGGTGCCGATGAGGCCGCCGACGCGGCCGCCCCAGCGCTCGACGCTCAGGGTGACGCCGACGGCGACGAGGCCCGCGAAGGCCGCCGGCAGCAGGATCTCCATCGCACCTGGGCTTTGCATGGGGGGCGCTTCTCCCAGACGAGAAATTCTCGCCATCGGGTTACTGTGCTTCATAATCGCCTCGGAACTCAAACTCTGGGGGAGACATGGGCGTCTCAAACGACACTCTCGCGATGGGTGATCGAGGGTCGATCCTTGGGCGCGGGCGGCCTTCAAGCGCCGCGCGCGCCGTCGTGGTCGATCTCGACGTCTGGTCTTCGCTCGACGCTCTGGAGGGCATGCCGGAGCTGGAGGCGGTCGCGATCAGGGGTCGAGGGCAGGTCAGCCTCAAGCCGCTGGCGAGGCTGCCGAAGCTCCGCGAGCTGGATCTGGAGGGCTGGCAGGCGCGCGGCGACCTGTCGGGGCTGGTCGGGTGCGCGCGGCTCTCGTCCTTGAGCCTGCCGGATCATCGCCTCGACCTGTCGCCGCTGGAGGGGCTTGAGGCGCTGCGAGGGCTTTCGCTTGGCGAGGGTTTTGAGCAGCTCGCGCGGCTGAGGTTGGGGCTTGAGTCGTTGAGCGTCGGCTCGGTGGACGTGGCCGAGCTGTCGTTCCTGTCGGGCGTCGGGCCATTGAAGACCTTGAGGATCACAAAGGGTGCCCGGCTGGACGATCTGGGGGCGCTGTCGGAGGTGGGCGCGCTGGAGGAGCTTGAGGTGCCTGAGGCCAGTGTGAGGGATCTGGCTCCGCTGGCGATCCTTGGGCGGCTCAGGGCGCTGGATTTGCGGGGGAACGCGGGGCTTTGTCGCCTGTCCGGCTTGTCCGGCTTGAGCCTTCTTGAGAGGCTCGATGTCGACAGGACGGGGGTGGAGGACTTGTCGGCGCTCTCGGGGTGTGTCGCGCTTTCGGAGCTTGGGTTGAGAGAGACGAGGGTTCGGGGGTTGGGCGAGCTGTCGGGGTGCGGGGGGCTCAAGCGCTTGTATCTGGAGCGCTCGGCGCTGTCGTCCTTGGAGGGAGTCGGGGCGCTCGGCGCTCTGGAGGCGTTGTGGTTGTGGGGGACGGTGGTGCGGGATCTGTCTCCGCTGGCCGGGATGTCGGGGTTGCGGGAGCTCAACATCGCGGGGTTGGGGCGCGTCACTGGAGCGGAGGCGTTGTCGACGCTCTCGGGTCTGGAGGCGCTGGATGTGCGCGGCACGGAGCTGGGCGGGTTGAAGCTGGCGAGGTTGCCGAGGCGCAGGCGCGCGTTCGGGGATGATACGGAACCACGCTCAAGCCACTTACATTTTAGGCCACCAGGAAGCCCAGGATGAAAGTGGTTCAAACGTGGTTCCGTATGAGCGGTGGCTTGAGGCCGTGGGGTAGGGGCGCGGGTCCGGCTTCGCGTCAAGCTCGCCGTGGTGTTCGAGGGTGAGGCGGTCTCGGGCGCCCGTCCGAGGAGGGGGGACCGAGCCAGGCGAGCCCGATGGTGTCGGGAGCCTCTCCGGGTGGGCGCTCAGTCGTTCGGGCTGCTGAGGGAGCGGGTCGTGGCCATGACGAGGATGGCGAGCTTCTTTCGGATGGGGAAGGAGAGGAAGGAGTTCGCGATCTGCTCAAGGCCCGTCTGGAGGCTGGCCAGCGCGTCGAAGAGGGCGCGGTGGTCGCGCCTGGCGGCGTCGCGTTCGGCCTTGAGGGTGCCGAGCTTCTCGTAGAGGTCTTCGAGCTGTGACTCCAGCTCGTCGCGCTCCTCGCGGGCCTCTTCGAGGTCCTCTTCGGCGCGTTGGAGTTTGTCCTTGAGGGCGTCGCGCTCCTCTTCGATCCCTTGAACCTCCTCCGAGAGAGAGCCCATCTGACTGGACAGCCGGATGCCGATGGAGACGGCGTTGTCGCGCTTCTCTTCGATGAGCGCGAGCTGGGTGCGGGCGTCGACGAGGTCACCGGTCAGCGCCTCGATGACCTCGGACAGCGCTCCTGGGGTTGCCGAGCGCAGGTGGTCGGGGACCTTGAAGCGCCCCGTCTGGCGCAACGAGGTGTCTCGCAGGGGGGAGGCCGAGTTGGGCTGCGTCGCCTTTGCTGGTGGCGCTGGTTTTTCGGGGGTGGGTGAGGTGAGGATCAAGTAGCTCGCCTCTCTCCCGATCTGTCTGCGCTCGATCTCCCCTTTGTTGACGCGTCGTTGGAGGGTCCTCGGGTTGATCATCAGGAGTTCACAAGCCTCCTCCCGGCTGAACCACTTCTTGGGTTGAGGTTCCTGGCGGGTGGTGCTTCCAGCCTTGTCGTTCATGGCGTCTCTCCCTGCGCTCTTGTCCGAGTCATGATGTCGCCTGTCATGTCGTGGGTCAAGAATATGGTTATGGAAGTGTCCGCTGTTGGACGCAGGGAACAGGCGACAAGGGCGACATGATGAAGGAGTCGCCCATGTCGCCTGTTTGTGAAGGAGAGAGTAGAGTTCGCCGTTGAGGACGAGGTCGACTCTGATGGGCGTGTCGCGCGATACGTCGCGCGACGCGGGTCAGGTCGGAGAGTTGTGAGGGAGGGTGTCGCTGGGTCGGAGATCGGGGGGGGGAGCGGCTTCAGGGCGGGGATGGATTACTTGATCCGGGCGAGCTGGCTGAGGAGTTCGAAGTAGGGGACGAAGAAGACGAGGAAGGTCAGCAGGACGATGCTGCCGAGGAAGACGAGCATGAAGGGTTGGAGCAGGACCATGATGCGGTCGGTGGTGCGCATCAGCTCAAGGCGCATGGAGCGGGCGAGGTAGGTGAGCATCTCGGGGAGCTTGCCGGACTCTTCGCCGACGGAGATCATGTCGCGGACGATGGAGGGGAAGTTGCTGTAGTTGCCGAGGGGTTCGGCCATGCTCTTGCCCTGCTGGACGCTGGCGTGCATGTCGAAGATGGCCCTTCGGAGGTAGGCATTGCCGAGGGCGCCCTTGGCCAGATCGAGCCCCTGGAGGACCTTGACGTCGTTGACGAGCAGCATGTGCATCATGTTGACGAAGCGGGTCAGGCTGGCGAGCATCATGATGCGTCCGAAGATGGGGATGCGGCCGAGGAAGGTGTCAAAGCCGATCTCGTCGCGTCGGCGCCACTGGTAGACGACGACGACGGGGAGGATCAGGAGGATGATGGTCAGGGGGATGCCGACGGGCGAGGAGACGAAGGAGCTCAGGCCGAAGACGAAGCTGCTGATGCCTTCGATCTTGCCGCCGGCCTCTTCGAGGTACTTGCCGAAGTCGGGGATGACGAAGATGAGCAGCGCCAGGACGACGGAGAGGGAGATGACGGCCAGGACGGCGGGGTAGGCCATGGCGGAGGAGACCTTGTCGCGGATCTCCTGGTCGTACTCGTACTGGTCGGCGAGGTAGTCGAGGCCCTCGGCGAGGCGCCCGCTGGCCTCGGCGGCGCGGACGATGTTGATGGTGACGAGGTCGAAATACCAGGGGTGCCGCGACATGGCCTGGGAGAGCGAGGTGCCGGTGGTCACCAGGCCCGAGAGCTGGGAGACGGTCGAGGCCATGTTGCGGTTGCTGGTGTTCTCGGACAGGAGCTTGAGGGCGCGGACGACGGGGTATTCGGCGCCGATGAGGATGCCGAACTCGCGCATGAATGAGGCGACCTCAAGCTTGCTGGCGCGGGTGAAGAGGTTGGGGGCGCCGGAGGAGGCCTCCTGCTTGTCTTCGGCGCCGGCGGCCTTGCTGCCCTTGAGTTGCTGCCTTATCTGCTCTTTGACGTCGTCTTGTGACATGGTGGCTCTCCTTTCGGTCTCGCCAGGGGGCGAAGGTGATGGGTGGTGTTAGAAGCGCAAGACGCGGTGGAACTCTTCGAGGGAGGTGATGCCTTCGGAGATCTTCTGGAGGCCGTCGTCCTGGAGTGAGCGCATGCCCTGGCTCAGCGCGTAGGTGCGGATCTCGCGCTCGCTGGACTCCTCCTGGATCATGTCGCGGACGGTCTCGTTGACGGGGAAGATCTCAAAGACGCCGATACGCCCGATGTATCCCGATCCCATGCATTGCTCGCAGCCGGTGCCCCTCCAGGCCTTGAAGTTCTTGGGGAACTCCTTGATGCCGATGGCGGTGGCCTCGGCGGCGCCGACCTTGTGAGGGGTCTTGCAGGAGGGGCAGATGCGGCGCAGGAGGCGCTGGGCGACGACGCCCTTGAGGGAGTTGGCGATGAGGAAGGAGGGGATGTGGAAGTTGCGCAGCGTGGTGACGGCGCCGGTGGACTCGTTGGCGTGCAGGGTGCTGAAGACCATCAGGCCGGTCATGCTGGCGCGCACGGCGATCCGGGCGGTCTCCTCGTCGCGGATCTCGCCGACGAGGACGGTGTCGGGGTCTTGTCGCAGCAGCGCGCGCAGGCCTCGGACGAAGTCGAAGCCCAGGGCGTAGTTGACCTCGACCTGGTTGGCGCCTTCGAGGTTGAACTCGACGGGGTCCTCGATGCTCATGACGTGGCGCTGGGTGCGGTCGATCTCGTTGAGGCAGGAGTACAGGGTGGTGGTCTTGCCGCTGCCGACGGGGCCGGTGGCCAGGACCATGCCGAAGGGCTTGGTGGCCACCTCGCGCAGGGTCACCAGGGCGTCGGCCTCCAGGCCAAGCAGGTCGAGGTTCATCGTCACGCTGCCGCTGTTGACCAGCCGCAGGGTGACCTTCTCGCCGCCCTTGGCCGGCACGGTGGCCACGCGCATGTCGTGGCTGGCGCCCTGGATGTGTCCATCCTGGGGGCGGCGGCGCTCGGTGATGTCCATGTCGGCCAGCACCTTGATGCGGGCGATGACCTCGTTGTAGAGGCCGGCGTTGAGCCCCAGGATGGAGTGGCAGATGCCGTCGATCCGGTAGCGCACCCGCGCGCCGCCGTCGATCACCGGCTCGATGTGGATGTCGGTGGCTCTGGCCGAGGCGGCCGAGGCGAAGAGGCCGCTGACGAGCTCGACCGCGGAGCTCGTGTTGATGCCCGGGATCCTGAGCCGAGTCTGCGTCTGGATGCCTGGGAAGATCGAGGAGGAGGGGGGCGTCGAGAGGGGGGAGGTGTTGGCCGCCGGTGAGGGGGGCGGCGTGCCGACCTGGGCCTCGTAGGCCTCCAGGTGGGTCTCGACGGCCTCCTTGATCTTGTCCGCGGGCGCCATGTGGAGCTGGACCTCGCCGCCGACCGCCTCGGAGAGCGCCTCAAGCAGCGCGACCGAGGGCAGGTAGGAGGCGGCCACGGCGGTGACGCCCTTGGCCTTGCGCAGCGGCACGATCTGGAAGTCCCGGACCCACCCGATGGGGAAGTCGGACAGCAGCGCCTTGGCGATCTTCTTGCCGGGGAACTTTGCGGCCGTGGCGCCGGCGAAGTCCTGGATGGCGTTCAAGAGCGCCTCTTCGCTGATCAGGCCGCTCTCGATGGCGACCTGAAGGAAGGGCAGGCCCTTCTTCTTGGCGGTGCGCGCCGCCGTGGTCACATCGCGGTAGCGGATCAGGTCGTTCTCGAGGATGTACTCGCGGAAGTATTCGGAGCCACGGGTGGGGGGGAAGAAGGGCTCGGCGCTCAAGGCCGCGGCCAGCTCCCCGGGCGGGACGCCTGCGCGCAAGAGCGCCTTGCCGAGGCCGTCCTCGTCGAGCAGGGCGGTCGCCTTGTGGACCTTGAGGCGGTTGGAGGCGTTGAGGCAGACGAGCCGGTCGAGGATGCCGCCTTCGGAGTCGAGCTTGGAGAGGAAGAGCTCGACCTCGTGCGGCTCGATGGGGTCGAGCAATTCCAGGATCTCCTCCCCCAGCCCGGCGACGTCGACATCTTCCTCTTCTTTTTCGGGGGTCTTCGCGCGGATCGGGGTGAGGCTCGACTTCGGGGAGAGGCTCGACTTCGGGGCGCTGGTCGGCTTCGGGTCGCTGCGCTCGGGGCGCCGTGCCGGCCCCCCCTGGAGGGCGGAGAGGTCAAAGCCAAGCTCATCGAGGACGTCCTCGATGGGCTTGTTGCGGCGCCTGGCCTCCTGGGAGGCGAACTCAAGGATCTGATCGACCTGGCTGTCCAGCGGCGCCGATCTCGGGCCGCCCGTGGCGCCATCCCCCGTGACGAGCGCCTTGATGTTGTCGATGTTGACCTCGCTGTTGAGGCGCTCCCACAAACTCCGCTTGCTCATCCCTTGACCTCGGAAGCAACAGGTGAATCGCCTTTGACCTCCCCCCGATGAGGAGGTGGTCCTTGCTCCATCGGGGATTCTGGAGTTGCGATGGTGGTGATAGTCAAGGTCGGTTGTCGCGTAAAACGGAGGGCCTGTCAAGACAGGACCAAGGCCCTCTCGGCTAAAGAAGGCGCGAGGGCGGTTCCTAAGGACGCAATGGGCGACAGCGGACAGGTCCGCTGTCGCCCATTGCGGTGGTTTCGATGTTGTGGACTGTCTCTCGTTCGGTCATGCTGCGCCCGGATGTTCACGGGTCGGCGCCTCGGGGCGCTGGCTCGAACCGTCGGGGTGTCATGGCCAGCAGCGATCGCTTCGTGAAGTTTGCCGGTTTCAACCTCGCCTGGCTCATCGGGGTGATCCTCTTTGGCGCCTGGGTGCGGATCACGGGCTCGGGTGCGGGCTGCGGCAGCCACTGGCCGACCTGCAATGGCGAGATCATCCCGCGGATCGAGCGCGTCGAGACGATCATCGAGTTCACCCACAGGCTGACCAGCGGGGCGTGCGGCATCCTGGGGTTGATCCTGATCGGGTGGGCCTGGGCGCGCTTCGGGGCGCGTCACATGGCCACGCGGGCGGCCATCGTGACGCTCTTCTTCGTCATCTTCGAGGGGCTCATCGGCGCCGGGATCGTCCTCAAGTCGCTCGTGGAGGACGACTCGTCGGTGGCGCGCGCGGTCGTCGTGGCGCTTCACCTCGTCAACACGCTGGTGCTGACCGGGGCGGCCTCGGGGGTGGTCTGGTGGGGCGCAGGGCGCCCGTCGCTGCGCTTCTCTGGCGCGCGGGGGGCGCTCAAGTGGTGGCTCCTGGCGGCGCTGCTCGGCATCATCGCGGTGAGCATGACCGGCGCGATCACGGCGCTGGGCGACACCCTCTTCCCCTCCGCGCTGCGCCTGGGGCCGCAGCTGTGGACGGACGTTCGCGCGGACATGGGCGCCGATCAGCACTTCCTCGTCCGCCTGCGCGCGGTGCACCCGGTCGTGGCGATGCTCGCGGCCCTGCTCCTGATCCTCGTCGGCGATCGCGCCCGCTTCGACGGCGCGTCGCCTTCGCTGCGCCGCGGCGCCGGGGCGATGATGGTGATCGTCATCGCCCAGGTCCTGCTGGGGATCGTCAACATTGCGCTCTCGGCGCCGGGGTGGATGCAGCTCATCCACCTGCTCGTCGCCAAGATCCTGTGGCTGGTGACCTTGGTGACCTTCGCGCTCTCGCTCACCGAGGGCCAAGACCCAGCAGAGCCGGCAGGCGAGCCTTGAGGGCCTCCTGGGCATCGTCGGGCGTCTCGCCCAGCGCGATGACGTCGAGCTTGCCCTTGTTGGCCAGCGGCCCGACGTTGTAGAAGACGAAGCGCCCGCGCCCCGTGCGGGCGTCGTAAGCCTCGTCGCCCACCCGCGCCAGGATCTCGCCCAGAGTCACTCCGACCAGCCTCGGGTCCATGATGTCCTGAGCGACGTAGTGCGGGCGCGGGGCGCCCCGGAGCCTGTCGACCAGGTGCATGGGGGTGCTAGTGCCCCCCCAGCGGCCATTGCACTCGGTGAACAGGATCCGCGGCCGGTCATGGACGTCGCCGACGACGATGAAGTCAAAGGAGCAGCGCCCGACGTAGCCCATGGCCTGGAAGGCCTCGGCGACAGCCTGGGAGGCCTCGGCCAGCGCGCCGTTGATGGCCTCGGGCAAGGTCGACGGGCGGCTGCCCAGGAAGACCTTCTCGGGGCCTTCGAGCAGCTGCTCATAGATCCCCTCGACGACCGGAGGCCCCTGGGCCGGGATCCAGAGCTGGGTCGATGGCGACAGGTCCGTCTCCTCCCAGGCCACCGCCAGCACGTCCTCGCCCTCGGGCCAGCGCGTCCGGTCCAGGAAGGCCCAGACGAGGCCCAGCGCTCCCGCCCTGACCTGCCCGGCGTCAAAGACCGCATTGCCCATGGCCGAGGCGCAGCGGGTGCGCTTGAGGCCGACGCGCGGGTGCCTCGTCGCCAGCCACGCGAGCCTGTCGGCCATCGCCTCGGGCGTGCGCGCCTCGCAGGTCTCGACCAGCCATGTGTCTCCGAGGATGGCGGCGACGGTCTCCGAGAGCAGGTTCTTGTCGTTGGCCAGCCAGAGCACGGGCGGAGGCGGGCCGATGACGCGCACAGGGGCGCGCGCGGCCTCCTCAAGCCGCCTCGCCAGCGTCCAGACCCCCTCGATGGCCATGTAGGGGTGGATGATCAGCCCGCCGGCCTCGGCGGCCCGCTCGACGAGGCGCCCGAAGACCTCCGGCTGGAGGCAGGCCGAGGCCACGGCGAGCAGGTCATCGGGATCTGGCCTGGCGACGATCCCCTCGGGCCGGCCCAGGCCAAGGAGCCCCTGACAATAGGCCTCGTAGCCCGGCGCCGCAGGAGTGACGGCCACGAAGAGGTCGCCGTCGCCAGCCCTGACGCGGGCGCGGTGCTGGTAGGCCTCGATCCCGGGCACGTCCTGCACGAAGGGGATCTCGGAGATGTCCTCCAAGTTCAGCGTCGGCAAGCCGGGCGGCTCATCGCCGTCCGCGCGCAGCGGCAGGTAGGGGGCGGTGCGCGCGGCCATGCCCAGCCGCGCGCTCAAGGGCGCGATGGCCGCGCGCGCGCCGGCGCGGCGGGCCGGATCCAGCGGGGGGAAGGCGACTCTGACCAAGGCTGCTGCTCCGAGAAGGCGCCGATCGTCGGCGAGGCCCGATCGTCGGACACTTGGGCCGCCGATGCAAGCGCGCAGGGCGCCCCGCAGGGACGCCCCGCCTGCTTCAGCTCCGCGTCCCCTCGACGAAGAGCACCGCCTGCTCGATCTTGAAGTCGTCAGGCAGGAGGCTCTGAAGCCTCGGGACGTCCGCGTTGAAGCTGAAGACCTTCTGGGTGTTCCTGCAGCGGAAGTAGAGGTTGCGGGGGCGATCGGCGCGCTCGAAGCGGTTGGGATCGCCCGGCAGCTCGACGATCTTGAGGAGCCCCTCGGCGGTCATGCTCTTGATGTTGCGGTAGACCGTGGCGATCCCCAGCCCAGGCGCAAGATCCTGAGCCGCCTGGAGCACCTCCGGTGCGCTCAGCGGCCGCTCGATCTCGTCAAAGACCTGCCGGATGGCGCTTCGCTGCTGCGTTTTTCTTGTCATGGGATCGGCTCTCTCTCGCGATCGAGCGGCGCAAGTATCACGGAGGACCGACGCTCCCCCCCGATGACTCTGCGCCTGTCGATTTTTACAACTCGGCCGGAACTCAAGCCGACCAAATTAAGGCACTGATGACGCGAGTTTACGAGCCTCGCCCGAGATGTGCAAGAACCGGCGGGGTGTCGCCCACAAGATCTGAGCCTCGCCGTGATGCTCGTTGCAATAGAGTTGCAAGATGAGTATGTTGGCACGGCTTCGGGGGGCGGTATGGAGGGTGCCTCCCGACGGCAAGCGGGCGTGTCCTGGCGAGAGGCCGACGCGCAGCGTCCAGGTGGGGTCGATGAGGTCTCTGGCTCACAAGATCACCGCGACGACAGATCGCCGCGCCTTGCTGGCGTGGGCGCTGGCGGTGATCTTTGTCGGCTCGTTCGCCTCGGACCTCTTCCACTATGCGTTGACCCCCCACGCCGTCTGTTTCGAGCACGGCGACATCGTTCATGAGGGCGCCCGTCCGCTCTCGTTGCAGGTCGGGGGCGCTGTCCGCTCGATCGAAGCGCCCCCCGCTGACCCCTCCGAACACCTCCACGATCGCTGCCTCATCCTCTCCCCGTCCGTCGGCGCGAGCCTCTCCTTGCCGCTCTGCGTCGCGCCTCGGGGTCTTCAGCTTGCGTCGTCCGGGTTGTCCCTGGCCGATGAGCTCCGGAGAGCGCGCCTCGATCTCTACCTCCTGGCCCCCAAGAACTCCCCGCCTGCCCGAGCCTGATCCGGGATCACCGCATGGAGGCTCCGGCGCTCATTGAAGCGCCGCCGGGCTTTCCATCCATGCCGCTCGCTCTGCGTCGGGGTGCGCTTCAACGAGCCCAACGCGCAGGCATGCGGTCCCCACGACCCGAGGCGCGGCGATCCGTGCCTTGCGGGTCGTTGATCGGGGAGGTGCACGGGATGCACTGCCGTTGGACATTCATCCTCGTCCTGGGGCTCGCCTTGCTCCCCAGGGATCTTGGCGCTCAAGAGGCGCCCGATCCCGCCGGGGGCGACGCTCAGGAGGCGCCCGAGCCCCCTGAGGGCGAGGTTCAGGCGGAGGAGCCGGGCCAGGGAGAGGCCCAAGGAGAGGAGCCGGGGCAGGGCGGGGTCGAAGCGGAGGATCTTGACGAGGGCGCGCGCCTGGAGGCGGAGCGCAGGGCGCTCGAAGAGGCGCTCAAGCTCGATCTGGGGCAAGGCCAGGGCGCCGCGGTCGGCGATCCTGGGGCGGTGACGGGCGAGGTTGGGGCCAGCGCGCTCCAGAGCATGAACCCGGAGATATCGCTCATCCTCAACGTGGCTGCGGCGGCCTTCTCGACCGATGAGCCGCTCCAGGTCGGCGCGCACGATCCGAACAAGACCGGCTTCGTGCTCCAGCAGTTGGAGCTTTTTGCCAGCTCGGCTGTCGATCCCTTCTTCATGATGCAGACCAACATCGTGTTTTCGCAGTTCGGCGTCGAGGTCGAGGAGGCCTTCGCCACGACCCACGCCCTGCCTGGGAGCCTGCAAGTCCGGGCGGGCCAGTTCTTGACGCGCTTCGGGCGCCAGAACCCCACCCACCTCCACGCGTGGGGGTTCCTTGACCAGCCGCTGGTCCTTGGCAAGTTCTTCGGGGCCGAAGGCAGCCGCGGGCTGGGCGCGGAGCTGTCGTGGCTGCTGCCGCTGCCCTGGTTTGTCGAGGTGATCGGCTCGGCGACCGATTCGGCGGGGGAGTGCTGCGCCCGGAGCTTTTACGGCGGGCGCGATCTTGGCGTCAGCTCGCCGCTCGATCTGCTGGCGACCGGGGCGGTCAAGCAGTTCTTCGAACTGAGCGGCGACTGGTCGCTGATGCTGGGCCTGTCGACCCAGTCGGGGCCCAACCCCACCGGCCAGGGCAACCGAAGCGGGATCTACGGGGTCGATCTCCTGGTGCGCTATCGGCCGCTGGACGATCCCGATCGCAGCAGCCTCTCGCTCCAGATCGAGGCCCTGGTCCGAACCCGGCAGGTGCCCGGCGACGTCCTCGTCGACGAGGGCGGCTACGCCCAGCTGCTGGCCGATCTGGACCCCAGCTGGCAGCTCGGGGGGCGGGTCGAGCTGGTCACGGGCCTGCGAGGCGATCCGCTCGATCCCGAACAGACCGAGGCGCGCCAGCGCGTCTCGGCCCAGATAACCTACAGGCCCTCACATTTTTCAAAACTCAGGCTTCAGGGATCCTTGGACGCGCCGGGCTGGCTGCCCGAGCCGACCCTGGCCGTGCTCCTGGGCTTCGAGGTCCTGATCGGGGCCCACGGCGCCCACAGCTATTGAGACACGCAGGAGACAGACATGAACAGTATAATCATCGCAAGGCGCGGCCCCCTCGGGCCGCTGATCGGGATCGCGGTGGCGCTCGGGTGCCTGATGAGCGCCTCCTCGGCTCTGGCGGGGCTCAAGATCGTCGCCACGCTGCCCGATCTGGCGGCGATCGCGCGCCAGATCGGGGGCGACGAGGTCGAGGTGTCGGCCCTGGCCTCGCCCTTTGAGGATCCCCACTACGTCGATCCGAAGCCGAGCCACATCGTGGCGCTCAACCAGGCCGACATGTTGATCCTCAACGGGCTGGAGTTGGAGGCGGGCTGGCTGCCGCCTTTGCAGTCCCAGGCGCGCAATGCCGCCGTCAGCGTCGGGGGCGCGGGGGTGGTCGATGTATCGAAGCTGGTCCGGCTCCTGGAGAAGCCCGCAGGGCAAGTCTCCAGAGCCCAGGGCGACATCCACAGCGGCGGCAACCCCCATTACACCTTCGATCCGAGGGCCATGGCCCAGGCCGGGGTGGCGATTGGCAACAAGATGGCCGAGCTGGATCCCGCGCACGCCGACGTTTACCGCCGGAGGGCCGTGGCGCTGGCCGACAGCCTGCTGGTCTTCGCCAGGGAGCAGCGCGCCCGCTTCGACAAGCTGCCGCGCGACAAGCGGCGGATCGTCGCCTACCACGGCTCGCTGATCTACCTCAACGACTGGCTGGGGCTCGACGAGGTGGCCACGATCGAACCCAAGCCGGGCGTGTCGCCCAACCCGAGCCACGTCTCCCAGGTCCTCGAGGTCGTCCGCACCCAGCGCGTCGGCGTCATCCTTCAAGAGCGCCACTACCCCCAGAAGACCAGCCAGACCCTGTCGCGCCTGGCCCAGGTGCGCCTGGTCGTGATCGACGGGGCCACCCGCTTTGAGGAGGGCGAGGGCTACCTCGATCACCTCAAGCGCATCGCCGAGGAGGTCCACCATGCGCTGGATCATTGACCCGAGGCTCAGATCCCCCCATCTCCCCTGGGGCGTGGTCCGGCCAGGATGCGCGAGGCGCCGGATCGGTGACCAGGGGCCGCGTGCAAGGGCGCGCGTTCGGGGCCGGGCGCCGTGGGGCGCGCGATGGGCTATCGCGGCCCTGGCGCTGACCCTCGGCGCGTGCGCCTTCGATCCCGGGCAGCCCTGGGGCGAGGTGGACTTCGAGGTCCAGGCCGCCTTCGCGCCGGAGGATCGCGCGACGCCGGATGGGCGGGTGGAGACCTCCCGAAGCACGCTCGTCCAGATCGATCGCCTTGAGCTGACCCTCGACAGCGTCAGCCTGTCGCTGGCCGCCTCCGAGGCTGCCGTCGGCTTTGACCCGGCCTCGCCGCCGCCCGGCTTCAGCCTGTGCCACAACGGCCATTGCCACAGCGCCGACGGGCGGCTGGTGCCTTTCGAAGACGTGGCGGCCGAGGCGGCCGTCGCCGCCGGGGTTGCCGCCGAGGTCGTCCAGGCCATCGAGGCCGCGCTGCCCTTGTCCACCACCCCGGTCGCGGCTCCGCTGGGGGACTGCTCGGGGGCCTGCCAGCTGGAGGAGCCCGGCGCGCTCAACGCCGTCAAGCTGCGCCTGGGGCGCGTCCTCTTCGAAGGGCGGGTCTTTGACGCGCTCGAAGGAGGCGCGCGGCGGCTGCCCGAGGAGGGCGTCGCGGTGCGCTTCAGCGTGCCGGTGGACCTCGATCTGCGGGCGTCGGTCTCGGGCGAGGTGGGCAAGGACGACCCGATCGGGATCGAGGTGGCCGTGGACCTCAAGGTGCGCAGCCGCTTCTTCGATGCCGTGGATTTCGTGGCGCTGGTGCAGGGGGTCGAGCCCGACGCCCAGGGCGTCGTTGATCTCTCCGCAGCAGGCCGCTCGGCGGTGTCAACGGGTATAGGACAACAATCGCAGGTCACCGTGACGGTGAAGAGAAGGACGCGATGAGGACTTCTGGCATGGGCAGGTGGCGGATCGTGAACGAAGGGGACGTAAAGAGGACTTCCAGTGGGAACTGGCGGTGGATCGTGACTTTGGTGATGGTGCTGAGCGCGCAGGCGTGTGGTGACGAGGAGGCGCCGGCCGAGGGCGTCGAGGAGGGGCTCGACGCCGAGAGCTGCGAGCACATGGAGGAGGGGCCGGCGGTGCCCATCACCGCGGCGGCTGATCCCGCTGCGGCCCCTGACGCGACGGCGGAGCACGCTCGGGTGGACATCGCCCTGGCGCCCGACGGCACCGGGATCGTGACCTACGCCGCCGGGGCCCCTGGGGATTACACCTTCTACTTCGACAAGCCCGTCGACCTGACGATCACCGCGCCGGACGGCTCGACCCTCGCTCTGGAGTCCTCCGCGCCCGTCGATCTCTGCGAGGCCGTGGCCGTCAAGCAGGTCTTCGAACTGGCTCTCGGGCTCCACACCATTGCGATCGACGCCAGCGGGCAGGCCGAGGTGCGCATGGTGGTCGAGGCCACAGATGAGCACGAGGACGAATGAGCGCCTGGCCGATCAAGTCGGGGTCGGGTGCGCTCCAGGCGACGCCGACCTGCGGGCCGTCGGGGCAAGAGATCATGAGTGTGCTTGGATGCGAAGCGCAGGAGAAGTCGATGTTCGCCGAGGGTAGGGGAGGCGGAGAGCCGGTGTTGCTCGCCCTGGAGGGGCTGCGCGTCGGTTACAGGGGGCAGGCGCTCTTGCCGGCGATCGATCTGGAGATCCGGGCCGGGGAGGTCTGGGCGTTGATCGGGGCCAACGGGAGCGGCAAGACGACCTTGATGAAGACGATCCTGGGCCTGATGCCGGCTGTCGGCGGGCGAGCCCGGTGGGGTGGGTCGGGGGTCAAGGTCGGTTACGTGCCCCAGCGATCGAGCTTTGCCTCGAACGTGCCGGCGCGGGTCGTGGACGTGGTTCGGGGAGGGGCCTGCCGGGGCTGGTCCTTCTTGAACCCGCTGCCCGATCGCGCGCGCGCCGAGGCCGTCGAGCGCGCGATGCGCGACGCGGGCGTCGAGGAGCTGGCCGGCCAGCAGTTCGGTCGCTTGAGCGAGGGCCAGAAGCAGCGGGCGCTGATGGCCCGCGCGCTGGCCTCGAACCCGGCGATCATGGCGCTGGATGAGCCCACCAGCGCCATGGACATGGCCTCGGAGCGCGCCGTCTTCGAACTGATCGACGCCCTGCGGCGTCGGCGTGCGCTCGGGGTGCTGCTCGTCAGCCACCACCTGTCGGTCACGGTGGCCTTTGCCACCCACGGGCTGCTGCTGGACCAGGAGGTCGGGCTGGTGATGGCCGGCGACATCCAGAGCGTCGCGGCCTCGGAGGCCTGTCAGGCGCGCTACGGGCGCCTGTTGCTGGAGTCGATCGCGGCTCGGGGAGGTCGCGGTGGGTGATCCGACGCTGTCACAGTTCATCGAGGGCTGGCCGCTCTTTCGGGAGCCTGTGCTGGCCGCCGCGTGCGCCGGGGGGCTGCTCGGTGCGCTGGGCGTCTACGTCGTGCTGGGCCGGATGGTCTTCTTGAGCGCGGCGCTGTCGCAGTCCGCTGGCCTGGGCGTGGCCCTTGCCTTCTTCGCTCAGCTCCACCTGGCCGTGTCGCCCTCGATGGCTTCTCCCGCGCTCGGGGCCGCCCTGGTGACCTTCCTGGCGCTGGGGTTGATCATGCGCGATCGCAGCGTCGAGGGCCACCGCCGCGATGGCCTGCTCGGGCTGGTCTTCCTCGTCGGCTCAGGCGGGACGCTGATCGTGGGCACCCGGATCGTCCAGGAGGTCCAGGACATCCAGACCCTGCTCTTTGGCACCGCCGTGGCCGTCCTGCCTGAGGATCTGCGCGCGCTGGCGGTGCTGACGGCGCTCGTCGGCGCCGTGCACCTGATCGGCGCCCGTGGCTTCGTCGAGGTGGTCTTTGATCCGGACGGAGCCCGGGTGCGTGGGTTGCCCGTGGGCGGGCTCAGGGCTGCCCTGCTGGTGACCATGGCCGCCTCGGTCTCCCTGGTCACCCAGGTGCTCGGTGCGCTGCCCGCCTTCGCCTTCAGCGTCCTGCCCGCGCTGGCCGTGGTGCCGCTGGCCTCCAACGTCCCCAGGGCCATGCTGATGGCGGCGGTCGCGGGCGCCTCGATGGGCGCGCTGGGCTACCTGATGGCCTTCTTCTACGATCTGCCCGTGGGTGCCTCGCAGGCCCTCGTCGGGGTCGCCATGGTCGGGCTCGGAGGTGGCCTCGGGCGAGCGATCGGTTGGGCCTTTGGCGTTGTCAGGTCGCGCCGGTGATCGCCGGCTGATCCGGCGCGCCTGTCGACGCTGTGGGCCCGTGGGGACGCCAGCCATCCAGACGGCCATCGTCGGCCTCAACAGCCAGGATGCCCATCAGGCGCAAGTGTGCGCGCGCTCGGGATCGTCGTCCTGATTCTGATCGTCGTGCTCCTGCACCTGACCGGCCTCGGGGGTCATGCCGTCCACGGTTGACGCGGTCGCGGCCGTGGCTGGGTGGTCTTCAGGAGCCCCAGGCGGTCTCGCTGATCGGGTGGAGCGGGTGGTGTGGGCGAACCGGATCGGGGGGAGCAGGCTGGAGAGCCTCAGTGGGTGGGGATGATGCGCTCAAGGGCCTTGGGGCTGCCGTCGAAGTCTTCGAGGACGACCCAGTACATGCCGCTGGGGGCGTCCTGGCGCCAGACTCGGACGGGGATCATGGCCTTGCCGGTGATGGGGCAGAGCTTCTGGGCCTTCTTGGTGCCCTTCTTCGAGATCTTTGCAGGTCGTTTGGTAGCCATTTTGTCACTCCATCACAGAAGAATAGGTTCAAGGGGCTGTCGCCCACAGGCCATCTATTGCGCGCTTCGGTCGTGTCCAGCACAGAGATCACGAACCGGGGCGGATCTGATAGCAGACAAGAGGCCGTGGAGGCAAGTCCGACGCGAATAATTGATCGTTGGGAGGGGGAGGGCGGGAGTGACAGGGGCCTCAGAGGGTCCATGCGGCGACGCCGGCGCCGACCAGGGCGATGACGCCGACGGAGCCCAGGACGCGGACGCCGAGTGCGCGCCCGCCGAGGGAGAGGGCGAGGAGGCCCTTGGAGACGGTGTTGGCGATGGAGGCGATGGTGATGGTGATGACGGCGGTGCGGGGGTCCAGGGGGTCGATCTCGCTGCGGGAGAGCTGTGCGACGGAGAGGGTGATGGCGTCGACGTCGGTCAAGCCGGTCAGCAGGCCCGAGAGGTAGAGGCCGCGGTCGCCGAAGAGGGTCTGGGCGAGGTGGGCGATGAGCTGGACGAGGGCGAAGAGCGCGCCGAACTTGAAGGCCTGGCTCAGTTCGAAGGGGTTGGAGAGCTTGACCTCCTGGTCGGTGTGGCTGGCGTCGCGGCGCCGCTGTGACCACGCGAGGAGCCCGCAGATCAGCAGGCCGCAGATCCCCATGGCGCCGATGGGCGCGGCGACCGCGGTGAGCAGCGCGGGTGCGACGGTGGCGACCTCGATGATGACTCTGAAGAACATGGTGGTGGAGGCCACGAGGATGGCGATGGTGCAGGTGTCCACGAGCGCGGGGGTCTCTCTGGCGCGGCCGGCGAAGCTCAGGGTGACGGCGGTCGAGGAGGCGAGGCCGCCGAGGAAGGCGGTCAGGCCGAGGCCTTTGCGGGCTGAGAGGAGCTTGCTGGCGAGGTAGCCGGTGAAGGAGATGCCGGCGATGAGGACGACCATCCACCCGACGCGCGAGGGGTTGATCAGGGCGATGTTCCATTGATCGAGGTTCGTCCAGCGGGGGATGAGGTCCGGAGGGATGGAGATCGTCCAGGTGGTCGTGGGCAGCAGGGGAAGGACGACGAAGGCGATGAGGAGGAACTTGAGGGTGGCGGCGACGTCCTCGGGGTTGATGTTGCGGATCGCCTTGTGGAGCGCGTTCTTGAGGGCGAGGATGACGGTGACGGCGATGGCCAGCGCGAAGGAGAGGCCGAGGTGGCCGGTGGCGGCCAGGACGCCGAGCAGGAAGGTCACCAGGGCGGCGCTCTCGCCGGTGAGGCCGAGGTCGCCCTTGGAGGACCGCTGGAAATAGTAGATGGCGAGCCAGATGACGAGGCCGATGAAGGCGAAGCCGACGATCCACGGCCCGAGGTGTGGGGACAGGGTCCAGCTCAGCGCGCCGATCAGGGCGATCAGGGGGAAGGTGCGCACGCCGCCGAAGTCGCCCTCGTCGCCGACGCGCTCGCGCTCAAGCCCGATGAGCACTCCGCAGGCGAGCGCCACCCCGAATCCCGCAGCTTGTGTCAGATCGTTCATCGACGCCCTCCCGAGATCAAGCGCTCGGGCCATCATGGCTCAGCGGGTCGGGGTCATCAAGGGTGTGCGTTCTTGCCGCACCTTGGGGAGCCTGTTACACCCGATCGGTGATGGACATGATCGAAGTCTACAAGTTCGGCGGGACGAGCGTGGGGTCCTCCGATCGGATGCTGGCGGTAGCCAGGCTGATCCAGGAGCAGGGGCCTTCGGGGGGGCGCCTGGTGGTCGTGGCCTCGGCGATGTCCGGGGTCACCGACGCGCTGGTGCGGGCCTGCGCGCTGGTGGTCGAGGGCCAATGGCGAGGCGCGCGGGAGGAGCTGGAGGCGATCGGGGCGCGCCATGAGGAGGCGCTGGTCGCGCTGGCGACGGCCGAGGACCCGGAGCCTGTCCGGGGCGCGCTGGCGGAGCAGCTCCGTGAGGTCGCCGAGGTGCTGCGGGCCAGCGCCAGCTTGCGGGAGTTGAGCCCGAGGGCGCGGGACAAGGTGCTGGCGCTGGGCGAGAAGCTCTCGGCGCGGCTGGTGGCGGTGGCGTGCCGCAGGGCGGGGCTGGACGCCGTGGCGATGGACGCGGACGTCTTTCTGGAGACCGACGACGGGCACGGGGAGGCCAACCCGCTGCCGGACGTGGCGGATCGGACGATCCGGGCGGCGCTGCTGCCCGCGCTGGAGCGCGGTGCGCTGCCGATCGTGACGGGGTTCTGCGGGATCGCGCCGGACGGCTCGACGACGACGCTGGGGCGCGGCGGCTCGGACCTGTCGGCGACGGTGGTGGCGGCGGCGCTCGGCGCGGTCAAGGTGACGCTCTGGTCCGACGTCGATGGGGTCTTCAGCGCCAACCCGAAGGTGGTCCCCGGGGCGCGGGTGATCCGGCAGCTCAACTTCCGCGAGGCGGCCGAGATGTCCTTCTACGGCGCCAAGGTGCTGCACCAGCGCACGATGATCCCGGTGACGGGGCTGGGGATCCCGGTGTGGTCGCGCAACTCCATGCGCCCGGAGGCGCCGGGGACGGTGATCGACGGTCGCTTTACGCCGGGCTCGCACCCGGTCAAGGCGATCAGCGCCGTCGGGGGTCATTGCCTGCTGTCGATCGAGGGCAAGGGGATGTCGGGGGTGCCTGGGGTGGCGGCGCGGGTCTTCGGGGCGCTGGCGGCGCGCCAGATCAGCGTGACGATGATCAGCCAGTCGAGCTCGGAGGCGTCGATCTGCCTGGCGATCCCGGAGGGGGACGCCGAGAGGGCCGAGGTGGCGCTCAAGCGCGAGTTCAGGGCGGATCTGAGCCGGGGGCAGGTCGAGGAGATCGCGTCGCGGCCGGGGGTGGGGCTGGTGGCGGCGGTCGGGCTCGGGATGGCCAACACGCCGGGGGTGGCCGCGCGGCTGATGTCGGCGCTGGGCGAGGCCGGGATCAGCATCCTGGCCATCGCGCAGGGCTCCTCGGAGTTGAACATCTCGGTGGCCGTCGATCAGCGCCAGGCCGACGCGGCCGTGCGGGCGATCCACGAGGCCTTCGGGCTGAGCCGGATGGACACGGGGGAGGACGGCGCGGGTGCGCTGGATCTGCTCTTGATCGGGTGCGGCAGCGTCGCCGAGGCGCTGGTGGGGTTGCTCGACGAGCGTCGGTCCTTCGAGCGCTTCGGGCTGTCTGCGCGGGTGGTGGCGGTGTGCGATCGCTCGGGCTTCGTGCTGTCGCCGCGGGGGATGGAGCGCGAGGCGCTGTCGGGGATCCTGGCGGGCAAGAGGTCGGGGCGCCCGGTGTCGTCCTGGGCGGGGGCGTCCGAGGGCGGGCCGCTGGAGATGGTCGAGGCCGCGCTCGGCTGGCGCCTGTCCAGGCCGGTGCTGGTGGACGTGTCGGACGCCGACGGGGTGGAGGCGGCCTTCGAGGCGGCGCTGCGGGGCGGCTGCGACGTGGTGACGGCGAACAAGAAGCCGCTGGCCGGGCGGCTGTCGAGCTTCGAGGCCTTGCTGGGGGCCGCGGAGGCCTCGGGCCGCTTGATCAAGGCGGAGGCGACGGTCGGCGCGGGGCTGCCGATCGTGGACACGCTGGAGATGTTGCTGGCGACCGGGGATCGCCTGCGCCGGGCGGAGGGGTGTTTTTCGGGGACGCTGGGCTTCGTGATGGCGGGCCTGGAGGCCGGCGAGCGCTTCTCGGCGGTGGTGGCCGAGGCGGCGCGGCGGGGTTATACGGAGCCTGACCCGGTCGCGGATCTGTCGGGCGTGGACGTGGGGCGCAAGGCGGTCATCCTGGGTCGGCTCAGCGGGCTGGTGCGCTCGGACGCCCCGATAGAGCTCGTGGGGCTGGTGCCGCTTCAGTGGGCCGGCCTGGGGCTCGCGGCGCTGATCGAGCGCCTGGAGGGGCTCGACGACGACATGGCGGCCCGCGTCGAGGCGGCCAGGTCGCGCGGCGAGGTGCTGCGCTACGTGGCGCGGGTCGAGCCGGGGCGGATCGAGGTCGGGCCACGCAGCGTGGCGGCGGGCTCTCCGGCGGGGATGCTCCAGGGGACGGACAACATGGTCGTTTTTGGCTCGGAGCGCTACGCGGCGCGGCCCTTGGTGATCACGGGGCCGGGGGCCGGCGTGGAGGTGACCGCGATGGGGGTGCTGGGCGACATCCTGCGGGTGGCCGCGGAGCGGCGGCTGTGAGGGGCGATGGGGCGCAGGTGTCGGTCTTCGCGCCGGCGACGGTGGCCAACCTCGGGCCGGGCTTTGACGTGCTCGGGCTGGCGCTGGGAGGCCTCGGCGACGTCGTCACGGCGCGGATCGGCGGCGCAGTCGGGGTTCGGATCGCGGGCGTCGAGGGCGACGGCGGCGCCCTGCCGCGCGAGGCGCACCTGAACACGGCGGGGATCGCGGCGATCGAGACGCTCAAGAGGGCGGGGGTGGAGGCGCGGATCGAGCTGACGATCGCCAAGGGGATGCCGATGGGGTCGGGGCTGGGCAGCTCGGCGGCCTCGGCGGCGGCGGCGGCGATGGCCGTCAACCTGCTCGTCGGGTCGCCCCTGCGCAAGGTCGATCTGGTGGCGGCCTGCGTCGAGGCCGAGGCCGCGGTCTCGGGTCGCCACGCCGACAACGTCGCGCCGGCCATTCTCGGCGGGCTGGTGCTCGTGCGCCAGCTCGACCCCCTGGATCTGATCCGCCTGCCTGTGCCCGAGGGGCTTCAGGTCGTGGTCGTCACCCCGGACTTCGAATTGCCCACCCGGCTCGCCCGCGCGGCGCTGCCCCGGGAGGTGCCGCTCGGGGCGATGGTCCGCAGCGTCGCCAACACGGCCGCGCTCGTCTCGGCCTGCCACTCCAACGACCTCTCCCTGCTGGGCCGCTGCGTCGTCGACGAGGTCGCCACGCCCGTGCGCGCGGCGCTGATCCCCGGGGCCGCCGCGGTCATGGAGGCGGCGCAGGCCGCCGGCGCGCTGGGCAGCTCGATCAGCGGGTCGGGGCCGTCGATCTTCGCGCTGTGCCGCTCGCCGCGCAGCGCCGGCGAGGTGGCCGAGGCGATGCGGAGGGCCTTCGAGGCCGCGGGGCTCGGCAGCCGCGTCCACGCGTGCGCGGCCGACTGCCCCGGGGCGCGCCAGATCTGAGCTTCACGGCGATGGCGCACCCTCGCATGTGTGTGCAACGTGTTGATTTTAATGTTTTATTTTGTTGGGTGGCGTCGATCGGGCGCGCGGCGCGTCGAGGTGGAGGGTGCTTGAAGGTCAGCGGCCTCTCGGGGGGCCTGGAGGGCGCGGATGAGCGATCCGGTGTTGTGGGAGCTGGTCTGCGTGCGGTGCGCCGCGCGCTACCCCGGTCTGGAGGTGCGCACGCTGTGCGGCTGCGGCGGGACGCTGGACGTCGTGCACGCGCTGGAGCGGCTCAAGGGCGTGGTCACGGCGCAGACCTTCGACGATCGGCTCGGGGCGCGGCAGGGGGTGTACCGGTCGGGGGTGTGGCGCTTCCGGGAGCTGATCCTGCCCCTGGATGACGCCTCGATCGTGACGAAGCCGGAGGGCAACACGAACCTCTACGAGGCGCCCAGGGTGGCCAGCTACGTCGGGCTGGACGCCTTGTGGCTCAAGCACGAGGGGGAGAACCCGACGGGGTCCTTCAAGGATCGGGGGATGACGTGCGGGATCAGCATGGCGCGGCGGCTTGGGATGGAGAGGGTGGCGGTGGCCTCGACGGGCAACACGTCGGCCTCGGCGGCCTCCTACGCGGCGCAGGCGGGGATGGAGGCGATCGTCTTCGTGCCCGAGGGCAAGATCGCCTACGGGAAGTTGAGCCAGGCGCTGGCCTACGGCGCCAGGACCTTGCAGATCGACGGGGACTTCGACGCCGCGATGGCGCTGGTGCAGCAGATCTGCGCGGCCGAGGGGATCTACCTGCTCAACTCGATCAACCCCTTCCGGATCGAGGGTCAGAAGGCGATAGGCTTCGAGGTTTTGCAGGACATGGGCTGGCAGGTGCCGGACTGGATCGTGTTGCCGGGTGGGAACCTGGGCAACAACGCGGCCCTTTCGAAGGGGATGGGGGAGCTGCTGGAGCTGGGGATCATCGACCGGCTGCCGCGCATCGCGGTGGTGCAGGCCGCGGGGGCCAACCCGCTCTATCGGGCGTGGGTGTCGGGCGAGCCGATGTCGCCGGTCAAGGCCGAGACGCTGGCGACGGCGATCAAGATCGGGGATCCGGTGTCCTTCGACAAGAGCATGAGGGGGTTGAGGGCGTGCGGGGGGGTGGTGTGCGAGGTCAGCGATCAGGCGATCATGGACGCCAAGGCGCAAGTGGACGCGTCGGGGATCGGAGCTGAGCCGGCCTCGTGCGCGACGGTGGCGGGGATCCGCCAGCTGGTTCAGGCCGGCGTGATCCCGGCGGAGGCGCGGGTGTGCGGCGTGTTGACGGGGCACCTGCTCAAGGATCCAGACACGGTGGTGTCGTACCACCGCGGGTCGCTGGATGGGATCGCCTCGACGTGGGCCAACGCGCCCATCTCGGTGGGATCGGGGATCGAGTCGGCGCTCTTGGGGATGAGGAGGGGGTAGTAGGGTGCTACTTGGAGCGGTAGGTGATCCGACCGCGGCTCAGATCGTAGGGGGACAGCTCGACCGTGACGCGGTCGCCGGGCAGGATGCGGATGTAGAACTTGCGCATCTTGCCGGAGATATGAGCCAGCACCACGTGGCCGTTCTCAAGTTCGACGCGAAACATCGCGCCCTTGAGCGACTCCAGCACGGTGCCGTCTACAGTAATTCCTTCTTCTTTGGCCACGAATCCTCCGGTTGCAGCTTGAAGGGCGAGAGGCGGGCCTGTGCCTTGGTTCAGGCGGGGCTGCCGATCTTGCCGATCGGGGTAGTGCGGTACTCCTAAACACCGTTGATGTCAAGGCGCATGGCTTGACAAGCGGGGTGTCCTGGGCAAAAGAGCGCAGGTCGCGGATCGGCACCAGGGGGGCGATCGGCGGTTGGACTTTGAGGTCACCAGGGGGGCAGTGGCGTGTCGATCGAGTTTTACAGGGTGTTGCACTTCTTCGGGATCATGCTGGTCTTCATGGCGCTCGGCGGCGTGTGTCTGCACGTGATCAACGGCGGGGTCAAGGCCAGCACGGCCTTCCGCAAGGCGGCGGCGGCGACGCACGGCCTGGGGCTGGTGCTGGTGCTGGTGGCGGGCTTCGGGCTGCTGGCCAGGACGGGCCTGTCGCTCTCGGCCAGCGCCTGGCTGTGGCCCAAGCTCTTGATCTGGTTGATTCTTGGCGGCATCACGGTGTTGATGTGGCGCAAGCCCATGGCGGGTCGGGCGCTGTGGTTCGTCGTGCCGCTGCTGGGCCTCGTGGCCGCGTGGCTGGCCGTGACCAAGCCCTTCTGAGGCGTCGAGTTTGCGCCCTCGCCGTGAATGAGGCGCGGGATCGTCGTTGTTGTGTAGAGTCGTTGTTGTGTGGACGCCGCCTGCGGTGTTGCGGGCGGCAGAGCGTGAGGAAGAGCGTGAGGAAGGTCATGTCGAGGCTCTGGGTGAAGGTGGCGGTGATCGCGGCGCTGGCGGCGCTGTCGATGGCGTGTCAGGAGGCGACGGTGCCGGTGCCGGCGGGCGCGGTGGATCCGTCGGGGGCCGCGGCCCAGCTGCCGGCGGAGGCGGCCGTCCAGGAGCCCATCGATCAGCTGCCGGCCTCGGGGCTGCCGGGCGTGGTCATCGAGGCGCACCACGCCGGCGGATACACCTACGTCAAGGTGCGCACGGGCAGCGGCGATCTGTGGGCGGCCACGGCGCTGGCCAAGGTCAAGGCCGGCGACAACGTCGTCGTGCCGCGCGGCAACAAGATGGTGAACTTCCAGAGCAAGGCGCTCGGGCGCACCTTCGAGCAGATCTTCTTCGTGGATCACCTCAAGGGCGCTGAGGCCGTCAACGGCGCGCCCTCGTCGGCGCCCTCGTCGGCGCCAGCCTCGGCGCCGGCCTCGGCGACCGGGGAGGAGGCGGCGGGGGTCAACCCGCACGACGAGAAGGCCGTCAGCCCTGGCGCGGGCGTGCCGAACCCCCAGGTCGAGGTCGATGGCCTGAGCAAGCCCGAAGGCGGCCAGACGATCGAGGAGATCTTCGCGGGGCGCGCGGCGCTCTCGGGCAAGGTGGTCAAGCTGCGCGGTCGGGTCGTCAAGGTCAACAACCAGATCATGGGTCGCAACTGGATCCACATCCAGGACGGCACGGGCCAGTCGCAGAGCGGCACCCACGATCTGACCGTGACGACGGCGGCCGAGGTCAGCGTGGGCTCAACCGCGCTGGTCGAGGGCACGCTGGTGCTCAACAAGGACTTCGGCGCCGGCTACAAGTTCGCGCTCATCATCGAGGACGCCAAGGTGACCCCTGAGCCATAGCGGTCACTCTCCAGACCCAACCGGCGGCGCGCAGCGTATAGAGGAGATGGGCGGGCGACGTTGTTGCCAGCACGCCGAGTCCGTGAGACGGTGTTCGTCGAGATGTTGTTGAGGGACGACGCGAGGTTGCTGGAGCGGTTTCGCCTTGGGGACGCCGAGGTGCTCGCCGCGATCTACCGTCATTACCGCGCCCAGATCGAGCGGCTCCTCAGCGGCGGCTTCGCCTTTCAATCCCAGGGGTCGCTGAGGCAGTTTCGGGGCTTTGACTCGCGCGCCGATCTCGACGACGCCGTGGCCGAGACCTTCAGAAAGGCCCTGGGGCCGACCGCCCGCAAGAACTACGATCCCCGCGCCGCCTCCTTCGAGCGCTACCTGACGACGATCGCCCGCAACCAGGCCATCGGCCATCTGCGCCGCAGCCAGCGCGAGAAGACCTGGAGCCAGACCCTGATCCAGAGCAGCTGCGTCACCCAGCTCTCCGGCGTCACCCCGGCCCCCCTCATGAGCCCCGAGGACGAAGCGCACCTCGCCCAGGTGCGCCAGAGCCTCGCGCTCGCGCTCGACGCGCTCGCCCCCGAAGATCGGCGCCACGTCGAGCTGCTGCTGGAGGGCCGCTCCCAGCGCGAGATAGCCTCCCTGCTCGGCGTCGGCCGGGGAGAGGTGCGCCAGGACATCTACCGGCTGCGCCGTCAGGTCGAGCGCGCGCTGGAGGTCGCCGGGGTGCCGCCGACCGAGGTGCTGCGCTGGCTGGACGCGCGCGGCGGCCAGAGCCGCGCGTCGGGCTTCTCGATGGACTGGCGCTCGGGCTCATGGGTGACGGAGGGCGGCCGCGGCTCCAGGCCGCTGGAGCTGCCGGCGCGCTTTGGCTCCTACCTCCTGATCGAGAAGATCGGCGAGGGGGGCATGGCGGAGGTCTTCAAGGCCAAGAAGATCGGCGTGGAGGGCTTCGAGCGCTTCGTCGCGGTCAAGCTCATGAAGCCGGAGGTGGCCCGCCGTCAGGCCTTCGTGTCGATGTTCATCGACGAGGCCAAGCTCGCCGCCCGGATCACCCACCGCAGCATCGGCCAGATCTTCGAACTGGGCCGCCACGAGGGGGTGTACTTCATGGCCATGGAGTACATCGAGGGGCAGGATCTCCAGGCCCTCTGGACGGCGCTGCGCCGACTCCGACGGCCCCCCAACCTCTTCATGGCCTGCTACATCGCCGCGGAGATCGCCGAGGCCCTCGACTACGCCCACAGCCGCTTCGATGTCGCAGGCCGCCCCCTGTCGGTCGTCCACCAGGACGTCTCGCCGCGCAATGTCCTCATCGGCGCCAAGGGGGAGGTCAAGGTGATCGACTTCGGGCTGGCCAAGGCGGCGATCCAGTCGTCGAGCAGCCCGCAAGCGGGCCTCCGGCGCGGGACGCTGCGGACCATGTCGCCCGAGCAGCTGCGCGGCCAGGACGTCGACGGGCGCAGCGACATCTTCAGCCTCGGGGTGCTGCTCTACGAGCTCTTGACCCTGGAGCGCCTCTTCACCGGCCAGGGAGACACCGAGTCGCTGCTGGCCGAGCGCGCCGAGGTGCTCCCGCCGAGCGTGACGCACCCTGAGATCTCGCCCGAGATCGACGCGATCGTCCTGCGCGCCCTCGCCCCCGATCCCGCCGATCGCTACCAGGAGGCCGGCGCGCTGGCCGACGCCCTGCGACAGCTCGCCCGCGCCCACGAGGTCCACTTCGGCGCCAAGGAGCTCGCCGCTGAAGTCCTCAACCTCTCGACCTCCTCTTTCTAGCAGCCCCCCCTGTCTCCTCTCCTTCGAGCGCGGCTTCGATCGGGCGAGCTGCGCCGCGCGAAGCCCTGCGCGGGCCGAAGCCGAGCGCCAGCGGGAGGCTCGCTCAAGGCGAGCAGGGCGGGAGGGCGTGGGTGTAGTGGTAGGTGATCTGGGCGTCGGTGTAGCGGCTGTCGCGGCCGACGGGGCAGGCGTCGCGGACGGCGAGCCAGAGGGGCCAGTGGGCAGGGACGTCGGGGGTGTCGGCGGCGCGCAGGGCGCGGTCGAAGGGTTCGAGGCAGGGGGCGTGGCAGGCGGCGCAGGGCGATGGGGCGGGGGCGGTGGGCGGCGGCGGGGCGTCGAGGTCGGGGAGGATGAGGAGGGCGCGCAGGGCGATCCAGGGGCCGTGCTGGGGGTGGATGTTGAGGTGGCACGGGGAGAGGGCGGCGAAGCCGGCGGCGTCGGCGAGGCGCTGGAAGGGGAAGGCGGGGTCGGTGCGGTGGGCGAAGCGGATCAGGGCGGGGGTGTCGAGGGCGGCGGCGGCGTCCCGGACGGCCCGCTCGACGTAGCGGTCGAGGGGGTGGGGGTCGTCGCGCGGGGCCTGGGAGAAGGGGGCCCAGAGGCGGCGGGTGTTGCCGACGAGGAGGGCGAGCGCGCCGGGGCGCTCGGGGGCGATCAGGCGACGGGCGGCTTCGAAGCGATCGGCGTCGAAGGGGTGGATGAGGTCGAGGCCGGCGGGCGAGAGCGCGCGGATCAGGCGATCTGCGGCGGCCTGCCAGGGGGCCGGGGCGGGGATCTCGGCGGCGCCGGGGCGGGTGATTTTTTGATCAGGGCTGAATGGATTTCTACTGGTCATCTGGGTGGGGTCGTGGTAGAGGTGGAGGTGTAGCCCGAGAGCACCATAAGGCTTTGATAACGTTTGGGAAAGGAGGCCGTCATGGGGAGAGGAAGGTTTGTCTGGTTTGATCTGATGAGCACGGACGTGGAGGCGTCGAAGAGGTTCTACGCGTCGCTCTTCGGGTGGGAGATCAAGGGGGTGGACATGGGCGAGTTCACCTACAACATGGTGGAGGCCGGGGGCGCGGGCCTGGGGGGGATCATGCCGCTGGACGCCGCCCACGGGATGCCCTCGCACTGGATGGGGTACCTGGAGTGTGGGGACGTGGACGAGACCTCGCGGCGCGTCGAGGCGCTCGGCGGCAAGGTCTGCACGCCGGCGATGGACATCCCGAACGTGGGGCGCTTCTCGATCGTCAGCGATCCGCAGGGGGCCTTCTTCTCGCCTTTCGCTTCGAAGACCCCCGAGCAGTACGACGCGGCCCCTGAGCCTGGGCTGGGTCACGTGGGCTGGAGCGAGCTGATGACCAGCGACGACGAGGGGGCCAAGGCCTTCTACGGAGAGCTGCTGGGCTGGTCGGCCGAGGGGATGGACATCGGCGACATGGGGGTCTACCACCTCGTGTCGCAGGGCGGGTCGGCGCAGTTCGCCGGGATCATGAAGACGCCCGCGGGGGCCAACATGCCGACGGCGTGGCTCTACTACATCAACGTCGTGGACGCCGACGCGACGGCGGCGAGGGTCGCGGATCTGGGCGGCGCGCTCATCGTGGAGCCGATGACGATCCCTGGCGGCGGCAGGATCGCCGTCTTCACGGACTCGACCGGCGCGGCCATGGGCGTGCTGTCGCCCCCCGTCCAGATCTGATGACCTGATCCGTCTGGCGTCTCCTCGTCGATGGGGATAGGGTGTGTCCCTGTTCTCTGGGTCGAGGGGGCGCCATGATGGACGTGGGCACGGATCGACACTTCACCTGGCTCAAGGGCGTGGTGGCCACCATCTTCGTCCTCAACGTCCTGGACGGGGTCTTGACCGTCTTCTGGGTGTCCTCGGGGCTCGCCGAGGAGGCCAACCCGCTGATGGACGAGCTGCTCCACATGAGCCCCGCCCTCTTCATGATCGGCAAGCTCTCGCTCGTCGCGCTGGGCAGCGTCCTCTTGTGGCTCAACCGCAACCAGCCTGCCGCCGTCGTCGCCATCTTCTGCCTCTTCCTCGTCTATTATTGCCTGCTGCTCTACCACCTCGAGGCCTTCAACTTCCGAGTCCTGGACAGGCTCGTCGCGCTGCTCGCCTGACTGGCCCTGGAGGGCCCGCCGCATGTTCGACCGCCTGCTGGGCCTGGAGACCGAGTACGCCATCCGCTTCTCGCCCCGCGAGGGCGCCAGACACCCCGGCAACCGCGTCGTCTACGACGCCCTGGCCCAGGCCATCCGGCGCCAGGTGGCCTCCAGCCCCGGCGAGCGCGGCGACCTCACCCAGCAGTTCTTCACCGAGAACGGCGGCGCCTTCTGCTACGAGTCGCTCCCGCAGGCCCCCGATGGCGGCCTCATCGAAGGCGCCACCCCCGAGTGCCGAGGTCCCCGGCAGCTGCTCCTGTACCAGAAGGCCAACGACGCGATCCTGGAGCGCGCCATCCCCGAGGCCGAGCTTGAGATGGCCGCCAAGGGCCACCCCGGCTCCATTGGCGTCCTGAAGAATTGCCGCGACGCCGAGGGCAATGTCTACGGCGCCCAGGAGAACTACGAGGTCGAGATCGCCCGCGGCCTCGGGCTGTGGGTCTACCGCGCGGGCCTCATCGCGCTGCTGCCCCTCGTCGCGATCTGCGCCCTGACGATGTGGGCCTCGATGGCCGCGACGCTCGTCTTCTTGATCTGGATCTTCATCGGCGCGCTCATCGCCGAGAAGGCCAACCGCAAGGGCCAGGAGGCGCGCTTCCCCGACGGCTGGATGCCCGAGGCCCTGATCGGCCAGGCCAGCTACTGGCTCTCGCTCATCATCTGGTGGCCGGTGGTCGCGCCGATGGCCCTGCTGCTGCGCGCGGTGGCCTTCAGGCGCAGTCGCCGCTGCGCCGAGGCCTTCCTGATCTCGCGCCCCGTCATCACCGGCGCCGGGACGCTCGACGCGGGCGGCCACTTCGGGCTCTCCGAGAAGGGCCCCGCGATCTGCAACCGGATGCGGATGGGGGTGGCGCCGTCGGATCGCTCGATCTTCGACACCGGCAACCTGATGAAGCCCATGATGATGCTCTTCAGGCTGGACCTCGCCGGCTTCAAGGCGCTCTTGCGGCCTCGACAGCGCATGCAGATTGGCCTGTCGGACTCCAACGTCGCCCAGATCGCCGAGTACCTCAAGATCGGCGCCACCACCCTCGTCGTCGACATGGCCGAGGCCGGCTTCATCGACGACGCCCCCAGGCCTCGCCGCCCCATCGAGGCCCTCCACGCGCTGGCCGCCGATCCCACCCTGCGCGCCCGCGTCGAGATCCGCGGCGCGTCGCCCATGACCGCCCTCGAGATCCAGCAATGGTACTGCGCCGCCGCCCGCCGCTGGGTCGCGCAGGCCGGCGCCCTGTCGATGGAGGGCCTGGAGCTCGTCCAGCTCTGGCAGGAGGCGCTCGACGCCCTGGCCGACGACCCCGGCCAGATGGTCGGGCGCCTGGACTGGATCACCAAGCGCTACCTCATCGAGGCCTGCGCCGAGGAGGAGCCCGTGGCCGTCCAGCGCAAGATCGCGCTGCGCTACCACGAGCTCGGCCAGGGCTACCTCGCCCGGCTGGAGGCCGCCGGGACCGCTCCGATCCTGATCGAGGCCGAGGCCATCGAGGAGGCCACCCGCCAACCCCCGGACGACACCCCCGCGCGCTGGAGGGGCCGCGTGATCCGCGATCACGCCCGAAGCGACGAGCCCATCGTCGTCTCGTGGGGCTCGGTGCGCGTCGGCGGGGTCGTGTCCGGCAAGGTCATCCAGCTCTCGGACTACAAGCCCGGCGGCTCCAAACCCTGACAACACCCTGATCGTGCTGAACACGGTCGACGGCGGCGTACAACAAAACTGTTGTACAACAGTTTTGTTGTACGCCGCCGCGAAGCGCGTCAGGCCAGCAGCCGGAGAGGCGATTTGGCTGTCATTACGGGCACATCGAGGACGACAACGAGGTCAATGAGGCTTCGCGTGGGGCGGCGCGTCGGCGATCAGTCCCAGTCGAGGACGACCTTGCCGGAGTTGCCCGAGCGCATCAGGTCGAAGGCGGTCTGGAAGTCGTCGACGGGGAAGTGGTGGGTCAACAGCGGGGTCATGTTCAGGCCGCTCTGGAGCATCGAGGCCATCTTGTACCAGGTCTCGAACATCTCCCGGCCGTAAATCCCCTTGAGGATCAAGCCCTTGAAGATGATCTGGTTCCAGTCCACCTCCGAGGGCTTCGGCGGGATGCCCAGCAAGGCGATCCGCCCGCCGTGGTTCATCGTCCTCATCATGTCCTGGATGGCCACCGGGCTTCCGGACATCTCCAGCCCCACGTCGAAGCCCTCCTTCATGCCCAGATCGGCCATGACCGACTCCAGGGAGGTGTCCTTGACGTTGACGGCCACCGTCGCGCCCATCTGGCGGGCCAGCTCCAGCCTGTACTCGTTCATGTCGGTGACCACGACGAAGCGCGCCCCGACGAAGCGCGCGATCGCCGCCGCCATGCACCCGATCGGCCCCGCCCCCGTGATCAGCACGTCCTCGCCGACCAGATCAAAGGACAGCGCCGTGTGAACGGCGTTGCCCAGCGGGTCGAGGATCGAGGCCCAGCTGTCCGGGATGTTGTCGGGCAGCGGGAAGGTGTTCGAAGCCGGGATGCTGAGGTACTCGGCGAAGCACCCGGCCCGGTTGACGCCGACGCCGACGGTGTTGCGGCACAAGTGCCGCCGCCCCGCCCGGCAGTTGCGGCAGTACCCGCACGTCAAATGCCCCTCGCCCGAGATCCGCTGCCCGACGCTCAGGCCGCGCACCGCGCTGCCCATCTCGGCCACCTCGCCGACGAACTCGTGGCCGATGGTCATCGGCACCGGGATCGTCTTCTGCGACCACGCGTCCCAGTTGTAGAGGTGGACGTCCGTGCCGCAGATCGAGGTCTTGCGGATCTTGACCAGCACGTCGTTGGGGCCGATCTCCGGCACCGGCTGATCCTCCATCCAGAGCCCGACCTCGGCCTTCTTCTTGACCAGCGCTTTCATCGTCTCTCCCCCGTGATGACGCCAAGCTCCCGGCCCACCTCGCCGAAGGCCGCGATGGCGCGATCGATGTGAATGTCGTCGTGTGCGGCCGACACCTGCACCCTGATCCGCGCCTGCCCCTTGGGCACGACCGGAAAAGAGAAGCCGATGACGTAGATGCCGTGCTCCAGCAGCTTGTCGGCCATCGTCGAGGCCAGCCGCGCGTCCCCCAGCATCACCGGGACGATCGGGTGCTCGCCCGGCACCAGGTCAAAGCCCAGCGCCTCCATCCCGGCCCGGAAGCGCGCGCTGTTGCGCCGCAGCTTCTGCCGCAAGCCATCGTCGCCCTCCAGAAGCTCAAGCACCTTGAGCGAGGTCGCCGCGATGACCGGCGCCAGCGTGTTGCTGAAGAGGTAGGGCCGCGATCGCTGGCGCAGCCACGCCACGATGGGCGCGCGCCCCGCCGTGTAACCCCCCGAGGCGCCGCCGAGCGCCTTGCCCAGCGTGCCCGTGATGATGTCCACCCGTCCCATCACGCCGCAGCGCTCGGGCGTCCCGCGGCCCCGCTCGCCGATGAAGCCCACCGCGTGCGAGTCGTCGACCATGACCATCGCCCCGTAGCGGTCGGCCAGATCGCAGATCCCGGACAGGTTCGCGATCGTCCCGTCCATCGAGAAGACGCCGTCGGTGGCGATGAGCTTGAAGCGGCAGTCCGCCGCCTCGATCAGCCTCGCCTCCAGGTCCGCCATGTCGTTGTTGAGGTAGCGCAGCCGGCGCGCCTTGCAGAGCCGGACGCCGTCGATGATGCTGGCGTGGTTGAGCTGATCGGAGATGATCGCGTCCTGTTCGTCCAGCAGGGTCTCGAAGAGGCCCGTGATGGCGTCGAAGCAGGACGAGTACAGGATCGTGTCCTCGACCCCCAGAAAGCGGCTCAGGCTCGCCTCCAGCGCCTTGTGGGCCGTCTGGGTGCCGCAGATGAAGCGCACCGAGGACATCCCATAGCCGAACTCGTCCAGCGCCTCGTGGGCCGCCGCGACGACGTCCGGGTGGCTGGCCAGCCCCAGGTCGTTGTTGGCGCAGAAGTTGATGACCTCCTGGCCCCCGACCACGCCGATGGCGGCCCGCTGGGGGGTGGAGATGATGCGCTCGTTCTTGGTGAGGCCGGCTTCGCGGACCTCTGCGAGCTGCGCGTCCATGTGATTGAGGAAGGTCTGATCCACAGGGGGCCTCACTGTCTGAAGGGTCCGCCGCGCGTCGCCTCGCGACCGCGACCGTGATAACACAGCCCCTCGATTCGAAGGTAGGATCTTCCGAGGGTGCCGATGGCCTGAGATCGGCGGGCGATCTGCTCTGCGCGTTGAGGTCAGCGCAGCTCGATGAAGTGGGCCTTGACGCGGCAGGCGAGGCCGGCGCTCTCGAACCACGCCCAGAAGGAAGACGCCAGGGGCGGCGCGGGCCAAGGCGGGCTGGCAGGGCGCGGCGGGCTGCTCGCCGGTGGCGACGAGGGCAGGGGGAGGGGAGGCGTCCGGCCCGTCAGGCTCGATCTCCAAGGGCGTCGATGTCGGCGTCGACGTCTGCGTCGGCGTCGAGGGTGGCCGACGAGGGCGGGACATCGCAGCCGAGCAGGAGCAGGTGGGCGGCGCTCAGGATGGCGCTCGTTCGGTGCACGGTCGGCTCCTTGGCGGCGCAGTCTTCTTGACGCTTTGATCAGGTCGTCGATATGTTGGGAGGCGGGTTCGAGTCAAGTTCGATCAGGGCCGATCCCGTCGCGCTTCGTGCCCGCGTGTCTTCGGCGCGGCGCGCTTGCCGGGCGCGTCGATCTGGGAGCCTCCATCGATGTCCGTCACTCGAATGATGCCCGAGCTCCAGCCCCACCGCGGGGAGCCGCTCGAAGACGCCTGCCGGCGACTCGCCGAAGAGTGCCGTCGCCTGGGCTTGAGCGTCCACGAGCCGGAGTTGGCCAACGCGCAGTCCGAGATGCGGGATCTGGTGCGCTACTTCCACGTCGCCGGGCCGTCGTTTGATCCGGGGGGCTATTGCATGGTGTTCGTGTCCACGTCGCCGTGGGGGCACGAAGACGCGGTGCGATTCCTGAATACCTACCTGGGTTTGCTGCTGGACACGTCGCTGCGCGCGCAGATCGGTCGGCCCGTGTTCGACTTCCGCAGCCCCTACCCGCTGCACCCGATGCTGGGCTACGTCTTCCGGGACTGGCCGGCGGGGAGGCTGGAGGCGGCGGCTCTGGCGCAGATGAGCGAGGAGCCGCTGGACGAGGACAGCGCCAGCGCGCTGGCGCTGGAGGGTCGAGAGCTGGTCGAGCGCCACCTGGGGGTCCGGCTGGAGCTGGACTCGCTCGAGACGATCGGGGTGCTCAACGATCTGATCCTGGGTGAGCTGCGTACCTGTGCGGACCCGGCGCTGGCGCTGCAGGTGGAGGATTATCGCCCTCAGGGGATCCTGTCGATGCTCGGGGCGGTGCTCGGGGAGCTGATCCGGCGCGCGCACCCGGAGAGGGTGCGCTGGGTCTCGCCGCCGGAGTCGCTGGGGGGCAACCACCCGGTGCTGGAGATGACCTTGTCGCGGGGCGATCAGGACGAGGTCTGCTACATCTTCCCGGTCGACAGGCTCTACCATTGCTATCAGGAGGGTCAGGACAGGGATCTGCGGACCTATTACGACGTCGTGATCGCCCAGACGCTGCTCAACGAGCAGGAGGGGCCGGAGCTGACGGGCCAGTTCGAGGACGTGGCCGAGCAGGTCTTCCCCGTGCTCAAGCCGATGGACTGGAACGCCCGGATGGACATCGAGAGCGTGGAGCTGGTGCCGGACGGCCCTTACGGGACGCCGCTGGCGGTCGTGGCGGTCGATCACCCGCAGCGGATCGCCTTTCTGGTGCGCGAGCGCCTGAAGACCTGGGGGGTGGGCTACGAGTCGCTGATGGGGCGCGCGTGCGCCAACCTGGCCCGCCGCTCGATGAACATGGCCGCGCACCTGGAGGAGCTGGAGGTCAACGTCGAGCTGCAGGTCTTCCGGCTCTCGTTCGACGATTACTTCAACGCCTCGCGGGCGCTGCTGACCGACGCGCTCTACCGGGCCGCGCGGCAGGTGATGCCGCAGGCCGAGGTCTACTTGCTGGCGGTGCCCAACCGGGATCACCTGCTGCTGTCTGCGGTGCAGGGCCGCGAGCAGTTCGATCAGTTCCAGGGGATCGTGCGCTGGTTCCACGAGCGCCAGCCTGCGCCCTTGTCGTCCGTGTGTTTCCTGCTCAACGAGGAAGGCGTCGAGGGGGTCGAGGCGTTTGAAGGATAGCGGTGTCGCTCACGAGCGCCTGAAGGTGGGCGCGGGGCTTGTCGTGTGGAGAGCGCATGTCTGAGAGTTTCTGTCCCCGGTGCGGCCGGAAGATGACCTTCGGCAATGTCTGCGCGACGTGCGCGGGCGCGGCTCTGGGCAACGACGAAGACATGATCGGGCAGCGCATCGGCAACGTGCGCATCGAGTCCAAGATCGCCACCGGCGGCATGGCCGTGGTCTACCTGGGCCGCCAGGAGCTGACCGGGCGCAAGGTGGCCGTCAAGGTGCTGCGGCCCGAGCGGCAGGTGTCCTATCGGGATCGCGAGTACTTCGTGCGCGAGGCCCAGGCCCTCGGCGAGCTGCGCCACCCCCACCTCGTCGAGCTCTACTCGGCGGGCATGACCGCAGACGGCCGCCATTTCATGATCCTTGAGTTTGTCCCTGGCCGGACGCTGCGCCAGATGGTCGAGGAGGACGGGGCGCTGGATCCGCTGCGCTGCGTGCGCCTCTTCAGGCAGCTGATGCTGGCGCTGGAGGCGGTCCACGCCACCGGCATCATCCACCGCGATCTCAAGCCCGACAACCTCCTGATCGAGCCGCTTGAGAGCGGCAAGGAGCGGCTGCGGCTGGCCGATCTGGGGCTGGTCAAGTTCACCGAGCGGCGCATGAGGCCCCTGACCGGCCACGGGATGACCGTCGGGACGCCCTGCTACATGGCCCCCGAGCAGGTCCGGGGCGAGAAGCTCGACGCCCGCAGCGACCTCTACACCGCGGGCGTGTTGATGTTCGAGGCGCTGACGAGCTACCTGCCCTACCCCGAGGAGAAGAGCGTCGACGGCCTGCTCGATCACATCCTGGAGACGCAGCCGGCCAAGCTGACCCGCGCCAACCCTCGCTTCTCGCGCACCCCCAGCATCCAGCGCCTGCTCGATCGGCTGATGGCCAAGGATCGCGGGGACCGCCCCGAGAGCGCCCGCGAGGTCATCGACGAGATCGATGAGATCCTCAAGACCGACCTCAAGGGTGAGGTCGCCGCCGCGTGGCAGGCGCACGAGGCCCAGGACGATGAGGAGGCCGCGGAGGCCCCCTCGACCCCCGAGGGGTCCATCGAGGGGATCCTGCTCGTCTTTCGGACCCTGGAGGCCGGCTCCCAGCGGGAGGTGCCGCCGCCGCCGAAGCTCCTCAAGCACCTGCGCAACTTCCTGGACCGGGGCGGGATCTGCTGCGCACACCGCGAGGGCGCCACGGCCACCTTCGGCCTGATCTTGAGCCAGGAGGCCCTGGCGGTCACCGCCGGGCTGCCGAAGATCGTCGAGGCCGCCAGCGCCACCTTCGACGCCTACGAGATCGGCGCCGGGGTGGCCTTCGGGGCCTTCAACATCGACGAGAACGGCCACCCCGTCTCTGGCCCGGCCTTGCGTCAGGCCAGGCGCCTGGCCGCCAACGCGCGCGCCGGGCAGGTGCTCATCCCCAGAGACAAGGCCGGCGCCCTCGGGATCGTCGATCCTGCCGCTGAATCTCCCCCCGAAGAGTGAGGTAGAGCCGTGCGCATCAAGATGCCCCCCTCACCGGGCGCCCAGGTGGCGCTCTGGATCGCGCTGCTGGCCTCTGTGGCCTGGAGCGGCGCCGCTCAAGCGGCCGGGATCGCGTGGCGCGTCGACGCGCCCCTTGAGCAGGCCCTCAAGGAGGCCAGGGCCCGCGACGCCGTCGTCATGGTCGACGTCTACGCCGACTGGTGCGGCCCCTGCCAGCGCTACGACAAGGAGGTCTTCGCCCTGGACGACGTCAACAAGGCCGTCGCCGGCGCCATCCCCGTCAAGATCAACGCCGAGAAGGGCGAAGGGCCCTCGATCGTCGAGCGCTACCACGTCGTCGGCTACCCCACCATCCTCTTCCTCAACGCGCGCGGCCAGGAGATCGACCGCATCTTCGGCTATCTGGAGCCGGAGGACTTCAAGAAGAAGGCCGGCGACTTCATCGCCGGTCGGCAGACCATCACCGATCTCCAGAAGAAGCTGGCCGCCGCGCCCGGCGACCACGCGCTGCGCTTCGAGGTCGGCGAGCGCCTCGTCATCCGGGGCGACCTCAAGGCCGCGCTGCCGCTGCTGGCCCCCATCTTCGACCACGACAAGGTCAACGCCCACGGCTTCGCGCCGAAGATCCACCACTTGCTGGGTAAGTACGCCTACTTACGAGGCAAGAAGGACTACGCCCTTGCCACCCTCCACCTGAGCGCGATCATCGATCGCTACCCCGACAGCCCCGAGGCCAAGGGCGCCCCCTACGATCTGGCCACGGCCTGGCACGGGGCCGGCGAGGCCGCCAAGGCCATGGAGACCTTCGAGCGCTGGATCGCCGCCGAGGCCGGCTCGGCGGGGCGCTACAACGCCGTGGCCTGGTTCTGCTTCCAGAAGGACTTCGAACTCGACCAGGGGATCGCGATCGCGAAGCGGGGCCTGGCCGTCGACCCGAAGGCCTCCTTTCTGTGGGACACGCTGGCCGAGCTGCACCACAAGCGCGGCCAGAAGGCCGAGGCCGTCTCGGCGATCAAGGAGGCCATCAAGCTCGATCCCGGCGACAAGTACTACAAAGAACAGCTCGACAAGTTCAGCCGGTAGACCCCCATGGCGCCAACAGTGACCGACGACATGGTCTGGGTGCCGGAGCTGGAGATGGCCCTGGAGTTCCAGGGCACCTGGGCCACCCAGGTGCTCCCGCCGCCGCCCTTCACGCTGATGCGCGCCCAGTGCCGCGACGCGCCGATCGAGATGGAGGTCTACGCGCTGGACCCGGAGGAGTTCCGGCACGTGGACTCGGTCGGCCGCGATCTGGTCCACAGCCGCCTCGCCGAGGTCTCGGCCGAGCGCTACACCTCGACGCCCCGCGGCGTCGACGTCAACGCCGCGGGCGTCGAGCAGGGCAGGGCGGTCGAGATCGCGGCCTTCGTGACCCGCGACAACGACGTCTATTACGTCATGGCCTTCAGCGCGCCGCCCGGCGTCCTCGAAGAGCAGCTCTGGCGCGTCGAGGGCATGGCCGCCTCGGCGACCTACGGCCACCACGCCAGCTTCGGCACCGGGCTCAAGGGGCTGGTCAACCTCGTCGGCGCCCAGCTCGCCGAGCCCCGCGTCGTCATGGGGCAGTCCAGAGCGCAGCTCGGGCCGCGCAAGGGGCCACCGCCCCTGCCGCCGCCCATTCCGCCGACCCCCATCCCGCCGCTCCCCAAGGTCGTCGTCGACCCCGCGCTGCTCGAACCCCAACCTCCTGCGCGCCGCCCAAACGCCACCCCGCTGGGCTCCGAAGACCTCCTGAGCGACTTCGACGCGCAGCTCCAGGCCTCCGCTCCTGATCCGGGCTGGCCCGCCTCGGGTGATCCTCGACCGGGCGACCCCTCGCCGGGCGCCATCAAGCCGGGCCAGCCCGGCTTCGCCGCGCTCAAGTTCGCCCCGCGCGCCGAAGCGGGCGTCGAGCCGCCCGCCAGAGATCCGTCGCGGGTGCGCTCGGTGGCCGACCGGGACGAGCTGGCGGAGTTCGAAGCGCGCCTCCAGGAGAGCCTGGGCAAGCCCGCGCCGCTCCCTGTCGAGGGCCCCAGATGGCCGGCGCCCTGGGAGGCGCTGCCCTCGGTCCGCCCCCAGCACGGGCTCGCCCCGCGCACGAGGGCGCCGCTGGCGCTGACCGCCGTGGCCCAGCGCGAGCGCCGCGTTCAGGAGATCGTCGACTTCGCCGAGTCGCTGCCTGCGCAGGTGGGCTTTCACGCCGAGAAGATCTTCGGGGTCGGCGAGCACCTCTCCCACCGGGAGGATGAGCCCTTCGGCGTGATGGGGCTCGATCGCCTCCCCATCGCCCTTGAGGCGGTGCTCCAGGCCCGCCAGGGCGACCTGAACTTTCAAGAGCACCTCGATGTGGACGCGCCCCGGCGGGCCTGGAGCCGCCTCGGCCGGCAGGCGCCCGAGGGCAGCGCGGTGCTGCTCGACGAGGTCCTGGTGGCGATGTCCCGCGACGACGATGACACGGCGGCCGACATGATGGGCTGGCGGCTCGGCTGGCGCCAGGTCCAGTCGCGCCTGCCCGCCTTCGGCCTTCACCGCCACTCGATCTTGATCCCGAGCAGGGCCAGGATGCTCGCCATGACCGATCTGGAGGGGCCGCTGGAGGGCATGGACCTCCAGGCGCGCGTCGACCTGTGGCGCCAGCTCTCCGAGGACGAGCGCCGTCAGGTCATCGGGCAGCTCCACGTCCAGCACCTCGAGACGCCGCTGGACCGGATCGCGGAGGCCTTCCTGGGCGCGGCGCAGGACCGATCGATCCCGTGGGCGCTCAAGGCCCAGTGGGCGCTGGCGCTGGGGCCGAGGGGCTGCGCCCGCGAATACGCCGGGCTGATGGCGGCCCTGATGCGCGGCGAGGTGCTCGGCCCCCCCCACCAGGACAAGGCGCTGGGGCTCTTCAAGCCCTGCGTCGGGGATCACCTCTCGGGGCTGGTCCCTGGCGTCGATCTGGGGGTGGGCAAGCTCGGGCAGACCTTCGGGGCGCTGTGCGGCGCCGGCGTGCTGCTCAAGATGCGAGGCTCCGAGGTGGCCATCTGCGTGCTGGCCAAGCAGATCCAGACCGAGGATCACGCGGCCCTGGCCGAAGAGCTGCGCGTGCTCAGCGCTCGCCTCTACATGGTCATCTCCGACTGAGGGCCAGCCTCAACAAGGCCACCCCTGAGGCGAGGCCGCTCGACAAAAATCCCCCCGCGAGCGCGGCCACCTCGAAGGCGAGGCCGCCGCGCTGGCGATGTTCTGTTGTATCTGTTTGATTTTAAAGTATTTTCGGCGTGATTGAGCCCTGGGTCGCGTTGCCCGTAGGGTCACTCGCCGCCCATCATCATGCCGTCGGGGAAGATCTCGCCCTGGGCGCCGGCTGCGCCATTGAGGGCGCCGCCGAAGCCGCCCGTGCCGCCCTCGCCTGGGGTGATCTCGCAGCGCTCGGGGGGCGTTTCGAAGGGCGTGTTGGCGTAGATGCCGAAGCTGAGGCCGCCGCCGCCGCCGCCGCCGGTGCCGCCGGCGCC
>SYOX01000181.1 GCA_005804885.1 Pseudomonadota bacterium
AACTCAAAGCGAAAGACCGCCTCGACGGCCGCCTCGTCAAAGCCGTAGCCCTCCGGCTGGGCCGCCTCAAGCACCCGCACCGCCTCCACCTCCCCCTCGGCCGAGACGTCCACCTCCAGCAGCGACGAGGACTCCACCCCCTCTTCCAAGGCCCGCGCCGGATAGACCGCCGACTCGAAGCGCTTGACCGACGGCATCTTCGTGATCGGCTCCAGCGCCTCCTCGCCGCCCTCCTGACCCAGGACCTGAGGCGTGAGGGCGAAGGTCAGGGAGAGCAGCGCGGTCAACGTGAGCAAGATGGGGAGCTTCTTCATAGTCTCACATCAGGTCAGGGCAACGATCCACGGCAGACACTCTGGGCCATGAGGCCCCAATGCTCAACACCACGATGCAAAAATCCGCCCTCGGATGCGCCGCAGAAGCCCAAGGTCGCCGTTGCATTCCGAGGGGGTCGTGCTAACACTATGGGCGCTCCTGGCCCGGCGAAATGGGATCGGGGCTCACGGACAAACGAGGTCCCGCCATGACGACCACGCAGAACAACCCCCGCCCCGGCGATCTTGACGATGATCGCGCGAGCGATCGCGCCGACAGCGCCGCCGATGATCGCGCGGCGGGCGACAGCGCCGTCTTCGTCAACGCGGGCAACGCCGCGGTTGGCGCAGCGGGCGTCGAGCGACCCGACCGCCGGCACCTCGATGACGATGCCGACGATGCCGACGACGACGACGACGAAGACGCCGACGACGAAGACGACGAAGACGAAGACGAAGACGACGACCGTGAGGCGGCGACCTCGCCGTCCACCGAGGGAGCGCCAGGATCAGGCCAGCGCGCGAGGAGCGACAGGCCGCCTGTCTTCGACCTCGACATGGAGGCGTTGGAGCGCATCTGCACGGTCTCCCAGATCCGGGGCAGCGGCCCCGGCGGCCAGCACCGCAACAAGGCCTACACGGGGGTGAGGCTCTTCCACCCGCCCTCCGGGCTCGTCGTGACGGCCACCGAGCGGCGCAGCTTCCAGCAGAACCGCGCCAACGCCTTCGAGCGCCTCATCGAGCGGCTCCAGAACCTCATGCACCGCGACAAGCCCCGCAAGGAGACCCGGATCCCCAGGGCCGTCAAGCGCAAGCGCCTGGAAAACAAGAAGAAGCGGGCCGACACCAAGAAGGCCAGAGGGCGGATCGAGGACTGGTAGGCCCAGGCAGGAGCGCCGCAGATCAGCGACCGATCTGGCGCAGGATGCTCTTGGCGGCGTCGGAGCGCTGGGTGGTGTTCCCGAGGCTCTCCTCGCGGACGATCTGGACCTTGTTCAGGTGGTTGATGTAGCCCAGATCGAGTTTTTCGCCGGGCAGGATGTAGATGCCGAAGAGGTAGACCGTGTCGCGCAGCCGCATGACGAGGTCTTCGGGCAGGTGGCACTGGCCGTGGGTGAAGAAGTAGAGCACCACCTCCTGGCGCTCTCGATCCCGCAGGCGCCGACAGTCGGCCAGCACCTCTTCGAAGACCTTGCGGTAGTTGCGCCCCCGCTCTGACTTGAAGCTCAACAGGTAGGGCACGGAGTGGGCGTGCTCGCCGACCCGGACGGGATCGTAGAGCCTGGAGTCGAAGAAGCGGAACATGGGCCGCTCGCCCTGCAGGATGAGCTTCTTGATCATCGCCAGCGCCACGCCGCGGGCGAAGACCGTCCGGCGGCCGCGCATCGAGGCCGAGGCGTCCAGCAGCAGGTAGTGGATCTTCTGCTCCTCCTCCCGAGCGCGCTCCCGGGCGTAGTAGTAGAGCTCGTTGTCGATCAACTTCTGCAGGAAGATGTCGTCGTCGTAGGCGAACTCGGTCAGCATCAGGTTGTCGAGGCCGCCGACGCGCTCGATCCCGGCGAAGCCGTCCATGGAGTAGGTCTGGGCGTCCTTCTGGCGCTTGGACTCCAGCACCGAGGGCAGGATCTGGAGGCTGAAGTTGACGATGTCGTTGACCATGGGCGTCGTGAAGAGGCCCATCAGGTCGACCAGCTCCAGGGCCGTGCTGCCGATGTCGCTGCCGCCGAACATGCTCAAGAGCCTCAAGGTGTCCAGATCGATCTGCTCGACGGCGTGGCGGACCTGAAGGGACATCTTGAGCATCGTGTTGAAGAAGCGGAAGTAATACTCCCAGTCGTCCCTGTCCAAGGTCCCGCGACCGTAGGCGATCTCGAAGACGTCGGCGTCCAGCGGGATCTGCTCGCGCAAGAAGGCCTTCTTGCGCCCCTCGGGCCAGTCGCGGTTGACCAGCATCATCACCTTGGCCAGCAGCACCGAGATGACGTCGTCGCCCAGCCGCCAGCCGCGCGCGCGCTGGACGACCTCCGAGGCCGCCAGCCTCCCGATGAGCTCGGCGTAGTCGACCAGCATCTTCTGGAAGTCCGGGTGGGCCCCAACCGTCCGAAGCGCCAGATCGTCGACCCCCACGCCGCCCATGCTCCCCTCCGAGTGGCAGAAGAGCAGGCCCATGTCGTGGACGACGACGTAGGGCAGGTGCAGGCCGAGCCGGTGCAGCAGGTTGTGCCAGTTGGCCGCCCGGATCCGCGCCGCGCTGTTGGCGCCCTGGATGGCCCTGAAGGCCAGGCCCGTGTACTGCAACTGGAGGTAGTCGGACATGGGGCCTCAGACGAACTTGCTCGATTCGAAGAGCGACTGGAGCATGCGGTCGACGCGCTGCTGGATCTCGCGCGCGGCGGGCGTGCCGACCGCGCCGAGCGCGGACTTGATGTCGTTGAGGTTCTTGAGCTGGCTGAAGAGCTGGATGTCGCTGAGCTGCTCGCCGGAGGCCAGCACCTCCTCGATCAGCCGCACCTCCTGGACCAGATCCTCCAGGTTGGCCCCCGGCCCGCCCTTGCGCGCCACCTGGGGGTGGGACTGGTAGTACTTGTCCAGCACCGGGTCGACGATGTCTCTGAGGATCTCCCGCTGGTCGAGGTTGTTCCAGATGTGCTTCAGGACGAAGAAGTCCGACTCGTCCGCCGTCGGCCGGCCGTCGTAGAGCGCCGAGGCCGCGAAGAGCTTGAGCAGCTTGATCACCCTTCGATCCGAGATCGACACGCCCTCATTGCGGATCTGGAAGACCAGCGCCTTGTACTTGGCGACGAACTCCGGCGTGAAGCGCAGGTGCCGGGGCAGCTCCGCGTGGACCCCGTGCAGCGCCTGGCTGGTCAGGAGCGGCGTCGGCGGCTTGCCCTGATCCGTCAGCCGGGCCGTCTCGTACATCAGCCCCTTCTCGATCAACCCGTGGAAGTGGTAGCTGTCGAGGTTGTCGCTGTAGACCCGCAAGAGGAAGCGGTCGTAGATCGCCTCGAGCGCATCGTCGTTGGGCACCTCGTTGCTCGCGCCGTACAGGCACAGCAGCGGCACCTGGATCACCTTCGAGCCGTTGGCGAAGCGCCGCTCGTTGAGGATCGTCAAGAGCGAGTTCAAGATCGCCGAGTTGGACTTGAAGACCTCGTCGAGGAACACGATCTCGGCCATCGGCAGCATGCTCTCCACCCGCCGCGTGTAGGTCCCCTCGCGGAAGACCTTGATGTCCACCGGCCCGAAGAGCTCGTTGGGCTCCGTGAAGCGCGTCAGCAGGTACTCGAAGTAATCCGCCGCGATGAGCCTGGAGAACATCCGGATCATGGCCGACTTGGCCGTCCCCGGCGGCCCGATGAGCACCATGTGCTCGCCCGCGATCGCGCTGACGATCAGCAAGCGTATCAACTCCTCTTTATTGAGGAAGTTGGCGTTCAGAGCGCTTGCGACCTGGCGAAAGCGGGCCATGGTCTGCTGCATGCATCACCTCACGAAGAGTAGGAAGCCGCCCGACAATGGGAGGGCTCCCAGGTCCACCTCACACCCCGAGACCCAGGCCGACCGCGACCGCCTCGCCGACTTCACCCAGCCGACGCCGGTCCAGGCCAGGGGCCCTCAAGAATCGCTCGACGCGCCCCAGCAGCACCTCGTCCGACATCAGGTGCGCCCCCCCCAGCGGGCCGCGCAGCCCGTGGAGCGCGTGCGCCACCTCGTAGAAGAGCGACACCTCCTGCCCCTGGCCAGCCTCCAGCGGCGCGTCGAGGGCCTCCACCGGCTGAACCTGACACCAGGAGGCGACCAGGTTGTACAGAAAGCGCGCCACGTAGAGCCGGTGCGTCAAGGGCTGGCTCGCGTCCGGCGCGTAGGCCATGAAGCCCCTGGCCAGCGTCGGCGCCACCGGCCCGAGCCCCCGCTTGAGGTAGTCGTTCGTCACGATCCGGCAGGTCGACGGCAGCGCCAGCGCCGCCACCGCCCCCCAGTACGAGAAGTCGGCCCCCATCCTGTCGCACGCCAGCAGGTTCGTCAGCGGCGACAGGCTCATGATGTGCCGCCAGGCCCGGCTGACGGGCCTTGACGCGATCTCGCGGTACACCCAGACCTTCTCGCGGCTCAACGCCCCCCGCGAGCGCCCCGGCAGCTTCACCCACGAGGGCTCCGTCCCCATGAACTGAAGCGATCCCCAGAAGGCCCCGAACTCCACCTTCGTGTCCTGACGGAAGAGCCTGGGCAGGTGCCTGAACATCAGGTGCCGGGCCACGACCTGCGCCTCGCTGCGCGGCAAGCCCACCGATCCGACCAGCGCCTCGGTCTCCGCCGCGATGTTCTCCAGCCGCCGCCGCCAGATCCGATCGCGCTCTGGCGCCCAGTGGAAGAACCAGCAGACCTGGTAGGCCGCCGCCGCCAGCTTCATGTCGTCGACCGTCAGATCGATCATCAGCGGGTGGGCCACCAGCCGCGCCGCCATCGTCTGAAGCTCGAACTGCAGATCGTGGATCGACGCCTCCCCCGTCACCACCGACGCCAGCGCGTCCTCAAGGTGCGCCTTGTTCAAGGGCACCCCCATCGTGACGGCCTGACCCCGGATCAGCGGCAGCAGGAAGTGGCGCAGGAGCTGCGGGGTCCCTATCGCGTCCCTCGTCGTGACCAGCGCTGTCGGCTCGCTCTGGCTCACGCGTCGCCATCCCTGGGCGGGCCGGGCGGCGGCACCGCCTTCATGGGCTGTGTCGGCCCGCCGACCTCGCTCTTGAGATCAACCTTGCGCAAGTTGTGGCCCCACAAGGCGAAATAGCCCAGATCCCGGTTGACCAGCTCGACCGCCTCGGCCATCGCCATCGGCGCCGCCGCCCGGGTCTGGGCCGCCGAGAGGTCCACCTCCGCCAGCAGATAGCGCGCCAGCGGGTGCAGCGCCGTCTCGGCCACCTCGAAGGCCCGGCTCAAGCCCTGCGGCATCACCACGACGAAGCCATCTCTGAGCCCCAGGTGCTGCTTGAGCTGCTCATGACCCAGCGGGGGCGAGAAGCTCGCCTCGCGCGGGATGAAGACGTTGGTGAAGACCTCCCGCAGCTGCATCCCTATGGGCACCAGCTCGACGCCCTGGCGGTTGAGGATCAAGCAGCCCTTGTCCGTCAACGCCATCTTGTAGCTCTCCAGCGCCGTCTCGGGCAGCGCGTAGACCAGCCGCTTGAGCCAGCCCATCTCCTGGGGAGAGTTGATGAACACCGCCGAGGCCCCCTCGGTGATCGTCTGCCGGTGGATCAGGTGCACCGGGTAGTGGAGCGCCTCGCTGACCTGCTGGGCGCTCCACCCCTGCGGCGCCCTGCCCCCGCGGGTCAGGATCTGCGCCTCGTGCTCGGGCTTGAGCGAGGGATCCTGAACGTCGATGGCCTTGAGGTGCTCGATGTCCACGAAGATCGCGTCGCCCGCCACCCGGTCGACCGCGTCGCGGTGCCCCGAGAAGAAGTAGGCCCCGTCCTCCTCCAGCGCCTTGCGGCAGCTCTCCAGCGCGAAGGGGTGCTCGTAGCCGCGCTGGACGAAGAGGTTCGAGCGCCGCGCGTGGTAGAGCTCGACCCCGGGCAGGCCCTCGAAGAGGGGGATGAGCCGGGCCGAGAACTGCTCGACCCGGAAGAGGTAGAAGGTGGTCGCCTGATCAAAGCGCCCCGAGGCCTCGCGGACCAGCTCCGCGACCCCGGCGACGATCCGGCGCTCCCACAAAAAGCGCTGGACCGCATTGCGCAGCCCCGGAGGGGTCCGGATGAAGAGCGGCCCTGAGGAGAGGGGCTCCCTGCGCAGGCGCATCAGCGTCAGGCTCAAGAGCAGCCCCTTCATCGAGATCTCGCCCTCCTCCTTGAACTGGAGGGGGCCGGCCTGATCGTAGAGCACGAGGCCCTCGCTGACCGTGCTCAGCCGCGCGGCGTCGTAGCCGAAGGGCGCCTCCTGGTCCCGGTAGCGCACGAAGTGGGGCGCCCGGCCGGTAAAGACGCTGCCTCTGAGCAGCCGCGCGATCGCCGCGGCCCGGTCCAGCATGTGCGATCCCTGGCTGGGAAGCTCCAGCAGGATCTCCAGGCCCTGGATCTGGCTGCGCGCCTTGATGATGCGAAGCGTCGGCAGGATGTGATCGAGCGACTGCTCCTCCGAAAAAGCCCGGAAGAAGCCCACCACCTGGGTCAGCGTCCCAAAGCGCAGCAGGCCGCGCTCACCGATGGCGATCCCGCGCCCATCGGCCCGCAGCCCTGGTGTCCTGAAGCGCTCTTGTTGAACCGCGACCCGATCGAGCATCCTGGCTCCCATCGTCGTCAATGCCGGCGAAGTATACACAGCCGCCCGATCCGGGGAAAGGATCGTCCTCAAGGTCGCCTGGCGCCCCTACCACCCGGGTGGCGCCGCGGGTATAATCCAGAGAGGTAGAGCGACCGCCACCCCGACACGGCGCACAAGCCCATGTCTTTCCTCAAGAAAATCTTCTCATCGAGCTTCCGGCAGGCGCTGGCCCTGGAGGGTGCCGGGCGCTACGCCGAGGCGGCCCAGCACTACATGCTGGCAGGAGAGCGCGCCCAGGTCGCGCGCATGCACCGGCTGTCCGCCCGCGACGAGGCCGACCCCTACCGGCGGGTCGACGCCCTGCGCAAGGCCCTGGACTTCGCCGCCCAGCCCATCGACGACCCGGCGATCGTCGACACCCGCCGCCAGATCCGCGCCGAGCTGGCCGACGCCCTGGTGGCGCTGGCGACCCACAGCGGGCTGCTCGACCGCCGCGACAAGGGACTGCTCGAGGAGGCCGCGCAGATCTACGTCGAGTTCGGGGCGCACGGGAAGGCCGGCGAGGTCTTCGCGCGGCTGGGCTTCTTGAACAAGGCCGCGGAGTCCTTCGAGGCCGCCGGGGACATCGGCCGGATGGAGGAGATGTACAAGCGGGTCGAGTCCGTCGATCGCTCCGAGGTGGCCTTTGACCGCGCCTTCGACGCCTACGAGTTCGCCCAGATGGCCGGCGACCCCATCGGCGCTCTGGAGGCGCTCTCGCGCTGCGTCGAGCTTCGCCCGCAGGACGCCGGCCTCGTGGCTCGCCTCCAGAGCCTGCGCGAGCGGATGCCCGCCTCCGGCAGGCTGACCCTGCGCGGCCCCGCGGGCGCCTGGGTCCTGATGGGCGGCGACGCCCTGGGCATCGGCCGCGAGGACGACAACGAGATCCTCCTGCTCGACCCCGGCGTCTCGCGCAAGCACGCCCGGATCGTGCTTCGGGACGGCCTGCCCGTCCTCGAAGACCTCGGCAGCAGCCACGGCACCTGGCTCGACGAGGCCCGCATCGCCGCCCACGCCCCGCTGCCTCGCCAGGGCCGCCTGCGCGTGGGCAAGGCGGTCACGCTCCGCTACCGCTTTGGCGAAAAGATGATGCCGCCCGGGATCTTCGAGGTCGTCGACGGCTACCTCAAGGGCCAGACCTTCACCTGGACGCCCCGCGTCCTGACCACCGGATCGCCCCCCGACCAGCCTCGCTGGCTGCCCCCTGGGCTGGCCCTGGAGTTCCGGCGCGGGTGCTGGCACGTCGTGCCGGAGATGTGCGCGGGGGTGGCGATGATCGCCGGATCGGCGCTCAACACCCCGACCATCCTGCGCATCGGCGACGAGCTCGACTTCGGCGGCCTGAGCCTGCGCGTGGAGTGACCATGGGACTCTTTGATCGCCTCAAGAAGAGCCTCGGCCTCGGCGGCGAGGGCCCGAGCCTCCCGACCGCCGCCGCCGCGCCGCGCGCCGCGCAGACGCCCAGCGGGATCGCGGGCTGGCCCGGCCCCGAGACGCGCGACCGCGAGGCCGCCATGGAGGCGCACAAGCTGATGTCGTGGGTCACCCACGAGGACTTCAGCCTCGACGTGTGGCGTGCCGAGCCCTTCCAGACGGCCCTCGGGGTGCTGGAGGCCAGCGAGGCCCGGGCAGACATGATCGAGATCCTCAAGCGGGCCTCGCTGCGCGTCGAGGACCACCCCCCGCTGCTGCGCCAGCTCGCCCTGCTCTACACCGACCAGCACGACAACGCCTCTGCCCGCGCGATCTGGTCCCGCCTCGTCGACATGCGCGCCTGGCTGCCCGAGGCCACCCACCACCTCGGCCAGCTCGCCGAGCGCGAGGGCATGCCCGTCGAGGCCTCGGCCTGGTACCAGCGGGCCATCGTCTACGACGCCTCCGTCGAGCGCTCCTGGCAGAGGGCCGAGGCCCTCAAGGCCCACATCCCCATGCCCCGCAAGGCCGCCGCAGCCACCCTCGGCGGCGCCGAGGCCGGCGCCCACCTCGAAGGCCTCGGCGTCCGGGCCCCCGAGGGCTACTCCCTCCTGCACCCCCTCGGCCGCGGCGGCTACGGCACCGTCTACCTCGCCCGGGACACCCACCTGCGCCGCGACGTCGCCATCAAGTTCCTGCACCCCCACCTGACCCGCGAGGAGCGGCGCGTCGCGGCCTTCTTCGAAGAGGCCCGCCTCGTCGCCCGCCTCGCCACCCCGGGCGTCGTCCGCATCTACGATCTGGACAGGGAGGCCCGCGTCATCGTCATGGAGTACCTGACCCGCGGCACCCTGCGCGACCGCCTCTCCAGCGGCAGGGCGCTGGCCCCGAGGGCCGCGCTCCGGGTGGCGATCTCGCTGCTGCGCACCCTGGGCCGCCTCCATGACGAGGGCGTCGTCCACCGCGATCTCAAGCCCGCCAACATCCTCTTCCGCGCCGACGGCTCGGCCGTCCTGGGCGACTTCGGCGTCGCCGCGCTCGAAGACAACACCGGCGGCTCGCGAGGCGCCGGCACCCTGGCCTACATGGCCCCCGAGCAGAAGGACCCCTCCGTCGGCGACCCGCCCGACCGCCGCGCCGACCTCTACGCCATGGGGCTGATCCTCACCGAGATGCTCGCCGGAGGGCTCCCCGTCGGCGCCTCGCGCGGCGTCCTGGACCCCTCGGTCTTCGTCGCCATCCTGCCGGCCTCCGTCCGCGATCTGGTCGCCCCCGCCCTGCGCTCCCTCCTCGCCCCCAAGCCCGACGACCGCCCGGACGCCGCCGCCACCGTCGTCGGCCAGCTTCGCGCCCTCAGCCGCCAGATCGCCGCCCAGGCCCAGACCCCCGAGCTGGTCGCCGAGCTCGAAAAACTCATCGCCGACACCGCCCCCGACGACGGCGAAACCCGAGCGCGCCTCCAGGCCATGCGCCGCGCCCTGGAGCGCTGATCGCCTCAAGCCGGCAGAGCCCTGGGCGCCTGGGCCGGCCTCAGCCTATCTCCAGCCTGCCGTTCTTCCAGTCGTTGTGCAGGTTGCAGTACGCAAAGGCCGTCACCGAGGTCGTCCCCACCGGCACGTTGAAGGTCGCCGTCGCCTCGGGATCCGTCCCCGTCAGCGCCTTGAAGCCGAAGATGTGCCCGTTCTGATTCCTCACGTAGATCAAGGGGATGAAGTGCTCCTCGCTCATGACGTGCATCACCTGCACCGTCAGCGACCCCTCGCCCTCGTTGAAGCGCACCACCGGCACATGGACCGCCTCCTTGCCCGCCCAGGGCCCCGGATCGTCCGCCGTGTAGAGCCCCTGGCTCTCGATCGCCTCCGCCTGATTCTCCCAGTCGAAGTTGCGCCCCTCGAAGTCCACCTCGCTCACGCACCCCCAGAGCCCCTGTGGCACCGCGATCGCCGCCGTCGCCGCGCCCATGACCTTCAAGAAGCTCCGCCGCGTCGGCCCTTCCATCTCGCTCATCGCCCATCCACCCTCAGCCCGAACCACCCTCACCTCACCACGCCTCAACGCTCCCGATCATACCAAAGCCCCACCCGATTAGAAACTGCCTCGCCGCCTCGTCCTCGACCCTCCGAAGTCCCCGCTTTGACACGCCCCGACCCAGATCCTACGATCGGGCGCGGACGACCCAACCACGGAGTCTCCCCCCATGCCTCGCGCCGCCGCCCTCTCTCTGGCCCTCGCCCTCATCGGCTGCGGCGCCCCCACGAGCGATCCCTGCCTCGTCGACAGCGCCAGCCTCATCCCCCGCATCTCCGGCGACTGCTCCGGCGTCGACCTCACCGGCGTCGACCTCGACGGCGCCGACATCGGCGGCGTGACCTGGGGCGACACCACCTGCCCCGATGGCACCAACTCCGACCACAACGGCGGCACCTGCGCAGGACACCTCTCCCCCCCGAGCCCGCCCGCCGAACCTGAGCCCTCCCCCGAGCCCGCCGAACCCGAGCCCACCCCCGAGCCCGCCGCCGAACCCGAGCCGGAGCCCATCCCGGAGCCCGAAGGCCCGGCCTGCGACGACCCCAACCTCTGCGGCGGCTGCTCGGCGCTCGCGGCCAACCCGGGCGATCCCTGCGGCGTCTGCGAAGACGGCCTCTTGACCTGCGCTGGACCCGACGAGGTCATCTGCCAGGGCGACAGCCCGGACAACGGCTGCGGCGGCTGCACCCCGCTGCCCATCCCCCCCGATCAGCCCTGCGGGGTCTGCCGACTGGATCGCACCGTCTGCGCGGGCAAGTCCGACACCGCCTGCAACGGCGACACCCCTTGCCCGCTGGAGTTCATCGCCGTCGAGCCCGGCGAGTTCCGCATGGGCTCGCCGCCCGATGAGCTCGGCCGCTTCACCATGGAGACCCTTCACCGCGTCCGCGTCACCCGCCCCTTCGAAATCAAGAAGACCGAGGTGACCCAGGCCGAGTGGACCCTCTTCATGGGCTCGAACCCCTCCTTCTTCCTCGGCTGCGACGACTGCCCCGTCGAGCGCGTCAGCTGGTACGACGCCCTCCACTTCCTCAACCGCCTCTCCGAGAGGCTGGGCCTCCCGGCCTGCTACGCCCTCGACGGCTGCCAGGGCACGCCCGGCGGCGGCTGCGACGGCCAATCCTGCCTCGGCGACTTCCAGTGCTCCCAGATCGCCTTCGCAGGGGTCGAATGCCTGGGCTTCCGCCTGCCGACGGAGGCCGAGTGGGAGTACGCCGCCCGCGCCGGCACCACCGACGCCACCTACAACGGCTATGTCTTTCGCGACGGCTGCACCGCCGTCGATCTCAACACCGACCCCATCGCCTGGTACTGCCCCAACAGCGCCGACACCACCCACCCGGTCGCCGCCAAGATCCCCAACCCCTGGGGGATCTTCGACGTCAGCGGCAATGCCTACGAGTGGGTCTGGGACCTCTACTCCCCCGATTACTACGGCGCCTCCCCCCTCAACGACCCCACCGGCCCGCTTGCGGGCGAGGGCCGCGTCGCCCGCGGCGGCGCTTACAACAGCCGCGTCACCTCCGTCCGCTCTGCCTCGCGGAACTTCTTCAACCCGCTCAATCGCTCGCCTGTCATCTCCCTTCGACCAGCGCGCACATTACCATAACCCAAGCCGTTGATTTTCAATGGCTTTATATCTCTTGAGGGGGGCGTCATGTCGAGGGCGTGGGGCACCTCGGGGGATGTCCGTCACTCTGGGTCGGCGCAGCAGCGAAAGCCCGTGGAGTAGTCGGAGTAGGAGGGGGCGTGGGCGGTGGTGAGGTAGAGGCAGCCGGGGCCGTTGCGGACGGTGTCGACGTAGAAGCCGCCGCGGAAGACGCCGGAGGGGTTCGAGGTCCACTCGTGGAGGTTGCCCATCATGTCGAAGGCGCCGTCGGGGGAGAGGCAGAGCGGGTGGTCGCCGGCGGGGGCGAGGCTGTCGGGGAGCTGGTTGATGCAGGGGTGGGAGAGCTGGCCGAAGGGGTTGTCGTTGCCGAAGAGCTCAACAGCGGGGTGTGCGGAGCGGGCGTCGTTGCAGTCGCCGGGTTGGCGGGAGTCGCCGTAGGGGTAGGTGAAGCCCTGGGGGCCCTGGCAGGCGCGCAGCCACTCGTCGTCGGAGCAGAGGCGCTTCTGGGCTTCGGCGCAGGCGCGGCCGGCCTGCGTCTGGCTGATGTAGCCCTGGGGGATGGCGCCTCGGAGGGAGAGGGCGCGGACGCGGCGGTCGCCGGGGTTGAAGAAGGGGGACCAGGGGCGAGGCGAGGCGTTGGGGATGATCTCGACGAGGGTGGCTTCGAAGCGATCGACGCAGAAGTCTTCGACGCTGGCCATGCCGGGCGGGCAGCCGGGATCGCCGGGCTCCTCGGCGGGCAGGGTCAGCGGGGCGGGCATGGCGTCGGGATCGCAGGCGCCGCCTTCGGGGGGCGGGGCGCAGCACTGGACGGAGGCGGGGCCGGGGCATAAGCCGGGGGTGGGGCGAAGGGGGGCGAGGCAGTCGGAGGTGTCGAGGCAGAGGCCTGGGCGGCCGTCGACGGCGCAGGGGGTGCCGACGGCGGGGTCGGCGTCGGGCGTGTCGGCGTCGATGAGATCCGGGTCTGCGTCGGGGGAATCCGGGTCGAGGGCGTCGGCGAGATCGTCGGCGTCGAGGTCGACGCCGGGATCGGCGTCTGGCGAGGCGTCGAGGGCGTCGTCGTCCAGGTCGGCGTCGTCGAGGCCTGTGTCGGGCGTGGCGGCGTCGGGGGCCGAGGGATCGCCGTCGGGTGAGGTGAAGGCGGGGACGGGATCGCCGCAGGCGGTCAGGAGCGCGAGGGCGATCAGGAGCGGGGGGTGAAGGCGGCTCATGGTGAGGTGTCGAGGTGAAGGTCCGGGCCGCCGAGGGTCTTCATCTCGGCGACGAGGGCGTCAAAGTCGAAGAGCTGGCCGGCGACGTGGAGGCCCGGGGCGGGCCTGGGGCCTTTGAGCCAGAGGGAGAGGGCGGCGGCGGTGCCGAGGGCGGTGGAGAGCTGGCCCTCCTTGATCGAGAGCTGGCGGGTGCGCTCGCGCGGGGTGCCGCGATCGGCGATGGCGGTGATCTGGATCGTGCTTTGGACGCCCCGAAGGAGGGCCGCGCGGGCGAGGATGAGGCTCCAGCGGGTCAGGGTCAGCGCGGCGGCCTTGAGCGGGCCGAGCCGACCGATGAGGGCGGCCAGGATCTTGAAGTTCCACACCATGAAGCCGGGCTTGAGGGCCATGCGGGCGGTGACGGTGGGGGCGGTCCCCTGGTGGTGGATGAGGACGGCGTCGGGCAGGGGGATCTCGGCCGCGGCGCAGATCCCTGAGCCGAGGAAGGGCATGGGGGACGAGGGGCCGACGGGCGGCCCCTGGACGCGGCGGTGGTCCTCGAAGCGGATCGAGGGGGTGACGAGCGTCTGGGTCATCAGCCCGCAGTTGGCGCGGCCAGCCCCGGAGAGGGGGGAGACGCGGACGCCGAGCTCGACCGCGCCGAGGGGAGACTCGCCCCGCAGGCTGTGGGCGAGCGAGGTGCTGACGCCGGGGAAGATCCCGACGCCGAGGATCGCCGCGCCGACGCCCGGATCGAGGGTCAGGAGGCGCTCCAGAGTGGGGAGATCGGCGCCCATCTCAAACCAGGTCAGGCCCCGATCGAGGGCGTAGCGCATTGCCGGGTCGGGGGGCGCGCCGACGGTGTCGGCGCAGTTGAGGATCGCGTCGAAGCCCTCCATGACCGAGAAGGTGTCGGGGTCGTTCAGGTCGAGGCGCGCGGCGCCGCCATCAGACGCCATGAAACGGCCAGCGACGACGACGTCCACGCCCTCCATCGCGCGAAGGAGGCCCGCGACCAGGCCGCCGTAGTACCCCGCGCCGCCGATGATCAGGAGTCGGGTCATGGAGCGCCGCGCGCCCTGCTGGAGCGCGTCGAGCAGGCGAGGACCGCGCCGATCACTTGTCGGCCATGCGCTTGAGGCGATCTTCGAAGGCCTTCCGGCGCGAGTCCTGGGGCTTCTCTTTTTCGCTGGTCACGTCGCCTATGAAGCCCTCTGCCTCGGCGTCGTTCTTGGTGTCGCGCGGGATGTCGACCACCACCTCCTCGTTCATGCCGGTGCGCTGGCTGGCCTCGCGGCTCTTGAACCAGAGGGTGCCGCCGAGCAGGCAGACAAAGAAGGTCAGGCTGATGGCGCCGTAGACAAATTCCATGCTGGCCTCAAGATGAGAGTAAAGAGCGGCTCGGCTCCCTGAATGAGACGCAACTCAGCGTGCCACAAGCGCAAAGTCTCGTCAACGCGAGGATCGCCCCACGCTCCTCGCGCCGCCCGTTGGGCGGGCTCGTCGGGTGGGGCTTGGATGCGCGGGCGGGCTGCGCCCTGTCGGTCGCAGGCCTGCGGGCGGCCAACAGCGGATCGCAAGGCAGGATCCCCGCATCGAAGTGGGCCTGTGGATTGGGGTTTTCACGCCCCCTGGTGTCGACTTGGGTCGTGCGCTGGCCTGCGACCGACAGGGCGCAGCCCACCCTGGGTTTCCAAGCCCCACCCGACGAGCCCGTCCCGAAGGGCGGTGCGAGGAGCGTGGGGCGCCCGTCGAGCGTGGGGCGTGGGGCGTTCGTGGGGCGTGGGGTGATCGTCGTGCGTGGGGCGACCGCCGCGCGTGGGGCGTTCGTCCTCGCCGTGGCAACCTGCGCGACGATCAGGCGCCGATCGCGGCCTGAAGCGCACGGACCTCCCGCAAGCGCGCTGCCCCCCCGGAGGCCAGCGCGGCGGCCAGCGCGGCGTCGCGCAGGGCCGGAGGGGCCTCCCGGATGGCCTGGGCCGCGAGCTGCCGGACCTGGCCGCTGCGATCGCCGAGGAGCTCGACGAGGAGATCGACGCCACGGGTGTCTTTTGTCTTGAGCAGCCCATGGGCGACCGCCGCACGCGTCGTGACCGGCGCCCCCTTGATCGCCCTCGACAGGCCGCGCTCGGCCTCCTGGCCGCCGCCGGACAGGATGAGCGCGACCAGGCGCTTCGCCTCCAGCTCCCCAGGGCCCGCCGCCAGCGCCTCCAGCGCCTCGCCTCGCGTCAGGCCAGCGGGCTCCGAGGGCGCGCCGCCGCCCAGATCCCCCATGACCCGATCGTGGCCTTCGAAGCGAGCGGCGTCTGGGCCAGCCGACGCGATCCAGTCCCGGCAGATGCCGTCGCACAGATCGACCGCGCGGCCCACACCATGGCGAGCCAGCGACCAGGCAAGCCCCTCGGCCAGCGGCCCGTCCAGCTCATCAAGGGCGTCCAGCAGCCGCGAGGCGTCGCCGAGGGATGGCATCAACAGCGCCTCCAGATCCCCGCTCCACCCCCCGCCCAGCGGCAGGAAGTGGCGATCGAGGCCAGGCCGCTCAGGGGCAAATTCCCTCAAGAGATCAACGAACTCCTGAGCCGTGTGCGATCCGGCGGCCGCCAGCAGCCCGAAGTGCGCCCCCGCCTCGTCCACCCCCAGCAGGCGCCGATGCAAGGCCTCCCACAAGAGCCCCCCGAGGACCTCGCTCTTTCGGGAGACGCCGCGCAGCGTGTAGCCCTCCACGCCGCGTATCGCGAAGGCGACCCGCTCGACGTCGTCCGTCGCGATCCGCGGCGCGGCCAGCGGCGCCAGCGGCAACGCCCCGCGCGACCCGCCGGCCTCGATGACGGATGCGTCGACGACCCCGCCGTGGCACGCGCACGACACACGCCCCGACAACGCAAGCGCCGCGATCGACGACACCATCTCCAGCCCCTCGCCGTAAAGCTGCCGCGTAGCGACCCCCTCCCAGTCGACGTGCAGGAGCAAGCCCACGCGGCCAAAGCCCCCCTCGAAGATCGACAGCTCCCCCACCGCCAGCCGGGACAGCAAGGCGAGCGCGCTGTCCATCGCCACCCTGTCGTGAAAGCGGAGCGTCCCTCGCAATGTCACGTCGAGCGTCATCTGCCTCCTCCCTGAGCCCGCACGGAGTGCAACACCAAATCGCCCCCGAGGCAAGCGCCAACGCCGCGCGACAGGTTTGCGCCCCCCACCCCTGGCGCGCACGAATTGCCCGCCAGCCTTGGCCTCGACCCCGCAGCCATCGACGACCCCTCGCTGGCACGGGGCTTGAAGACCAGGTCGGACGTCAGGGCAGCGAGGCGCTGCCCTCACCATCCAGGAGTGGCCATGTCCACGCAAAATCACGACAATCACGACGATCACAACGACTGGAAGTTCCCGCTCTTCCTCCTCTTCAGCGTCACGGTCGCGATCGCCATCACGGGGCTCATCACCACGATCATCATGACCGGCTGAAGCGCGTCGCGCGCCGCTCGTTGTTCTTCAACGGTGGGAGGTGACCCGCCCTCGTTCCGCGGGTCACACGCCGAGATCGCTGAGGCCACACCCCCCCGTCGGCCGACCAGGATCAAAGGCGATGACTTTGCTCCCCTCTCACGAAGCTGATGAACAACGAAGGGCGCGCGACCTCAACGACCGGACTCGGCGCCCCCGTCGATCCAGTCCCTGACCTGGGCCACGACCGAGGGATCCAGCAGCGAGGGCGCTCCGTAGGGCATCCTGATGTAGCCCACCCCGTCGCTCGTCTCCGGCTGACAGGTCGACAGCACCTTGTAGAGCCAGCTCCCCTCGGCATTGCCAGGATCGACCAGCGGCAGCGCCGTGTTGGCGCCGACCTCGTGGGCCATCAACACCTCATGGAGATCGCCGGCCTCATCGCTCAAATCCAGCCCCGAGGCCGGGTTGCTGCTGTCGTGGCAGGCCGAGAAGGCGCACCCCGCCATGAAGACCGCCCCCTTCACCCCCTCCAACGTCGCCGGCCCCCCCGCCACCGCGTCCGCGGGCGTGTCCTCGCACTCGATGATGGGCGCAATCTCCTCGTCGCCCTCTCGCGTCGGCGGGATGTACATCGGCGCCTCGATCTCGTCCTGCGTCGGCATCCCCTGCGCCGCGTTGCGCGGCACGGGCGTCACCTCGCACGGCCCCTCCGTCCTCGAAAAGCCCTCCCCCGACTCCACCACGACGCTGTCGCGCTTGACCACCGCGTCGTAGAGCAGCGGGCTGTCCGCGAAGCCCAGCATCACGCACATCTCCTGATCCCCGACCCCCCACCCGACCGACTCCTGCCGCGGGTTGCCGAAGCCGCACGTGAACCTCAGCCCCAGCGCCCCCCCCAGATCCAGCGGCGGATCAAAGCGGCCCCCGTTGGCCTCGGCGTTGAAGCCGTTGAGCTCGTAGACCTGCTCCCCGTCCCTCTCCCCCCCATAGATCTCCAGGTTGAAGTGGTTGCCCAAAGCATGGAAGTGCGGCAGCACGTAGTAGAGCTTCATCGTGAAGGGCGCGCCCGTCAGCTCCTGCGACAGCCGCGACAGATCGCACTCCCCCGTAAAGCGAGCATCCGAGCGCGCCGGGATGTCCAACTCCTGATAGGTCAACCTGAAGGGCGTCGCCACCACCTTCACCTCCCCTGGGTGCAGGATCTCAAGCGACATCCTCAGCTCCGTCCCTGTCGACCTCGGCGACAAGTTGATCATGTGCACCCCCGCCACGACCTTGTGCCGCGGCGGCACCTTGATCACCACCCCCTCCCCCAGAAACTGGACCTCCTGGCGCGACTGGGTCGACTGCGCAAAGAGCACCGCGCCCTGAACCGCCGCCGTCAACTCCTGAAAGCCGCGATCCTCACACTCAAAATAGCCATCGTCACCTTCAAAAACCCCCTCCGGCACCACGAACCAGTTCGAATGGTGGAAGGAGCCGTTGTTGCTCAGCGACACCCGCTCCAGGTAGATCGTCTCGTCATTGTTCAGCGTCCATTGCACGCAGTTCTCGACCTCCTGGAAGGGCTCCAGGTCAAAGATCCCGAAGCTGTGGGTCAAGGCCGCCCGCCGCACCTCCGGCGTGTCGTTGTTCGGCGGATCCTCAGGCTCCGGAACCTCCTCCGGCTCAACCTCCGGCTCAACCTCCGGCCCCGCCTCCGGCCCCGCCTCCGGCTCGCCCGCCGCAGCCTCCGGCGCCGAAGGCTCCTCGCCGCAACCAACCAGCGCCGCCACACACACCACCCACCACAACGACCACCTCATCGCTCCGCCCCTCCTGTCGCCTCTACAGCCCTCTCCAGAACCCTCACCGCCGACCTCATCGCACCACCGCGTAGGTCGGGCCAGCCTCCTCCAACCACTGAACGGTACGCGCGTCCCCAGACGCCAGATCCACGAGCAGCAGGCCGCCGCCCACAGGGACCTCCTGCACACCCACCAGCGCCCCGACCGCCCCGTCAAAGAAGCCCGGCCCCAGCCGCCACCACCGCGATCCGACCGTCCGGCGTCAACTCCACCTCAATCGGCCCAGGCGGCCTCCCCGACAGATCGATCGTCCTCAGGCGAGCCTCCTCGACCCCCGCCCCACCCACCAGCGCCCCATAATCGAACACCGTCAGCGACTCGTTGAGCCAGTCTGCCGTCAACACCATCTCGTGGGGCAACACCGCCTCAGGCTCAGGCTCCGGCTCAGGGACATCCTCCCCTCCCCCGTCGGCCACGCCCACCTCCATCCCTGCGTCAGGCACCTCGTCCGCACCTTCGGCGAGGTCATCCCCCTCGTCCGAGCACCCCACGCACGCCAGAAGCGCCAACAACGTCAACAAGAACGTGGACTTCACGTCCCCCTCCCGCGCCGCATCCTCTCAAGGACGGCGCTCACTCCAGCCTCCCTTGACACCATTCCGACGGATGCTCCGAGACCACGATCTCAAAGAGCCTCAGCCGCGTCATCAACGTCTCCCCATCGTACTCCTCGATCACATGAGGGAACGCGATCCCTTCAACGGGCCGCCAATCCAGATAGCGCCGCGACCGATCGCCCTCGCGCCGCTCCACCAGCAGCCCCCCCTCCGCCTCAAAGCGGTAGGTCGCCCCTCCGGTCCCCGTCGAGGCCCTGATCTCGATCCCACCCGGGTCGCGCGAGACGCTGGCAGACACCCACCGGTCGACCTCGAAGATCAGCTCCCGGTTGTCCTCCCGCGCGAAGGTCGCCAGCGCGTCGGCCTTCTGCGCGTGCGCGACCTGACAGTCTCCGAAGTCCACCGAGCACATCCACGCCCCATCTTCGCGAATCATCTCCGCGACCTGGACCACGCCCGCGTCCACGGAGACCACGGCCGCGCCCGGGTACACGACGCAGGTGCGGTAGACCCCCGCGCCTCCACCCGCCCCCAGGAACACCTCCAGCGCCCCGGTGCGCTCGACCACCTTGAGCGACTCCAGCGCCGCCCTCCCGCCCTGCGCCTCAAGGTGGCGCTCGACCACGGCCGCGGCCTCGGCGTCACCAGGACCACCACGCCCGGCGCTGGAGCCCGCACACGCCGACGCACAGGCCACAGCGACCGCCACGATCAGCCCGCCGAACCGCGCTCGCCTCACCGACGACCGCCCGCAGCTCACCCCAGGTTCCCCCTGCATCGCCTCTCGACCTCCTGCTCCTCCATCCATAGCCCACCTCGGGCGCGTTGTCATACCCGCCCGCACCCTTGACAGCGACCTGAGATCCCCGCGACCCTCGACCCCCTCACGAATCCCTCCGCGAGGCCGCGATGAACCACCCGACGATCCCCCTCGACTTCACCCGCCTCCCCGAAGATCAGATGATCCAGCAATCCGAGGCGCTCCTCAAGGCGCTGACCAGGCGGCGCTCCGTGCGGGACTTCAGCGACGAGCCCATCCCGCTGGAGGTCGTCCGCAGAGCGATCCACGCCGCCGGCCAGTCCCCCTCGGGGGCCAACAAGCAACCCTGGACCTTCGTGCTGGTGACCGATCCCGGGATCAAGCGCCAGATCCGGGAGGCCGCCGAGGCCGAGGAGCGCGCCTTCTACGGCGGCCGCGCCCCCGAGACGTGGCTTGCCGACCTCGACCACCTCGGCACCGACGCCGAAAAACCCTTCCTTGAGCAGGCCCCCGCCCTCATCGTCGTCTTCTGCCAGCCGCGGGCCGACGACGGCGGACAGCACTACTACGTCAGGGAGTCCGTCAGCATCGCCTGCGGCGTCTTGTTGACCACACTTCACCTGTGCGGCCTCGCCACCCTGACCCACACCCCGAGCCCCATGAACTTCCTCCAGGAGGTCCTCGGTCGCCCTCGCCAGGAGCGCGCCCTGATGCTCATCCCCGTCGGCTACCCCGCCCAGGGCTGCCGCGTCCCGGACATCACCCGCAAGCCGCTCGACGCCATCCTCATCGAGCGCTGATCCCCCTCCTCCACCGCGTGAGCACCCCCTCATGTCCATGCACGAGATTGAAGACGCCGTCGAGGACGCCATCCGAATGCTCCATGACCACGGCGATGGCCTCGATCACCGCTCGATCTTCTGGAACCTCCTGAGGCTGCAAGAAGCCTTCGGAACGACCCCGGTGCGCTTCCGCGTCCTCGACATCCTCCTTGAGCGCCGCTTCGCCTACCGGCTCTCCCTTGAAGGGCCCGCCCTTGAAGGGTCCGTTCCTGAAGGGTCCGTTCCTGAAGGGCTCGCCCTTGAAGGGCTCGCGCTCGAAGGGCTCGGGATCGAAGGGTCAAGGATCGAAGCAGGACAGGGCGGATCAGGGCTCGAAGACCTCCTTGGCGGCGCGGAGGCGGTCGAGGCGCTTCGCGCGATCGAGGGCTCGGAGGATGTCGGCCTGGATCCGACTCGCCCCATCGATCCGATCTCCAACCCTCGCGCAGGCTACGTCCGCGACGGGGCGCTTTACGGCGAGGCCGGCTCGATCCTCTGGAGGCGGCTCGTCGAGCGGGGCGCGCTGAGCGGCGCTGATGCCCTCGACCCGACGCCCATATCGACCCTGGAGCTGGCCTGCCTGATCGCCGAAGTGGCTGAAATTCAAGGAGAAACTGACCTCATCAGGGGGTGGCACGGGCTGGTCCAGGGCGAGCTCTACGCAGGCGTCGAGGCCATGGTCGGCCCCCAGGATCTCGACGAGGTCCAGGCCATCCCCGCCGCGCGGCGCCTGCGGGACATCGCGGCGCGAAGCGGCGCGCTCGACGACCTCGACTTCGGCGGCGCGGCGCCGCCTCGCGCCTTCATCGCCGCCTCCGCCACCCTGTCCTGGTGGTACAACCTGACCTGATCCTCCCGCACAAGCCCAATGCGGCTTGCTCCAGTCAACCCACCGACATGAGCAGCGCCATGAAACTCAACGACGCCCTCTGGAACCTCACCAACGACAGCCTCAAGACCCTGATCACCGTCGCGGATTTGAAGAAGGCCCCGACGCGAAAGGCCGACAGGATCGCCTTCCTCAACTCGCACCTCCAGGATCCGACCTTCTGGGCGCAGCTCGTCAAACAACGCCTCTCGGCGCTCCAGCGCGCGGCCATCGCCCACATCGTCCATGATGGCTGGCCCCGCTGGGATCCGCAGCGCTTCCACGCCATCCACGGCGAGCTCCCCGATCTGGGGAGAAACCACTTCGACTTCTGGAACTTCAGCGGCAAAGCGCGCGAGCACTCCCCCATGGAGTTGATCTTCTTCAACACCATGGACAGCGACACGATCCCCGATGAGCTCCAGGCCCTGCTCAAGCCCCTGGTCGCTCCCCCCTCCCCCTTCGCGCTGCCCACGCTCGACGCGCTGCCCGAGGTCGTCCATGACGTCTGGGAAGATCCCCGCACCCGCGAGATCTACACGACCCCCCTGCCCCTCAACCTGAGGCTCAGAGAGCTCGGCGCGGGACAAGAACTGGCCGCGATCCTTCAGCTGGCGCAGGCAGGCAAGTTGCGCTTCACGGACAAGACCGGCCTGCCGACCGCCGCCACCACCCGCGCCGTCCAGGCCCTCATGGCGACCCCGGACTACCTCCTCCCCCCCGATGAGTGGGGCAACCTCGGGGGCAATGACCTGACCGTCAATGAGAAGGACCTCGGCCCCATCCGAGGCTTCGCATGGCCAATGCTCCTCAAGGCCGCCGGCTTCTTGCAGCTCAACGGCGGCACATCCTCTCTTCTGTCCGCCTCGGGGCGACGCGCCATCGCCGCACCCCTCCCCGAGACCCTCCGCGCCATCTTCAACGCCTGGATGAAGGAGGACTCCTTCGACGAGCTCAGCCGAATTCACCAGATCAAGGGCCAGGGCGGCAAGGGACAACGCCGCCTGACGCCGCCCCCCGAGCGCCGCGCCAGGATCGCCTGCGCCCTGCGAGAGCTCCCCATCGGAGCGTGGGTCCAGGCTCACGACCTCCTGCGCCTGATGATCGTCCGGCAGATCAAGCCCACCGTGCTCAAGGGATATCCCGATGGCCTCTACCTCGGCGAAGTCCGCTATGGGAGCCTGATGAACGCCGGCGACACCTTCGACTTGCTCGAAGGATCCTTCACCCGCTGCTTCTTGATGGAATTCGCCGCGACGCTCGGCGTCGTGGACGTCGCCTACCTTCGCCCCGACCTCGGCCCCGTAGACTTCAGCGCTTACTGGGGCGGGGAAGACCTGACCCTGTGCCCCTACAACGGCCTCACCCACATCCGCCTCACCCCGCTGGGCGCTCACCTCCTCGGCGCCCTCGACAACTACACCCCCAGCATCCCTCGCCCCTCCGCACCCCTCCGCGTGCTGCCCAACCTCGATGTCGTCGTCGTCGGCACCCCTGAGCCGCAAGTGGCCCTCATCCTTGATCTCTTCGCCGAGCGCACCGCCGAGACGACCTGGCGCTTGACTCGCCATGGCTTGCTCGACGCCATCGACGCCGGCCACCCCCTGGCGACCCTCGTCGGGCTGCTCTCTGGCGACCCCGAATCCACCCTGCCCTCCACCACCCTGGATCTCCTGGCCGACGTCAAGAAGCGCTCTGCCGCCCTCCGCGACGAGGGCCTCTGGCACGTCTTCCTCGCCGACGACCCCGCCGTCGCCGCCGAGCTTGGCCGCCACACCACCACCCGGAAGGCGTGCAGGCTCATCGGCGACCGGCACCTGCTCGTCCAACCCGACAAGGTCGCCTCCTTCCGCAAAGCCATCGTCGCCCTCGGCTTCGGCGCCCAGATCGCCCCGATTCAGAGCTGATCGGCGCCTCAGGCGCCCGGCGCGCGGTCGGACCAGACGGCCAGCCCATTGCCGCTCGGATCGTTGAAGTGGAAGCGGCGGCCGCCCGGGAAGGAGAAGGTCGGGCGGGTGATCGCGCCGCCGGCGGCCTCTATCGCGGCCTGGACTGCCTCAAGATCGAGGGCGTAGATCACGATCAGGATCGAGCTTGACGGGACCGACTCCGCCAGGGCGAAGCCGCCCGTCATCCGGCCATCTTCGAAGCTCACATAGGAGGGGCCGTAATCCGTGAACTTCCAGCCGAAGACCGACCCGTAGAAGGCCTTGATGGCCTCCAGGTCCGTGGCCAGGAACTCGACGTAATCCAACCGCTTGTCGTGCTCGGGCGCGCTCATCACACCTCCTCCTGCTTGCGCTCGGCCCACCGAACCCGCTATGGATCCCGACGGCCACTCAGGCGCAGCGTTGTTTCACCGAGGCCAGCCATGCTCAAGGCGGACGCCCCCGACGGATACTACTGGCAACCGACGATCAGCGGCGACAAGATCGTCTTCGTCAGCGAGGACGACCTCTGGACCGTCTCTGCCCAGGGCGGCGTCGCCCGCCGCTTGACCGGCGGCCCTGGCCCGGCCTCCTGCCCGTGCCTGTCGCCCGACGGCGCGCTGCTGGCCTACATCGGCGCCGAGGAGGGCAACACGGAGGTCTACGTCATGGACGCCGACGGCGGCCCCTCCAGGCGCCTGTCCTGGCTCGGCCGCCAGACCCGGACCATCGGCTGGACCCCCGATGGGGAGATCCTCATCAGCTCCACCGCCGGATCGCCCTTCAACACCCCGGCCCTCTTCACCCTCTCGCCAGCGGGCGGCCCGCCGGTCCCGCTGAACCTGGGCACCGCCGCCGCCTTCGCCTTCGGCCCGCCGGTCGGCGATCCCGAGGCCGATCCTGCCTCGCGCAGGCGCCCCGCCGTCCTGACGCGCTTTCAGGACGACCCGGCCCGCTGGAAGCGATACCGGGGCGGTCGCGCCGGCGTCCTCTGGGTCGACGCCGAGGGGGAGGGTCAGTTCCAACGTCTCCTGCCGGCGCTCGAGGGCAACCATGTGCGCGGCGACTGGCTGGGCGACCAGATCATATTCTTGAGTGATTTCGATGGGATGGGGAGGATCTACGCGTGCGGAGTGGACGGCGGCGGCCTTCGGGCGCTGACCGGCGACTCGACCTTCTACGCACGCGGCCTCCAGTCCGACGGCAGCCGCGCGATCTTCAGCATGGGCGCCGACCTCTACGTCCTCGACGGGCTCGACGTGGCCCCGCGCAAGGTGGAGATCGCGCTCAAGAGCGCTCGCCCGATGATGAAGCGGCGCTTCGTCCCGACGGGCAAGCACCTGGAGTACTACGACCTGCACCCGAAGGGCCACTCGGTCGTGATCACCAGCCGGGGCAAGCCCTCCACGATGGCCTTGTGGGAGGGCGCGGTCCAACAGCACGGCGTCCTGCAGGGGGTCCGCTACCGGCTGACCCGGTACATGCCCGACGGCGAGCACTTCATCGCCATCTCCGACCAGGGCGGCCAGGAGGCTCTGGAGATCTGGCGCCTGGACGGCCAGGGCGAGCGCAGGCGCCTGGACGGCCTCGACCTCGGCCGCGCGATCGACCTTGAGGTGTCGCCCGACGGCCTGCGCGTCGCCCTGAGCAACCACCGCCACGAGCTGTTGACCGTCAACCTCGACGCCGGCGCGCTCACCCTCCTGGATCGCAGCCCCACGGACCGCATCTCGGGCATGAGCTGGTCGCCGGACAGCCAGTGGCTCGCCTATGGCCTGCGCGTCGCCTACCACACCGCCATCCTCAAGGTCGCCCAGATCGCCACGGGCACCACCCACGCCCTGACCCGGCCCGAGTTCTACGACTTCGCCCCCCACTTCGGCCCTGACGGGCGGCACCTCTACTTCATCTCCCAACGGGAGTTCGACCCCGTCTACGACGCCGTCCAGTTCGACCTCGGCTTCCCGCGCTCGATGAAGCTCTGCCTCACCCTGCTGCGCGACGATCTGCCCGACCCCTTCGAGCCCACGCCGCGCCCGGTCAACGGCCGGAAGGACGAGGGCGAGCCGAAGGCGGAGCCATTCCGCGTTGATCTTGAGGGGATAGAAGATCGCGTGCTGGCCTTCCCGCTGGCCGAGGGCCGCTTCGGATCGGTCAAGGCCGCCGGGGGCTTCGTCTACTTCACCAGCTACCCCATCGAGGGGGGCCTCGGGCGCAACTGGCACTCCCACGAGCCCAAGGCCAACGCCACCCTGCGCGCCTGGGACTTCAAGGAGGCCCAGGCCCAGGACGTCGCCTTCCGGGTGACGGACTTCGGGCTGGGCCGCGACGGCAAGACGCTGATCGTCCGCTCGACCCGGAAGCTGCGCGTGATGCCCGCCGACGGGACCAACAACAAGAAGGGCAAGGGAGAGGACGTCGGCCGCAAGTCAGGCTGGCTGGATCTGGGCAGGGTTCAGGTGCAGGTGGACCCGGCCTCGGAGTGGCGGCAGATGTTCGAGGAGTCCTGGCGCTTGATGGCGCAGCAATTCTGGCGCGCCGACATGGGCGGCGTCGACTGGGAGGCCGCCCGCGCCCGCTACCTGCCGCTGCTCGATCGCGTCGGGGCGCGCAGCGAGCTCTCCGACGTCTTGTGGGAGATGCAGGGCGAGCTGGGCACCAGCCACGCCTACGAGATGGGCGGCGACTACGCCGCCAGCCCGCTCCACCACCGAGGCTTCCTCGGCGCCGCGCTGACCTTCGACCCCGAGGCCGGCGGCGCCAGGATCGACCGCATCCTCAAGGGCGACAACTGGCACCCCCACGACGGCCCACCGCTGGGCCGGCCCGGCTCCGGGATCCGCGTCGGCGACGTGATCCTCGCCGTCGACGGCCAGCCCGTCACCCGGGATCAGAGCGTCGACGCGCTGCTGGTCAACAAGGCCGGCAACCGCGTCGCCCTGAAGATCGCCCCGGCCAAGGGCGGCGACACCCGCACGCTGACCCTCAAGACCCTCCGCACCGAGATCCCCGCCCTCTATCGAGACTGGGTCAACGCCCAGCGCGCCCTCGTCCACGCGCGCTCTCAGGGCCGCCTGGGCTACGTCCACATCCCCGACATGGGGCCCTCCGGCTACGCCGAGTTCCACCGCGCCTTCATGGCCGAGCTCCACCGCCCAGGGCTCATCATCGACGTGCGCTACAACCGCGGCGGCCACGTCTCGCAGCTCCTCATCCAGAAGCTCACCCGCAGGCGCCTCGGCCACGATCAGACCCGCTGGCGCGAGCCCTTCCCCTACCCCCGCGAGTCCGTCGCCGGCCCCCTCGTGGCCCTGACCAACGAGTTCGCCGGCTCAGACGGCGACATCTTCAGCCACGCCTTCAAGGCCTCCGGCGCCGGCATCCTCGTCGGCAAGCGCACCTGGGGCGGCACCATCGGCATCTGGCCTCGCCATTACCTCGTCGACGGCACCGTGACCACCCAGCCCGAGTTCTCCGGCGCCTACGAGGGCGTCGGCTTCGGCCTTGAGAACCACGGCGCCGAGGTCGACGTCGAGGTCGAGATCACCCCCCAGGACACCCGCGAGGGCCGCGACCCGCAGCTCGACGCCGCCGTCGAGATCGCCCTGGCCCAGCTCGACGCCGCCCCTGCCCACCGACAACCCGACGAGGCTTGATCGGGCGGCTGGACCTTGAGGGAGCCGACCCGGCCCCGGCGAGCTTGGGGGAGCGCCCGACCCCGGCGAGCTTGAGGGAGCGCCTGACCCCGGCGCGCTCGCGACCCGCGCCCGCTCGCCCTCCCCGGCCAGGGCCGGAGAGGGCGCGCGGCGCTCACCGGCCGAGCGCCTCGATGAAGCGGGCGAACTTCGGCGGCGGCCCCGCCTCGAAGGCGACCCCGAGCGACCCCAGCAAGGCCAGCACCTCGCCCTCGGCCGCGGCGGTGTCGGCCGCCTCGCACTCCAGTTCGAAGTCCTCGACGCCGCCGTAACTTGAGCGGTCCAGCTCCAGGACGAAGGCCCCCGAGGGGCTGATGGCCTTGATCCGGTGGGTCGTCATCGCGCCGATGGGCGCCAGGGCCGCCAGATCAACCCCCAGCGCCTCGGCCTCGACCTCCAGGCGCGCGACCGGCGCAAGATCGACGTCCAAGGGCGAGCCGACGCCCTGACACAGCCGCAAGGCGAGCCCGGCCTCGACCGGCGCCTCGATCTCGACGCTGTGCTGGCCGGGCATCTCGCGCTCGACGCGCAGCTTGAAGGCCGCCGTCCACAGGCCCCCGCGCTCCCGAAGCCGGAACATCATGTGGGCCTTGGAGAGCCCCAGCGTCGGCGTGTCGAAGTAATGGTTGACCTGCACCGCCGCGTCCAGCGCGACCCCCTGCCCCTCGGCCCATTGACGCAGCCGCTCGTACCCCTCCCGCTTCAGGAGGACCTTCAACTCGCTCTCGATCGTCATCGCTCTGCCCTCGCTCTCGATCGTCATCGGTCTGCCCTCGCAAGCGCCACGCGCACATCGACCCTGAGATCGCGGCCAAAGAAACGCCGGAAGAGATCCGCCTTCTGCTCGGCGGCCCACTTCTCCAGGCCCGTATCCACGCTCGCGGTGGCCAGAATCGACAGCGCGCCCTTCTTCGGCGTCCGCACCTTGACCTTCTCGATGTTGCCGCTCTTGGCCCGATCGAGCCCATCGGCCAGCTTGATGAGCGCCGAGAGCAGGAGCACGCGCCGCCGGTCCTCCTCCGAGAGCGCGCACAGGGCCGGATCGGCGTCCAGATCGCAGTTGTCGAGGTGGAGGCGGACGACCAGCGCCATGAAGCGCCGCTCCTCATCCGTGAAGCCGCGCAGCTCCCCGTGCAAGACGAGGTAGGCCGAGTGCAGGTGGTGGTTGGTCGGGTGGACGGCCGCCCCGATGTCGTGCAAGAGCGCGGCATACTTGAGCAACTCGCGGGCCTCGCCGCCCTCGCCGTGGAGCGCCGAGAGCTGATCGAAGAGCGAGAGCGACAGGCGCTGGACGTCCTTCGGGTGCCCTCCCGAGCGGTTGAAGCGCTGGAGCATCCGGCGCACGGAGCGGTTGCGCAGGTGGGGCTTGCTGTCGGCCGTCCTGATGTCCTCGACATTGCGCGCGACGTGGTCGGCCACCATACCCTCGCGCAGCGAGAAGTCGCACACCACGTAGGAGTCCTTGTTGACCGCCCGCAAGACGTACTTCATGAGCTGGGCGCCCGCCACGATGGTGTCCACCCGCTTCGGATCGACGCCGTGGTAGGCGGCGCGCTCGGACTCCAGGAGCCCCGACAGCGCCCTGGCCATCTCCTTGATGGGCTGCAGGCCCACCCAGAGGCCGTGGCTCGCCGAGGGCTCCATCCCGCCCCGCCGCGCCGCCATCAAGCCCAGGTTGGTCAGCGTCCCGCTCGTCCCGACGACGAACTCGAAGTCCATGCGCCCAAGCAGCGCCGGCAGCCGATCGAGCGACTCAAGGACGTGGGCCTTGAGCGCCTTGAGCTCCGCTCGCCTGGGCGGATCGCCGTTCAAGAAGGCGTCCGAGAGCCGCCGGACCCCCAGCGGCAACGACAAGAAGACGTCCGCGCTCTCCTGATCCCCGACGATGAACTCCACGCTCCCGCCCCCGATGTCCACGATCAACCCGCGGCGGTCCCCCCAGTCGATGTGATCGCGGGCGCCGAGGTAGATCAGCCGCGCCTCCTCCTCCCCGCTGATGATCTGGACGTCGATGTCGCACTGCTCGCGGACCCGCTCGATGAAGTAATCGCCGTTGAGCGCCTCCCGCACCGCGCTGGTGGCCACCGCCTCGATGTCCGTCACGCCGTGGCTGTCGCACATCCGCTTGAAGGTCGACAGGCAGGCCAGGCCCCTGGCCATCGAACTCTCGGACAGGTAGCCGGTGGTCAGCGTGTTGTGCGCCAGCCCCACCATGTCCCTGGCCCGATCCACCACGATGTAGTGCCCGTCCGGGTACAGATCCACGACGATCAGGTGGATGGAGTTCGATCCGATATCGATGGCTGCGTACTTCATCGCCCCTCACGCTCAGGTCGGACGCTCGCCGCACGATCACGACGCACGTCGACAAAGGGTGCCACCACCACCCCGCTCGCGTCAAAGCTCACTCACGCCAAAAAATTACACCAATACTGAATTACATCGACGCGAAGTCATCTTGACAGGACGCGGCGAATCGACTTAACGTCCCGCCGCGTGTCAATCTCGCTCGCCACGCGTGTGTGGCCCCAACGAATGATCACCGAACAGGAGAAGATCATGACCCTTCGAATCGCTCTGTTGATGTTGTCTGCAACCATCGCCCTGGGCTCCGTCGCTTGCACCAAGGAAGTGAAGCCCGATCCCAAGCCCGCCGCCCCCGAGTGCAAGCTCGTCGGCGACTGGGAGATCAAGGCCAACGACGGCGACGAGGCCGACAAGAAGGTCTCGGCCTCCTTCAAGCTCGACAACACCAAGGACAAGATCGCCTCCGGCTCGATGACCCTGGGCAACCTCGAGATCAAGGAGACGACCATCATCTCCAGCCCCGCGGACGTCAAGGCCATCGAGGGCGGCACGGCCTCGACCGTGACCTGGGACTACCTCGTCGGCGAGGGCAACCACAAGAGCGAGGAGTGCAAGCTGGCCTTCGTGGACAACTGCGGCGCGCTCACCTTCGACTGCCCCAGCCGCAACTTCAAGCTCACCCGCGTCGCGGCCGAGAAGAAGAAGAAGGCGGAGTGAGAGCCTGAACCACCAGCAGGTCGCCGCTTCGTCGGCGACCCGCGCACGAAAAAGCCCCCGTGGTCGACCACGGGGGCTTTTTTGTGCCGTGCGGATCCTTTCTCGATGCCCGTGCTGGCTTTACGGCCAGCCGCCCGGGGATCTCGACCCGGCGCTCTAGGTGGGGCTCAAGAGGGCCTCGCCCTCCTCAAAGATCGCCTGCGCGCCGTGCGCCCACGCGACGAAGCGCTCGACCTCCTGGCCGAGCCCGAAGGACTCGGCGGCCAGCGTGATCAGGCGCTCCTCCTGGGCGTGGTACTGGCCGTCGGCGATGGCGATCATCGCCATCTCCCGCAGGATGAAGCGGCGAAGCCGCATGTCTTCCGGCACCTCGGCGAACACGAGGGAGGGGTCGACGTCCTGGCGAAGCTCGGCCCAGGTCCGCTCCCACAGCTCAGGGTCGATCTGGCCCAGGACCCTGACAGAGTGTTCGAGCACTTCAGACTCGGCCTCGGCGAGCACCGAGTCTGCCATTGCGGTCAAGATCAGACACCGCATCAGGTGATAGGCCATTATCTGATCATCGAGGATCATGATTGCGCTCCTTCCTCAAGGCTCTTGATCACTATAACCTCTTGAGCGCCCGGTACAAAGGCTCCAGGCCCGCCCGCCTCGATTCTCCCGCGCTCTGCTCCCCTCCCTCCGCTGGTCAGATGAGGGGCGACGCGCTATGCTCTCTTCCCCAGATCGATCCTTTGGGGCAGGAGCAACTGTTGAAGAGACCCACCCGAACCATCCAGCTTTCGAAGCTCCTCCTTGCCCTGAACTCCCTCGGATACAACGCCACCTTTCGACGGGATGCCTGGTTCAGCGTCCTGCTCGAAAGCCCCAGAGAGCGCTGGATCGGCCACGGCAGGGATCGCGGCGGCGCGATCTTGCACGCGATCGAGCAGATGCTCCCCTCCAGGCTCAGCCAGGAGGCCTTCCTCCGTTGGATCGACGCGCTCTCCCACCCCGAGCCCTCCGAGGCCAGAGAGGGCGGCGCGACCCGAGACGACGGGGCCGCTCCTGTGGACCTCGCCGACTCGGCGCTCAGCGGCGACGAGGGCGCGCTGGCGCTGATCCTCGACGAGGATCCGAGCGACCTCAGCGGCTCGGGCGCCGATCTCGCGTCGGATCAGCCGGAGATCCCCCTGAGCGGCGCGGACGATCCCTCGACGCAAGACATTACCGAGGAGTTTCAAGGGGTTGCGACTGAGGTCGAGGTCGGCCCGGTCGACGGCGTGGAGGAGGGGTCGGCGCCAGAGGAGGCGCTTGAGCCGTCTGGGCCGCCCGAGGCTGATGGGGCCGAGCCGACGCGGCGTGCTCGGCTCAGGATGACGGTCTCGGAGGTCCACGCGGAGCTCGACGAGCTGGTCGAAGAGGTTGCCAGCTCCCAGGATGAGCTGGCGATCTCGGCCACGGAGCTTCAGCGCACGCAGGTGCTGGCGTGGATCTGCAGGGCGCGGGCGATGCAGCAGATCCACCCGGACGTGCCCAGCGTCCACGAGCGGGTCAGGGAAGTGGCCGGGAAGCTGGGGTCGCTGCTCAAGCGGTGGTGGCCGGGTCAGGTCCGGGCCATGCGCCTGGAGTGCACGCCGGTGGATCTGAGCCGAGACATTGCGCTGCCGCGCTCGCCGGGGAGCTGGCAGGAGGCCGCAGAGCTGGCCGAGGAGCGCCTGCAGAACCTGTCCCGCCAGGCCGGCGCGGACGTGTACGGCTGGAGGGACGCCCGCGCGCTGCTGCCGCGGCCGCTGTCGGCCGACTCTCAGCTGGGCGGGGTCTGCAAGGAGGTCGAGGCCTCGCTTGGGCCGCTTGGGGAGGTCTTGCCAGACGTGGAGGCGATCAGGAGCAGGCTGCGAGGCCGACCGGACATGATGGCGGGGCTTGAGCGGCTCGCGGGGCTGCTGCGCTGGCTCCGCAATGACGTCACCGACGCGACCGCCTGGGGCGACGCGGTGGGCCGGCTGCGGTGGCTGGCCGAGAAGCTCGGCGCCCAGGGCGCGTCCCTTCAGCGGCTGCTCGACCCGACCTTCAGTCCCCCGGAGGAGACGTGGGCGAAGCACCTGGGCGAGGATCCGGCGGCGAGGCAGCGTGAGCTGGCGCGGCGTGAGATGCTTCAGGGGTCGAGGGCGCTGGAGGGCGGGGGGGAGGCGCGGCTGATTCGGTGGCTGGCGACGGCCTTCGATCTGGAGTTGGAGACGGAGACCATCGCGGCGCTGGTGTGGGAGGCGCGCGGGCAGGTCGAGGCGCTCGGAGAGGATTCGGCGCTGGGGGGCGATCGAAGGAGTCGGCGGCGGCTGCGCAAGCTCAAGGATGCGCTCCAGGCCACCGACGGCGCGGCCGCGCACAAGGCCCGGGAGGCGCTGCTGGTGGAGGTCGAGCGGGTCGGGGTTGCGGCGGTGCAGGTCGAGGAGGCCGGCCCGACGGCGCTGGAGCTGATGGCGAGGCGGCTCAAGCCGCACACGAAGGGTCAGCGGGCGCTCTTCATCTCCAACAGGGCGGAGCCGGATCTCTGGCAGACGCTCTCGGAGCTGCTCGGGATGACGATCGATGGAGATACGATAGAGCCGGCCAGGATAAGGAGCCGCTGCGAGGCGCTGGGGCGTGGAAATTACGATCTGGTGCTGGCGGTGACGGGGTTCATCGGTCACCACACGGAGTACACGCTGCGCAAGGCCTGCCGAAACAGCCGAGCGCGCTACGTCAGGGTCTACAAGGGCAGGCCCTTGAGCTGCTTGCGCGCGCTTGCCGACGTCCACGGCGTGGTGATCTGAGCCTGGCGCCGTGCGCTTGATTCCCCCTCACCCTTCCGATACATAGGGCCGCTCGCGACGAGGGCGGCGGTGACGCCGTGGTTGTAGACGCTGCCGCGAAGACTGGAGGTGGAGATGAGCCCGACGAGATACCGGAGGATCGCCGCAGCGGCGCTGGCATTGCTGGCTCTGGCGGCCTGCAAGGGCGAGCAGGCCGCCGCGCCGGCTGGAGACACGGACAAGAAGGGGGAGACCCCGAGCGGCGTCGTCGCGCCGAAGAGCAAGGTGTTGAACATCGCCACGGTGGGCGACCCCGAGACTCTGGATGTCGGCAAGATGTCGGGGGTGCCGGAGGGGCGCATCGCCTTCAACGCCTTCGAGGGGCTGTGGATGCCGGCGCAGGAGACCGGCCCGCCGGTCTACGGCGTGGCGCAGAGCCACACGGTCAGCGAGGACCGGCTGACGTGGACCATCCAGCTTCGAAAGGACGCCAGGTGGTCCAACGGCGATCCCGTCAAGGCGGAGGACTTCGTTTGGGCCTGGCGGCGGGTCGCCACGCCGGGCTTCGAGGCCGATTACGCCGAGTTCATGGACTTCATCGCCGGCATGGAGGCCTGGCGCAAGGGGGGGCTGACCGACTGGTCGCAGGTCGGCGTCAAGACCGAGGGCGACCACACGATCATCGTGACGCTGGTCAACCCGACGCCCTTCTTCCCCGAGCTGATGGCCTTCTACACCTTCTTCCCCGTGCACAGGCCGACGGTGGAGAAGTTCGCCGAGAAGTGGACCGAGCCGGAGAACATCGTCTCCAACGGCCCCTACATGCTCAAGGAGTACAAGCTCCAGCAGCACCTCATTCTTGAGCGCAACCCCCACTACTGGGACGCCGGGGCGATCAAGATCGACAGCATCAAGGTCCACATCCTCAAGGACACCATCACGCAGCTCAACGCCTTCAAGGAGGGCAAGCTGGACGTCGTCGAGGGCGGCATCCCCGTCAGCAACGTGCCGCAATGGAAGGGGAAGCCGGAGTTCCGCCTCGATCCGCTGCTGGGCACCTACTACTACCGGATCAACGTCAAGGCCAATGAGGCGCTGGGCAAGAAGGCCGTGCGGCAGGCGCTGGCGCTGGCCATCGACCGGGAGTCGCTGGCGACGCTGACCATGAAGGGGCTCTACGGCCCGTCCAAGGGCTTCGTGCCGCCGATGGAGGGCCACACCAGCACCACGGAGCTGAACTACGACCCCAAGAAGGCCCGCGAGCTGCTGGCCGAGGCCGGCTACCCCGAGGGCAAGGGCTTCCCCGAGACCACCTTGCTCTTCAACACCAACGAGAACCACAAGCTCATCGCCGAGATCATGCAGGACACCTGGAAGCGGGAGCTGGGCCTGAACATCAAGCTCGAGAACAAGGAGTGGAAGACCTACCTGCAGGCCATCGACGACATGAGCTACGAGGTCGCGCGGGCCGGCTGGATCGGCGACTACGCCGACCCGACCACCTTCCTCGCGATCTTCACCACCGGCAACGGCAACAACGACACCGGCTGGGGCAACCCGCAGTTCGACACCCTGATCAAGGGCGCCTTTGCCGAGCGCGACGACGCCGCCCGGCGCAAGATGCTCGAAGAGGCCGAGGCCATCCTGATGGACGAGCTGCCCGTCATCCCGGTCTACTTCTACAAGAACCCGCTGCTCATCGCCGCCCGCGTCGAGGGCCTCAAGCCCCACAACCGCGACGTCCACCTCGTCAAGTACATGGACCTCAAGCCCTAGCCGCGCGGACCCTCCATGGCCCAGTACATCTTCCGGCGCTTGATCAGCAGCCTGCTGGTCATCCTCGTCATCATCACCGCCGCCTTCACCCTGGTGCGCGTCGTGCCCGGCAACCCCTTTGCCAAGGACCGGGGGATCGACGCGGTGGCCATGGCCAACAAGCTCGCCGATCATGGCCTCGACAAGCCCATCTTTCCCATCTACTTCGACCGCGGCCCCGATGCCGCCATGCCCGTCGTCTGGCAGACCCCGCCGCGCGAGCTGGCCCTGGGCAGCCTGCGCGTCGTCTACGGCCCCGAGGACCTGGCCCGGACCCAGTACCTCAGCTACCTCGGCGGCCTGGTGCGCGGCGACCTGGGCAAGAGCATCCGCCAGGAGCGCCAGGTCAACGAGTTCATCTCCGCCGGCGTCCTCTTCTCCCTCCAGCTCGGCCTGCAGGCCCTCTTCATCGCCCTGCTGATCGGGGTCCCGGCCGGCCTCATCGCGGGCCTGAAGCAGAACCGGTGGCAGGACTATGTCCTGATGGGCGCCTCGATGCTCGGCGTCAGCATCCCGAACTTCGTCCTGGCCCCGATCCTCATCCTGATCTTCGCCCTGGGCCTGGGGTGGTTCACCTCCAGCGGGTGGATCAAGTGGTCCGACTCCGTGCTGCCCTCCCTGTCCCTGGGCCTCTACTACGCCGCCTACGTCGCTCGCCTGACCCGCGGCGGGATGCTGGAGATCATCCGGCAGGATTACATCCGCACGGCCAGGGCCAAGGGGCTCATCGAGCGCCTCGTGGTCACGCGCCACGCCCTCAAGGGCGCGCTGCTCCCTCTGGTCTCCTTCCTCGGCCCGGCCTTCGCCGGCATGCTGACCGGCTCCGTGGTCCTGGAGCGGATCTTCGGGCTGCCGGGGCTGGGCAACTACTTCGTCGACGCGGCCTTCGACCGCGACTACAACCTCGTGCTCGGCGTCGTGATCCTCTACTCCACCCTCCTGGTGCTCCTCAACCTCGTCGTCGACGTCCTGTACACCGTGCTCGATCCCAGGGTGAGCTATGACTGAGGGCCACAAGGAGGGGCAGCGGCGCGAGGGGGCCGGCGCCTCGGCGCCGATCAAGGGCACGAGCCTCTGGGCCGACGCGGGCCGGCGCCTGCTCAAGAACAAGGCCGCCGTCGCCGGCGGCGTCTTCGTCGCCTTCATGATCGTCGTCGCCCTGATGGCCGACCTCCTGTCCGCCTCGCTGACCCACTTCACCCAGGAGGAGACGCACTCGGTCAGCTACGTGCTGCCCAAGCCGCCGATGGCCCGCAGCGTCCCCTCCAACCACCTGACCTACCTCCCCGAGGCCGTCTACGGGGTGGCCTTCGTCGACGCCAACGCCGACGGCCTCGTGGACTCGGGCGAGCTGACGGTCGCCCTGCGCCGCATCGAGTTCGACCGCCACGACCTCAACGGCGACGGCAAGCTCGACGAGGCCGAGTTCAGGGAGGCCCCCCACGGCCTCGTCGCCGAGGAGGCCACGATCGCCGCCCAGGACAACGACGGCGACGGCCTGCTGGCCCTGGGCGAGACGCTGACCTTCACCGAGATCTTCCCCCGCGCCGAGGCCGACGCCTTCCTGCGAAAGCACGATCTGGACGCCGACGAGCTGCTCTCGGTGGCCGAGTTCCCGGGCGTCCCCGAGCCGCGCCCGCACCTCATCGGCAGCGACACGGCGGGCCGCGACCTGCTCACGCGCTTGATCTACGGCGGCCGGGTGTCGCTGGCCGTCGGGCTGCTGGCCACGCTGGTCAGCTTCCTGATCGGGGTGAGCTGGGGCGCCACCGCCGGCTTCCTCGGCGGCCGGGTCGACAACCTCATGATGCGCTTCGTCGACGTCATGTACGGCCTGCCCTTCATGTTCGTCGTCATCCTGCTGATGGTCATCTTCGGCAAGAACATCCTGCTGCTCTTTCTGGCCCTGGGCGCCATCCAGTGGCTGACCATGAGCCGGATCGTGCGCGGCCAGGTCATCTCCCTGAAGCAGCGCGAGTTCGTCGAGGCCGCCCGCTCCATCGGCGTCAGCAAGGCCCGGATCATCTTCCGCCACCTCATCCCCAACGCGCTCGGACCCATCATCGTCTACTCCACCCTGACCGTGCCGGCCGTCATGCTCGAAGAGGCCTTCTTGTCCTTCCTCGGCCTCGGCGTCCAGCCCCCCTACGCCTCCTGGGGCTCGCTGGCCTCCGACGGGCGCGTGGCGCTTCAGGACTACCCCTGGCTCATCCTCTTCCCCGGCCTGGCGCTGGCCATCACCCTGCTGAGCCTGAACGTCCTCGGCGATGGCCTGCGCGACGCACTCGACCCCCAGCTCAAGAAGGACTGACCCGATGGACCCCCCCGAGAGCCTGCTCGACGTGCAGGACCTGAAGAGCACCTTCAAGACCGACCACGGCCCCCGCCGCGCCGTCGACGGGGTCTCCTTCAAGCTCGCCCCCGGCGAGATCCTCGGCGTCGTCGGCGAGTCCGGCAGCGGCAAGTCCGTCACCCAGCTCGCCCTCATGGGCCTGATCCCCTCCCCCCCCGGCCGCGTCGAGGGCGCCGCCGCCCTCTTCGAAGGCCGCGACCTGCTGCGCCTCGACCAGGACGCCCTGCGGCGCCTGCGCGGCAACCGCATCTCCATGATCTTTCAAGACCCCATGACCAGCCTCAACCCCTTCCTCAAGGTCAGCCGGCAGCTCGAAGAGGTCCTCGAGATCCACACCGACATCCCCAGGCCCGAGCGCCGCAAGCGCGGGCTCGACATGCTGCGCCAGGTCGGCATCCCCGATCCCGAGGGCCGCTACGATCAATACCCCCACCAGTTCTCCGGGGGGATGCGCCAGCGGGT
>SYOX01000182.1 GCA_005804885.1 Pseudomonadota bacterium
CTGGGACGCCTTCGGCCTGCCGGCCGAGCAGCACGCGCTCAAGACCAACACGCACCCGAAGCAGACCACCGCCCAGAACATCGATCGATTCCGGCAGCAGCTCAAGAGCCTGGGCTTCGCCTACGACTGGGACCGGGAGGTCAACACCACCGACCCGGACTACTACAAGTGGACCCAGTGGATCTTCCTGCAGCTCTACAAGCGGGATCTGGCCTACATCGCCGAGGTGCCGGTCAACTGGTGCCCGGCCCTGGGCACGGTGCTGGCCAACGAGGAGGTCATCGACGGCCTGAGCGAGCGGGGCAAGCACCCCGTCGTCCGAAAGCCCATGCGCCAGTGGATGCTGCGCATCACGGCCTACGCCGATCGCCTGCTCGACGACCTCGACGAGCTGGACTGGTCCGAGTCCATCAAGGAGATGCAGCGCAACTGGATCGGCCGCTCCATCGGCGCCGAGGTGGACTTCAGGGTCGACGGCGGCGCCGAGCGCAACATCCGGGTCTTCACCACGCGGCCGGACACCCTCTTCGGGGCCACCTACATGGTCCTGGCGCCCGAGCACCCTCTGGTCGATGAGCTGACCACCGAGACCCAGCGCGCTGCCGTGGACGCCTACCGCAAGGAGGCCGCCTTCAAGAGCGACCTGCAGCGCACCGATCTGGCCAAGGACAAGAGCGGCGTCTTCACCGGCGGCTTCGCCATCAACCCGGTCAACGACGCCCGGATCCCGGTGTGGATCGCGGATTACGTCCTGGCCGGCTACGGCACCGGCGCCATCATGGCCGTCCCCGGCCACGATCAGCGCGACTGGGAGTTCGCCCGCACCTACGATCTGCCCGTCGTCGAGGTCATCCACCACGCGGACGGCGATCTGGAGGCGGCGGCCTGGACCGGGCCGGGGGCGCTGGTCAACTCGGGCTTCCTCGACGGCAAGCCGGTCGAGGAGGCCAAGGCCGCCATCACGGCCTGGCTGGAGTCCCGAGGGCAGGGCAAGAAGGCCATCAACTACAAGCTGCGCGACTGGCTCTTCAGCCGCCAGCGCTACTGGGGCGAGCCCTTCCCCATCGTCTTTGACGCCAACGGCGACCACAGGGCCCTGCCGGAGGAGCTGCTGCCGCTGCGGCTGCCCGAGGTCGAGCACTTCGCCCCGACCGGCACGGGCGAGTCGCCGCTGGCCGCCGTCACCGAATGGGTCAACACCGTCGACCCCGACACCGGCGAGCCCCTGCGGCGCGAGACCAACACGATGCCCCAGTGGGCCGGCTCCTGCTGGTACTACCTGCGCTACATCGACCCCGACAACGACGGCGCCCTGGTCGACCCCGAGAAGGAGCGCTACTGGATGCCCGTCGACCTCTACGTCGGCGGCGTCGAGCACGCCGTCCTGCACCTGCTCTACGCCCGCTTCTGGCACAAGGTGCTCTACGACATCGGCGTCGTCTCGACGAAGGAGCCCTTCGAGCGCCTGGTCAACCAGGGCATGATCCTGGGCTACTCCTACCGCTTCTTCAAGACCCCCGAGGGCGAGATCATCCCCGCCTCCCAGGTCACCCGCAATGGCGACGCGGTCGTCCACGCCAGGACCGGCGCCCCGCTGGAGAACCACTACGTCCCGCTGGACAAGGTGGCCTGGAGGGACGACCGGCCCTACCACCCCGAGCACCCCGAGCTGCTGCTCGACGAGCAGACCGAAAAAATGTCCAAGAGCCGCGGCAATGTCGTCAACCCCGACGACATCGTGGCCGAGTACGGCGCCGACAGCCTGCGCCTGTACGAGATGTTCATGGGCCCCCTGGAGCAGGTCAAGCCCTGGAACACCGACGGCGTCTCCGGCGTCCACCGCTTCCTGAGCCGGATCTGGCGCCTCGTCGTCCACACGAAGACCGGCGATCTGCACGACATCCTGACCGACGACGATCTGGACGGCCCGACCGCCCGCGCCCTGCACCGCACCCTCAAGAAGGTCACCGAGGACACCGAGGCGATGCGCTTCAACACCGCCATCGCCGCCATGATGGGCTACGTCAACCACCTGTACAAGCTCGAGAAAGTCCCGCGCGGCGCCGTCGAGCCCCTGCTGCTGGCCCTGGCCCCCTTTGCCCCCCACCTGTGCGAGGAGCTCTGGGGACGCCTGGGTCACGCCGACACGCTGGCCAACGAGCCCTGGCCCCAGTTCGACCCCGAGCTGGCCGCCCAGGAGCTCATGACGATCGTCATCCAGATCAACGGCAAGAAGAGGGGCGTCGTCGAGGTCGACCCCGAAACCGACCCGGACGAGATCATCGCGCTGGCCAAGGCCGACCCCCAGATCAGCGCCCAGATCACCGGCAAGACCCTGCGCCGTGAGATCTACGTCCCCGGCCGCCTCGTCAACATCGTCCTCTGACGCCCCGCCCCCCTCGCCCTTTCCCCCCCGCGGCCGCCTCCCCCACGCCGATCGTCGACCCCGGCCAGGACGCCCTCGATGGCGATCTGCGGCCCTCACCACGGGATCGATCCGCGTGGGGCTTGAGCCCCCCCGCCTCGATCTGATAGAACCCCCTGTCGACCTCGGAACGGCGTGCCGCGCGCCGCCCCCACCGCCCGGAGCATTGAGGATCATGGCCCACTCGATCGAGCACTTCGACCCCATCGGCAGCGAGACAGAGCTGACGCCCCTGCGGCTTGACGCGGACGCGGACGAGGATCGATACGCGGGCCTGAGCCCCGAGGCGCTCGTGCGCTACTACCGGCTCGTCTACCTGTCCCGCAAGCTCGACGATCGCGAGATCGCGATGAAGAAGGCCAACAAGATCTACTTCCAGATCTCCGGCGCCGGCCACGAGGTCCCGCTGGTGGCCGCCGGCATGTGCCTCAACCCCGACTCGGACTGGTTCTACGCCTACTACCGCGACAGAGCCCTGATGCTGGCCCTGGGCATGACCCCCACCGAGGTCTTGATGCAGGCCACCGGCGCCGCCGCCGACCCCAACAGCGGCGGCCGGCAGATGCCCTGCCACTGGGGCCACAAGGATCTCAACGTCGTCACCAAGTCCTCCTGCACCGGCACCCAGTTCCTCCAGGCCGCCGGCGCCGCCCAGGTCGGCCGCATCATGGCCGCCGTCGAGGCGCTCTCGGGGCGCGCTCACCTCTACAAGAACGACGAGGTCGTCTACGCCTCCTGCGGCGACGGCACCACCAGCCAGGGCGAGTTCTGGGAGTCGATCAACACGGCCTGCAACCTCAAGCTCCCGATGCTCTTCATGATCGAGGACAACGGCTACGCCATCAGCGTCCCCGTCGAGGTCAACACCGCCGGAGGCTCCATCTCGGGCCTGCTGGCCTCCTTCCCCAACCTGCACATCGTCGAGTTTGATGGCTGCGACCCCATCGCCAGCTACCGCGCCGTCCGCGAGGCCGTCGCCTATGCCCGCGCCGGCCACGGCCCCGCCCTCTGCCACGCCCACGTCATCCGGCCCTACAGCCACTCGATGTCGGACGACGAGAAGTTCTACCGCACCGACGAGGAGCGCGACGCCGAGTCCGTCAAGGACCCCGTCTTCACCTTCGGGCAGTGGCTCGTCGACGAGGGCATCCTGAGCGCCGAGGGGCTGGCCGACCTTCGCAAGGGCGTCGACAAGGAGTGCCTGGAGGCCGAGGACGCCGCCGTCGCCGCTGCGCCGCCCGCCATCGAGACGGCGCTGGACTTCATCTACTCGCCCGACGTCGATCCCACCGGCCCGGACTTCTCCAGCCCTCCCCTCTTCGAGTCGGAGGCCGAAAAGACCATGGTCGATCTCATCAACGCCTGCCTCAAGGAGGAGATGGCGCGCGACGCGCGGATCCTGGTCTTCGGCGAGGATGTGGCGGACGTGTCCAGGGAGCACCTGCTGCACGACGTCAAGGGCAAGGGGGGGGTCTTCAAGGTCACCCACGGGCTGCAGAAGGCCCACGGCGGCGTGCGGGTCTTCAACTCGCCGCTGGCCGAGGCCAACATCATCGGGCGGGCCATCGGCATGGCCACGCGCGGCCTCAAGCCCGTCGTCGAGATCCAGTTCTTCGATTACATCTGGCCGGCCTTCATGCAGCTGCGCAACGAGCTGTCCAACATCCGCTGGCGCTCCAACAACAGCTTCAAGGCCCCCGTTGTCATCCGGGTCGCCATCGGCGGCTACCTGCGCGGCGGGGCGCCCTACCACAGCCAGTGCGGCGAGGTCTTCTTCACCCACACGCCGGGCATCCGGGTCGTGATGCCCTCCAACGCCCTGGACGCCAACGGCCTGCTGCGCACCGCGATCCGCTGCGACGACCCCGTCCTCTTCCTGGAGCACAAGCACCTCTACTACCAGCCCTACAACCGCGCGCCCCACCCCGGCCTCGACCACATGATCCCCTTCGGCAAGGCCCGCACCGAGCGCGTGGGCTCCGACGTGACGATCATCACCTACGGCGCTCTGGTCGAGCGCAGCCGCAAGGCCGCCGAGAACGTCGCCCGCGACCACGGCGTCGAGGCCGAGGTCATCGACCTGCGCTCGCTGGCCCCCTACGACTGGGACGCCATCGCCACCTCGGTCAAGAAGACCAGCAAGGTCATCGTCGCCTACGAGGACACGCTGAGCTTCGGCTACGGCGCCGAGATCGTCAGCCGCATCGCCGACGAGCTCTTCGAATGGCTCGACGGCCCCGTGCGCCGCGTCGCCGCCAAGGACACCTTCGTCGCCTACCACCCCGACCTCGAAAACCACATCCTGCCCCAGGTGGCCGACTTCGAGGCCGCCATCCTCGACCTGCACCGCTACTGACCGGCACGCTCGACCCGCCGCGCGCCCAGGGCTCCCGATCCAACCGCCCCCCCCACGATCCCCACGATCCCCACGATCCCAGCGCGCCCTCCCTGCGCCCGACCGCCAGCGACAACCCTCGATAATTATTGCAGATTTGAAGCCCGATGGCGCGCCACGGCCCGCAGGACTCCGCCGGCGTCGACCCCCCACGGCGCCCCCCCGATTGCGCCCGCCTCTCGTCGCCTCTATCCTTGAAAGCCTGAACCGCCAGACAAGCAGGAGGGAGATGCCATGTACGCCCCGATGGTCGAGTCCATGGAAAAAGTCGGCTCGGTGCCCATCGGCGATCACCACGTCGCCGTGCTTTTTGACAACATCGTCTCGGCGGGCTCGGTCCAGTACGCCTTCATCCTGGCGGTCTACGCGGCCGAGACCCAGAAGGCGGTCTACTTCGTCGCCTCGGAGGTCAACGCGATGGCCTCGGTCTTCGGCGGGGGCTCGCACTTCCTGGGCGTCTTCGACGGCGGACGGCACCTGAACATGGGCGCGTCGGACGAGTGGGCCAACCTGGAGAAGTTCTACGCCCGCGCCCTCCAGATCGCCACCGATCACGTCAACGCCGCCACCGACGCCGACTGACCCCCTCCCTCCGACGCCTCAGGGCGCCAGATCCCGCCGCGCACCAGGATCATCTGGGTCGAGATCCAGGGCCTCGCCTGGATGGTCCGCGCGTCCACGAAGCCAAGGCGCTCATAGAAGGACATGGCGTCCTTCGTCGCCAGCATCACCGTCTCGACCTCCCGCACCAGCGGGTGATCCAGCACCAGGCGCATCAGCGCCTCCCCCACCCCTCGCCCTCGCCAGTCGGGGGTGACCATGACGTCGTAGATCCAGGCTCGCCGCGCCCCGTCGGTCGTCGCCCGCGCCGCCGCGATGAGCCGCCCCTCGGCGTCCACGGCCCCGACCCTGACCTGAGAACAAGACAGCGCCTTCAACACGGCCTCCGGGGTCGTCCACGCGTTCCAATAACCCGAGGCGACCAGCTCGGCCGCCTCCTCGATCCGCGCGCCGTCCAGCTCCGCGATCAGCGAGACCCCCTCTGGCCCGACCAGGAAGGCGGGCACCTCCGCCGACGGGTTGGCCTGCCTGAGCGCCTCGATGGCGGCCACGTCCCCAGGCTTCCCCCGTCGCCACAGCGACCCCATGAGCCCGGCCAGCTGCGCCGGGGTTCGGTTCTGCCCCACCTTCTTCTTCCCACAGAGGCCGTCGAGGCTCACCCGCGCCAGCATGATCCCCCGGACCATCTTCGCGTAGAGCGGATCGTCCGCCGTGATCGGCACATAGCCCCCCTCGGGCTGATAGCGCTCCATGAGCGCCTGCAGCAAGGCCGCCTTCTCCCCCACGTCAACCACCTCCTCCAGCACCCCCTCGACCTGCGCGCTCAGGTAGTAGGTCGTCGCCGGACACGCCCGCTCGGGATCGAAGAAGGTGCTCGGGATCTGCGCGATGATCTCGTGCGCGCTGATCACCACCGGCCTGCCCAGCAGCTCCAGCTTCTCCCCCGCCGACGCGCCGTGAAAGGCCACCCAGCCCTCGGTCACGATCCCATGAACCACCCGCAGCGCCGGCGACCCGTCCTCCAGCGTCCCCGCCACCGTCAAGGACTCCGCCCGCAGCAGCACCCCCAACGCCTCCTCCTGCTCCATGCTGTAGATCTTCCGCCTCATTCGACCACCTCCCACCTTGCGCCGCTGAACCGGGCTGACCCTCGACGCGCACACCCTCGGCGCGCCATGAGCCAAGACTGCCTCTTGACCGGAACCCTGGAAAGGTCCAGTTTGAAGATTCTGGACAGACCGGTTTGACGAGGGCGGCGCGGCTGGAGGTGAGGGATGAGAGGTTGGGAGTGGCGACCGACGCTGGAGCCCTCGGATCACGAGCCGCTCTTTGAGCAGATCGCCCGATCGATCGCGGGGGACATCCGGCGGGGCCGCCTCAAGCCCGGAGAGCGGCTGCCGAGCAGCCGGAAGATCGCCGAGGCGCTCGGGGTGCACCGCAACACGGCGCTGTCGGCCTATGGAGAGCTGGAGGCGCAGGGCTGGATCGAGGCCAGGCCGTCGAGCGGCACCTACGTCTCCAGCGCGCTGCCGGTGATCAAGCCAAAGTCCTTCGCCAGCCCTGCGCTGGATCGCGGCGCCATGCCGGAGCGGCCCTGCTTCGCGCTCAAGGAGATCGAGGCGCCCATGATCTCGGCGCCGGTGGGTCGGGGCGAGCTGTCGATGGCGGGCGGCCTGCCGGACTTGAGGTTGATCCCCACGGAGGAGTTGGCCCGGGCGTGGCGGCGGGCGGTGCGACGGGGGGGAGGTGAGCTGATGGGCTACGCCGATCCGCAGGGCCACCCGAGGTTGCGGGCGGCGCTGGCGCAGATGCTCTCGACGACGCGGGGGGTGGCGGCCAGTCCGGAGCACATCATGGTGACGCGGGGGAGCCAGATGGCGCTCTACCTCACGGCGCACGCGCTGCTGGACCCTGGGGATCGCGTCGCCATCGAGGCCCACGGCTACCCGGCGGCGTGGACGGCGCTGAGATCGGCGGGGGCGACGCTGGTGCCGGTGCCGGTCGACGGGCGCGGGCTGGACGTGGAGGCGCTGGCCGCGGTCGTCCGCGAGGGCCCGATCAAGGCGGTCTACGTCACCCCGCACCACCAGTACCCGACGATGGCGGTGCTGGACGCGGGGCGGCGGCTGGAGCTGCTGGCGCTGGCCCGCGCGGAGGGCTTCGCGATCATCGAGGACGATTACGACAACGAGTTTCATTACGAGGGCCGGCCCGTCCTGCCGCTGGCCAGCGCCGACCGCCACGGCGCGGTCATCTACATCGGGACGCTCTCGAAGGTGCTGGCGCCGGCGCTCAGGGTGGGCTACGCGGTGGCGCCAGCGCCGGTGATCGCGGCGTTGGGCGCGCTGCGGGCGACCATCGATCGGCAAGGGGACCAGGCCACCGAGGCGGCGCTGGCCGAGCTGATCGAGGACGACGCGATCCAGCGCCACGCCCGCCGCATCCGCCGCATCTACAGGGCGCGGCGAGAGAGGCTGGCTCAGGAGCTGCGCGAGCACCTGCCCGACGTCCTCGACTTCCAGATCCCCTCGGGGGGGTTGAGCCTGTGGGCCGCGTGTGCCCCGGAGGTTGATCCGGAGCGCTGGGCCGAGCGCGCGGCCTCGCAGGGGGTCCTCTTCTGGCCCGCGCGCCGCTACGACTTCCAGCAGCGCCCGCTGCCCTTCGTCCGCCTGGGCTTCGCCGCCCTCGACGAGGACGAGATCCGCCGCGCCGTCCAGATCATGAAGCGCGCCCTGCCCTGCAACCCATGAAGCGAGCCTTGGAACTTCTGGCCCCTGTCCGTGTTCTTGAGATAGTGTCCAGCTTTGGGGACCCGGCGGGCGGAATGCCCGCCTTGCTCGAAGGGTGCGCTGCGGTGCCGTCAGGAGTCACCAGACAACCTCTCCCTCGCGCCGCGTGGATCGTCGCGTCGTTGCTGACGATTTGCGCGTCCTGCGCCCACCCTGAGCCGGCGCCCTGGATCGAGCGCGGGTTGTCTCTCGCTCCCCGCCTCTCAAGCGAGCCCGCGCCCCAACGATCTCAATCATCCAGCGCCAGCGGCCCGTCGTCGGCCAGCGGCGTCGGCGAGCTCGTGCGGACCGCGAGGCGGAGCGGGTTGAGGCGAGATGGGATGGTGATGGTCCCGAGGGGCGCCTTCCAGATGGGCTGCGATGTGACCATCGACAGCGAGTGCGAGGACGACGAGTCTCCCATGCGCTCGGTGACGCTGGACGCCTTCTTGATGGATCGGACCGAGGTGACGCAGGCCAGCTATCGGCAGTGTGTCCAGGCCGGCGCGTGCGCGGGGCCCTCGACCAACGGGTCGGAGTGCAACTGGTCGCACGACGATCGCGACGACCACCCGGTCAACTGCGTCAACGCCGAGCAGGCGCGGGCCTTCTGCGCCTGGGCGGGCAAGCGGCTGCCGACGGAGGCCGAGTGGGAGAAGGCCGCCCGCGGGACGCAGCAGCGGCTCTACCCCTGGGGCAACCTCAAGCCGGGGCGGAACACCCCGCTGGTGGCCAACTTCGCCGACGCCAGCCGCAAGGTGGCCTTCCCCAGCGCCAACTGGGCGCTGGACGATTACGACGACCGCTGCATCACCACCTCGCCCGTGGGCTCGTACCCGGACGGCGCCAGCCCTTACGGCGCGCTGGACATGGGCGGCACTGTCTGGGAGTGGACCGCCGACTGGTACGACGAGGGTGCGTACAAGACCTCGGGCGCCTTCAACCCCAAGGGCCCCTCGACGGGGGAGCGCTACGCCATCCGGGGCGGGAGCTTCGGGGCCGCGCTGACCTACCTGCGCGCCTCCAGCCGCGACAGCGATCCTCCCGAGCAGGTCGGCGACCACATCGGCTTCCGCTGCGCCAAGGACGCGCGCTGAACCCTCGACGCCTTACACCAGGATTCGCCGCAGGCCGGCCTCGGCGCGGTCAAAGGACTCCGGCGAGGGCGCCCCGCCCGTGCGCGTCCCGCACAGGAAGACCACCTCTCCGGAGATCTCCAGGCGGCGGACCTTGATGCTGCGGCCTCGGAGCTCTGGCGCCGCGCGGGTCAGCGATCGGGTCAGCTCGCCGCCCTCGACCTGCTCGGCCTCATAGAGCAAGGGCGCAAAGGCCGCCAGCGCCTCGTCGGCCCCCTCTTTGGCCTTGCCGCGCCCGAAGATCATGCCGTGGTCGTCGACCAGGATCATCGAATCGAGCTCAAAGTCCTCCTCGCAGGTCTCCAGTTGAAGGCGAATCGCCTCGATCACGGCCTCGCTGCGTCGGTGCCTGCGCTCTTCCATCGATCTGCCCTCGTCGCGGTCCCTTTACCGAATCATGCTTCACGCTCGGTAGATAATGAGCTTTCACCTTGGCGTGTCAACTTCGGACGCCCGTCATCTCCGCGCTGAGGTCCCACAGGCGGCGCGCGTCCTCGGGGCGCAGCGCCGCCGACGAGGGGCGGCCAAGGCGGCTGTTGGCGAAGTAGAGCCCGGTGGCACGCTCAAGCTCGGGGGCGGTGGCCAGGTGGACGGTGGTGCGAGCGCCCTTGGCGGGGCTCAGCAGGAACCAGCGCACCGGCATCCCGGCCAGGGTCAAGAGCGGCGAGGTGTCCTTGCCGAGGTTGGTGTCGACGAGGCCGGGGTGCAGGCAGTTGGCCGTCACGCCGGTGCGCTCCAGCCGGCGGGAGAGCTCGCGGGTGAAGAGGATGTTGGCCAGCTTCGACTGGGCGTAGGCGAAGACGCCGTTGTAGCGGCGCTTGAGGTTCAGATCCTTGAAGTGCATCCAGCCGAAGCGGTGCATGAGCGACGAGACGGTCACGACGCGGGCTGGCGCGCTGGCCTCCAGCAGCTCGCGCAGCGCGTTCGTCAACACGAAGGGGGCCAGGTGGTTGACCGCCAGGGTAAGCTCCAGCCCGTCGGCGCTCTCGACCCTGGCGTCTGACCAGACGCCGGCGTTGTTGACCAGCACGTCGAGGCGGTCGTAATCGGCGCAGACGTCGCGCCCCAGCGCCCTCACCTGCTCCAGATCGCCCAGATCGCAGAAGCGCACGTCCACGGGGTGATTCGCCACGCGCTCGACGATGGCCTGGGCCACCTCGGCCTTGATCCGATCCCGGCAGACCATCACCACCTTGTAGCCCGCGCGCCCGAGCGCCTCGCACGTCGCAAGCCCGATCCCGGAGCTGCCGCCCGTCACCAACGCCACCCGATCACCCATAAAGCCTCCGAAGTCCTGTCGTCGAGATCGCCTCGCGGTCCTCGTCGGCGCCCAGACGAGATGCCAGAGCGCCGCGTCGCGCCCAAAGGATCCGCACACCTGTCAAGTGCACGAAGGTTCCTCTGAACAGTTTGACACCCTGACGAGATGGTCAGATAGTGGGGCCAGACAGGGCGCCACCACGGGGATGAGTTCCCCCAGGAGCTCGCTGGTGCTTCCCTGGGTGGCGCCCTGTCTCTCTGACCCCGAGCCGGTATCGTGGCTCCTTTGCGCGGCCCGTTCAAGCGCGTATTGTCTTCGGGTGATCAAACTCGCCTTGAATCGCGGCGCCCTCGCAGAAGATACCGATGAAGAGGCCCCCGAAAGCCGCTCTCATGTTGACCCTCGTGGCGATCTCCTGCGCCGGGCCACCCCAACCGACCCCCGACCGACCCCTTCAAACCGGAGACACGGCGCCCCAGGATCCGGCGATCCTGGAGGCCAGCGGTCGCGCGCTGCTCCATCAAATCATGAACGATCATCATGAGCTGTATGAGAGCTTGATGTACGCTCGCGAGCCCCCACCCCACGCCCTCGTCAGCGCCCAGGCGCAGATGGCGAAGCTACGGGGCCTGGAAGACATGACCGGGCTGCTGGACAGCTACCCTGCAGGCACGGCGGCGCTCATCTACCACCTGCCCAGGGTATCGCCGCGCGAGCCGGGCTCCAGGCGAGGCCCCCAGGAAGGCCTCGTTGGGGCGCGCCCATGCACCGACGCGCACGACGAGCACAACCGCGCCCCCGTCGAGATGATCCTGATCGACAGCCAGGGCATCGCCGCATCGGCCCGGAGCCCTGCCGGGGTTGATCAGATCGACGACCTCGGCCGAGCGCTGCGCGCTCAGATCGCCGCTGGCTTGCCCTTGGAGCCATCACGGACAGCCCAGCCCATGATCTCCGCGGCCTTGCCCGTCGACGCACGGCAGTCGCTGACCGAAGCGCTGCTGCCCGATCCCGTCAGCGGCGCGCTGCGAGAGGTCAGGCACCTCATCATTGTCCCCGTCGCGAGCATCGGGACGGTGCCCTTCGCCGTGCTCGACCCCTGGGGCGAGGGCCGCCCGCTCATCGAGCGCATGTCGATCTCCATCGCGCCGGGCTTGCACACGCTGGCCGATGAGATCGAACCCTGGGGAGCCTCCTTCGACCGACCCTTGCTGGTGGGCGATCCCGCCGACACGGGTCTGCCGGCGCTGCCAGGGGCCCGGCAAGAGGTCCTGGCCCTGGCCCTGCACCTTGGCGCGACCGCCTTGATCGGCCCTGACGCCACCAGGCGTGCCGTCATGGCGCAGATCCACGACGCCGATCTGCTCTACTTCGCCACCCACGGGCAGGCCGACCCCTCCAACCCCCTCGACGGCGGCGCGCTCATCCTCGCCTCCGGCGCCGCGCTCTCCGCCCGGAAACTCCAGAGCATGAAGCTCCACGCCCGGCTCGCCGTGCTCAGCGCCTGTGACACTGGCCTCGGGGCGGCCCACGAAGGCGGCACCATCGGCCTCAGCCGCGCCGTCCACCTCGCCGGCGTCCCCCGCGTCGTGATGAGCTTGTGGCCCGTCAACGATCAAGCGACCCAGGCGCTGATGCTCGGCTTCATGAAGCACCTCCCCGAAAACCCGCCCGCCGAGGCCCTGCGGCTCGCCATGCTGGAGGTGCGCCTGACCCACCCTTCGCCGCAGCTCTGGGCCTCGTTCGCGATCTTCGGCACGCCGCGCTAGACATCTGTAATTCCAGGGGTTTTCGACGCAACGCCCTGTGGATGCGCTTCAGACGGCGGCGAGCAGGGAGAGGATCAGAGGCCGGAGTTGAGCTTGCCGGCGCGCTCGATCAGGGCGAGCAGCTCCTGCTCATCGGCGCTCTTGTCGACGGCCGCCTGGGTCACGTCGCGGACGCGGGACCACTCCCACCCCTTGGCGTGGGGCGACTCGCGCAGCTTCTCTCCAAAGGCCGCCACCGCCACCGCCAGCCTGAAGGATCGTGAGGCGTCCTCGAAGCGCGGGCGGACGAGGTCGCGACTAAAGACGAAAATACTCTCGTCGGCCTTGCCGGCCTCGGGGGCCTTGTGGCGGATGCGGACGGTGGCGGGATCGAGCTTTGAGCCGGGCTTGAGCTTGAGCTCGTAGATGGCGGTGACGGAGTGGCCAGCGCCGATCTCGCCGGCGTCGACGGCGTCGTTGCGGAAGTCCTTGTCGGCGATGTCGCGGTTCTCGTAGCCGAGCAGGCGGTAGGACTCGACGGACTCGGGGTTGAACTCCACCTGGATCTTGACGTCCTTGGCGATGACCTGGAGGGTGGCCCCGAGCTGCTCGCGGAAGAGGCGGTCGGCCTGCCTGAAGGTGTCCACGTAGGCGTAGTTGCCGTTGCCCTTGTTGGCCAGCTGCTCCATCAACGTGTCCTTGTAGTTGCCCATCCCGAAGCCCACCGTCGACAAGGTCACGCCCTCCTGGGTGTAGTGGGCGATGCGCTTGAGGATCTCTTCGTGTGAGGACTGGCCGACGTTGGCGTCGCCGTCGGACAGGATGATGATGCGGTTGACGTCGCCGGGCTTGAGGGTCTTGTAGGCCAGCTTGTAGGCCGTCTCGAGGCCGTCGGCCATGGCGGTCGAGCCGCCAGCGACCAGATCCTCGATGGCCTGGTGGATGCGGGCCCGCTGGTCCATGCCGGTGGGGGCCAGCAC
>SYOX01000183.1 GCA_005804885.1 Pseudomonadota bacterium
CCATGGGCAAGAAGAAGGCCTCCGTCATGGACGCCCAGCGCCAGACCTTCGTCGACGGCGCCGTCAAGAAGGGCATCGACGACGAGAAGGCCGGTGAAATATTCGACCTGATGGCATTTTTCGCAGGTTACGGCTTCAATAAATCACACAGTGCCGCATATGCTCTAATTACCTATCAAACTGCATATCTGAAGGTGCACTACCCCGTCGAGTTCATGGCCGCCCTGATGACCTGCGATCGGGAGAACACCGACAAGGTCGTCCGATTCATCAACGAATCCAAGGACATGGGCATCCTCGTCATGCCCCCCGACGCCAACGAGTCCGACCTCGACTTCTCCGTCGTCGACGCCAAGATCCGCTTCGGCCTCGGCGCCATCAAGGGCGTCGGCGAGTCCGCCATCGAGTCCATCATCGAGGCCCGCGACCGCAAGGGCGCCTTCAAGAGCCTCTACGACTTCTGCGAGCGCGTCGACCTCAAGCGCGTCAACAAGCGCGTCCTTGAGGCCATGATGAAGGCCGGCGCCTTCGACTCCATCGGCCTGGCCGAGGACAAGACCGACATGCTGGCCCTGTGCGCCAGCCGCGCCACCATGTACGGCGCCATCCCCACCGCCGCCGACCGCGGCCAGAAGGCCCAGCAGGACCGCAACAGCGGACAGGCCAACCTCTTCGGCTTCTTCGCCGCCGCGCCGGCCGCCGCCGCCGTCGCCGTCGAAGACTTCTACCCCGAGATCGAGGCCTGGACCGACAAGGAGCTCCTGGCCGCCGAGAAGGCCTCCATCGGCTTCTACATCACCGGGCACCCCCTGGACCGCTACAAGGACGAGGTCAAGCAGTACGCCTCCCACAACACCCGCACGCTGCGCGCCCTGCGCCCGCGCGACAACGTCGCCCTGGCCGGCGTCGTCGGCTCCATCCGCGAGAAGACCCTCAAGTCCGGCAATGGCCGCATGGCCTTCATCGAGTTCGAAGACCGCGAGGGCTCCGTCGAGATCGTCTGCTTCTCGTCCGCCTTCGCCGAGAACGAGGAGGCCCTCAAGTCCGACGAGCCCCTGCTGATCAAGGGCACCATCAAGATCGAGGGCGACGACGGCAATGTCACCCACAGCGTCCGGCTGACCGAGGCCATGCGCCTCGTCGACGCCCGCAAGGCCAAGGTCCGCAAGGTCTGCATCGCCCTCGACGCCGAGAACCTCGACAAAAAGGCCATGATCAAGCTCGCCGACGTCCTGCGCCGACACCCCGGCGGCTGCGCCACCGAGCTGACCTTCCAGGTCCACACCGACGAGGTCGCCGGCCACTCCATCATGACCCTCGGCGACGCCTTCAAGGTCGACCCCTGCGACGACCTCCTCATCGCCGTCGAGCGCCTCTTCGGTCGCCGCGTCGTCAGCCTCCGCTGACCCGACGCCGCCCGAGGCCGCCCGACCGCCCGCCCACCCAGAGAAAAATCACGAGGCTGGACCCGCACTTCGACGCCGCAGCGCCGAAGGACCGGGGATCACCACAGCGCGCGGCCCGTCCTGTCCAGCCACCACATCAGCCCGCAGACCACCATCCCATTGCGCAGCTCCCCGGCCCGGAAGAGCCCCCGAAGCTCCTCCACGCTCACCTCGATCACCTCGATGTCCTCCCCCGCGTCGAGCCGCTGCTCCCCCACGCGCCGGCACCCCTCGGCCAGCGCCGTCGTACAGACGTTGTCCTGGTAGGCCGAGTTGGGCTGCACCTGGCCGATCACGCTCCAGCGCGCCGCCTCGAAGCCCGTCTCCTCCAGCAGCTCCCTGGCCGCCGCCTCCAGCGGGTCCTCACCCTCCTCCACCAGCCCAGCAGGCAGCTCCAGCTCGATCGTCCGGCTCCCGTGCCGCCATTGCCGCACCAGCAGCACCGTCTCCCGCTCCGTGATCGCCACCATGTTGACCCAGTCCGGCGACTCCAGCACCACATAGGGCGCCGTGCGCCCGCTGCCCGGGTGCGTCGCCATGTCCTCGCGCAGCTTGAAGATCGGCGTCTCCAGCACCACACGGCTGCCCTTGCGCTCAAAAGGCCTGATCATCGCCCCTCCCTGGCCTCAACGGCCCTCCGCCTCCGGTTCAGGCTCGGGCTCTTCCTCCAACTCGCCTTCGGGCTCGCCTTCGGGCTCACCTTCGTCCGGAGCGTCCTCCGGCCTGACATCGTCGCCCTCGCCGTCGTCGTCGTCGTCATCGCCCGCCTGGCGCTCCTCGATCGTCCGCTTCCAGTCCTCCACCTCGCCGTCGCAGTCCGGATCGGGCATCAGCGTCGACAGGTCGCTCGTGATGACGATGTCGGCCGCCCGCTCCCCTGCCGAGGGGCTTCGCATCCGCTCCAGCGTCCCCGCGCCTTCACACCCGCCGGCGCCCTCGACCGTCATCAGGTGGTACCCGGCCGAGAGCGCGCCGCCGAGCGACTCGGCCTCGATGTCGCCGTCAGCGTACACCAGCAGGTGCTTGGAGGCCCCGCCGACCATGGGCTCGCTGGCCCGATCCCACACCCCGTCGCCGTCGACATCCTCGTAGAGCAGGATGAGCGCCACGACGAGGCCGCTCTCCCGGCCCTCCGGCAGCACGGCCTCGGACGGGGGCGTGTAGATCCTCATGGTGTAGCGCGACGGCAGGCTGATCCTCATGTCGACGCCCTGCTCGACGAAGGCCGCCCTCGGCGACAGCGTCGCCAGATCGCCCGAGGCCGCCGTCACCCAGAAGAGCGCCACCCTCAAAGGCGCCGACGAGGGCGCGTAGGTCGACTGCTCGAGCTCGACCACCACGCTGCCCTCCAGCACCGCCAGCGGCTCGCCCTGGTACTGGCCGCTGACCAGCGCGTCGCCGCACCCCGCCGCCAGCAGCAGCGCCGCCGCACACAACCCAGCCATCTGGCTTGACCTGCCCATCGGACCCCCTCCTGACCTCAAAATCGAAAGCCCAGGCCCGCCGACCCCGAGGGCGCAAGCCGACCTCCAAAGCCGACCTCGCCAGTCTCCACCGACTGCTCCTTGACCAGCCAGGCCCCCAGCACGCCCTCGGCGTAGATCCACATCCACGGCTGCACCGACCAGGACCCGTGCACCACCGCGCCGCCCCGGCCGATGAGCGACGCCCTCGACGGCGCCGTCCCTTCCGAGTCAAAGCGCTGCCTCAGCCACGCGCCCCCGACTTCGATCCCGAAGCCCAGCGCCAACGCGTCCAGATCAAAGAGCTTCAAGGCCGCGACCTCCAGCCCCAGGAGATCCTGGCTCAAGGACAGCGACGCGTTCTCGGAGCGCGACTGACCCGCCAGCAGCTCCACCCGGAGCGTCACGCTGTCAAGATCCACCGCCGCGCCGATCACCCCCGCCAGGATCGGGCCGGTGCCCGGCAGCACCTCGGCGCTGGCCTCTCCCCCGACCGACAACCCCCAGCTGGCCCCGACCTCGTCGCTCATGCCCTTGCGCACCACCTCGCCGCCAGAGACCCGGCGCATCTGATCGACCGACACCCCCGAGCGCCGCCCCCCTTCGACCGCGATCTCCGCCTCGAAGACCTTGCCCCCCGCGACGCGCCTGACGAGGTAGCTCCCGGCAGGCAGCGTCAGCTCGCTGGCCTCGACCACCGACAGCTCGGCCACCACCGCGCCACGATCGCCGCCCTCGAAGATGAGGTAGTCCCCCGCGGAGCCCAGCCGCAGCCGCCCCAGCCCGCGGGCCTCCCGATCCAGCCGCGTCATCACCAGCTCGTCGCGGCCGTTCATCTTGAAGGCGTAGGTCGGGTGCTGCACCGAGGCCACCCGGCTCGTGGCCCGCAGCGTCTCGGTGTAGGCGTAGCGGTAGGCCTCCGTCAGCGTCACGCGCTTATCCCTGGAGGTGTCGGCGGCCCCGAGCAGCCCCGTGACGAAGTGATGGGTGAAGAAGCTCCCCTTGAGCCGCTGGGACTCCAGAGCGTCCTCGCTGGCCGCCGAGCTCGTGATGATCGCCGTCCCCTCGCCGTCGAGCTGGCCGCTGGCGTCGATCTTGAACGCCTCGACCGGCCGCGCGCCCTTGGTCCGGGTCAACCCGCCCGAGCGGCACGCGTCGATCACCATCACGCGGAGCTTGGCCGGCGAGCTCCCGAGCGCGGCCCGGACACGATCAAAGTGCAACAGGCTGCCGCCCAGGTGCATCGCCGAGGGATCGGCGTGGCCGCTGTAATACAGAAAGAGCAGGCTCTCGGCGCCCGCCGTCTCGTCCGCCCTGATCCGCGCGTTGAGCGCGCCCAGGACACGCTCGACCTCAACCGCGCCGGGGTCCTTGAGCAAGATCAGGTCTTCGGCCTGAACGCCGCCGAGCGACCCGAGCACCTGCGCCACCCGCTCGGCGTCGCGCACCGCGAAGAGCAGCGGCTCGTCGCTCGGATCGCCCGCGTTGGCGCCGATCACCAGCGCGTAGCGGCGCGCCTGAGCGCTGGACTCCACCCCCCACGACAACAACGCCACCATCCCGAGCCCCGCGCACGCGAGCCGCCACGATCCAGGGGCAGCTCCCCTTCGCAGCGGTGCGCGCGCCCCTCCCTCCAGGCCAGGGCGCTCACTCACCCCGGGCGCCGAGCTTGTGCAGGACCACCTCACGCTGTTGGCAACCTCCGCGAAGCAGCGGCAGGCTCCCGAACCCCTCGTCCGGTCGCGCGCCCCTCAAAACCTCGTCGACATCCTGAAATGTAAAGGGCGACGGGCAGACCAGCAACACGAAGCGCTCCCGGCCCAGAATCCCGTCCAGCTCCATGGCCTGCTCCACGTCCTCTCCCTCGCTCTTGGCCTGGAGCACCCCGCTCTGGCCAGTCTGAGGATGGCACAAGTAGACGCCGCCTGCCTCATCGCGCCCGACGATCATGAAAAACCAGTTGAAATCCGAACGGATACGAAAGCCTATCGCGTCGCCGGGGGCCACCGCGTCGCCCGAAGTGACCAGCCGCGGGCCGCCTTCGGCCTTGACGTAGACCTCAAAGCCGAGCCCGGTGCCCTTGCTCCGCACCTGATCGGGCTCGACCGCAGGCGACCCATCCGCCCCCCCCTCCGGCACATCCGGCGGCAGCCACCACACCGCGATCAAGACCGCGGCGACCGCCCCGAACACGGCCAGCGGCGGCCCGACGGCTCGCCCCCAGCGCCGCGTCGACCCGCCGGAGCGCGCTCTGGCCGCCGGCAGGCGAGTCACCCTCATGGGCGGCCGCTGCTGCCTGACCTCGGCGTCCGAGGTGCGCAGCGCCTCGACATAACGGCCGCAAGAGCCGCACGCCTCGATGTGAGCCATCACCTCGGCCAGCGCCTCACCGGCCAGCTCACCGGCCAGCAGCCGCTCGGCCTTCAGCTCGCTGAGGTGGTGCTCCCGTGGAGCCTCTGAACCACGCGCTGTCTGTTGATGCCCCTTCACCTGAACCCTCGCTCTCTGGAGAACCGCTCCAGATGCTCTTGCAAGCTCTTCAACCGGTTGCCCACGGTCCGCCGGGAGACCCCCATGAGATCGGCGATCTCCTCATGGGTCATCCCATCGCCGTAACAGTACATCCCGATGGCCACCAGCTCCTCGGGCAGCGCCTCTTGCAGCTCCTTGAGCGCCACCGCCGCCTCCTGGCTGGATGGGCGAGACAACGAGGGCGGCTCCAACCCCTCCTGGTGTGCGAGCCAGAGCGACTGACGACGGCGCTCCCGCGCCAGGCGCTTGAGGCAGAGGTTCGTCGTGACGGCGTAGAGCCACGTCACCGGGGAGGACTCGCCTCGGAAGCTCACGAGGTGAGCGGCCAGATGCACGAAGACTTCTTGCGTCATGTCCTCGGCCTCCTGGGGCTCGAAGAACCTCGTGCAGCGGCGGTAGACCATGGCCGAGTGGCGCTCATAGAAGAGCGCCAGATCCTCTTCGGGCGGATGTCTTTTCGGAGTTCTCACGCCCTAGCCACCCACCAGGCCCTCCCCACAAACCCGCCTCAAGCGCCCAAGGGTTCAGCCCGCATCCTCTTCGTCCTCGTCACCGTCGACGTCGGCGTCGTCATCGGCGTCATCGTCGGCGTCATCGTCCTCATCGTCCTCATCGTCATCGTCATCGTCATCGTCGTCGTCGTCATCGTCCTCATCGCCGTGGCCAAAGAGCCAGCCGCAGGCGCTGTCGTCGTCGCTGTCGAAGTCGTCGTCCTCCCACTGGCCACAGGCGAGGTTCGAGATCTCCCCTTGGCAGGCGACCACGTCCTCCTCGGTCAGATCGATCTCCCGATCGCGGACGCGCCGCTCGAACTCACCGAGGCGCTCCTCGCACACGACCTGGAGTGCGGACACGCACGACGGCACATCGTCGAAATCAAGGCGCTCGTCGCCGTCCTCGTCACCGTCGTCGTCGCCATCGATATCATCGTCGTCGGCTTCATCGTCGGCCTCGTCACCGTCATCAATGCCTCCGTCGCCCTCGTCGGTCTCATCGCCGTCGACGCCGTCATCGTCGGTCTCATCGCCGTCGACGCCGTCATCGTCGGCCTCGTCGCCGTCGACACCGTCCTCGTCATCGCCGGCCTCGTCGCCGTCGATCTCGTCGTCGGCCTCGTCGTCCTCGTCGTCTTCGCCCTCAACGCCTTCGCAAAGGACGTGGGCCTCGCACCAGACCTGGACGGCCTCATCGCAGTTCTCATTGAAGGCTTCGACGGCCTCCGAGACGGTCTTGGCGTTGACGTCGACGGGCTCGGCCTCGCTCAAGCAGCCGGTCAGCGCCGCGAGGCAGCCGAGGCTTGTCAGGAGGGCGAGGATGGGATGGCGGCTTTGCATGAGGAACCTCTCTTGGTTTGAGTTCAGGTGTGGAACCACCCAGGCACTTCTACTGGATTGGACCCCGCGATCGCGCCTGAGCGGCAAAATAGTTTCAGGGACAGGATCAAGGACCGCGCACCATTGAGGCGTCGAGGCCGAGGGGTTATGCTCCGCCCCTCACCGCGCTGATATACCAGGGAGGGGCCGCGTGACTGAAGATCGCCTCAAGCTCTACCAGTTCGAAGAGTCGCCCTTCTGCGAGAAGATCCGGCGCGTCATGCAGGCCAAGGGGCTGTCCTTCGAGGTCGAGGAGATCGCCCTCTCCCAGTCCCTCGTCCGGCTCAAGAAGATCAACGCGATGGGCAAGCTGCCCTGCCTGGAGCACGGCGACCGCCTGATGGGCGACTCGACCGAGATCGCGCACTACCTGGAGGCGACCTTCCCCGACCCTGCGCTGATCCCCTCGACCCCGCGCGAGCGGGCGCTGTGCCACATGCTGGAGGACTGGGCCGACGAGAGCCTCTACTTCTACCATGTCCGGATGCGCTTCACCTTCCCCCACAACGCCCGCCGCCACCTCCCGCTGCTGGTGCGCCACGACACCGCGATGGCCGGCCGGCTGGCCAGCCTCGTGCTGCCCAACACCTTCAAGGCCCAGCTCCACCAGCAGGGCGTCGGCCGCAAGCCCGACGCCCTGGTCGTCCTGGACGTGCGCCGCCACGTCGAGGCGCTGGCTGGCTGGCTCGACGGCGACTGGCTCATCGGAGATCGCCTGACGCTGGCCGACCTCGCCGTCTTCGTCCAGATCAGCGGGATTCGCCGCACCGAGGAGGGCGAGCGCATGATCGACGAGCGCCCCCGCCTTGCCGCGTGGCTCGACCGGGTCGACGCCGCCTCCTCCGCCCCCTGATCCCCGCCTCAGCCCGCAGCGCCCCCGACGGGGTGGTGCGCGCTCACACCAGCGCCGCGGCCGGGATCGCCCCTCCTGGGGCCTGCGCACCCTACCAGGCTCAATGATTACGGGCACTTGGAGCTGGCACGAGGTTCGCTCAGGGATCGCCCGTGCGTCGGGCCGTCGCTGGTTGTGGGTCCGGCGGGTTGCCCTGAGCGGGGCCAGGACAGGAGGAGAGGGAGATGACGGAGCTTATCCACAAGGCCACGACACACACCGGGCGGCGGCAGAACAACGAGGACGCGCTCAACGTGAGCCCCTCGCTGGGGCTCTACGTCGTGGCCGACGGGATGGGGGGCTATGAGGGCGGCGAGGTGGCCTCGGCGCTGGCGGTCGAGACGATCGAGGATTTCTTGAGGCGCAATGTCGAGGACGAGGGGCTGACGTGGCCCATCGGCGCGTCGCCCCAGTGGTCCTTCGCGGAGAACCTGGTCATGGCCGCCATCACGCTGGCGCACCGCGCGATCGTGGCCAGAAAGACCGGGCGGCTCGCCAAGATGGGCACGACGATCGCGATGCTCTTGCGGCACCGGGACAAGATCGTCGTCGGGCACGTCGGCGACAGCCGGGTCTATCGGCTCAGGCAGGGGGAGCTGGTGCAGGTGACGCGGGATCACTCGCTCTACAACCAGATGCAGGACGCGGGGGTGGTCGATATGCCGCCGCTGAGCGACTACCCTTACGGGCACGTCATCACGAGGGCGCTCGGCTTCATGGACCGGGACTGCGCCCCGGACGTGAGGGTGGAGGCGGTGCAGCCGGGCGACACCTGGCTGCTGTGCACGGACGGGCTGCTCGAAGGGCTGGCCGACGAGGAGATCAAGGTCGGGATGTCGGCCCCGGACGTCGAGCGCGGCTGCGAGGGGCTGGTCGAGCGGGCCTACGAGCGCGGCAGCAAGGACAACATCACCGCCATCATGGTCCGCGCCGCCTGAGGGTCGCAAGATCGCTCGCCGGGCCAGGGCCTAGCGATCGGGCAGCAGGCCGTGGCGCCGCAGGAGGGTCTTGAGGTGCTTGCGGTCGATGTCCGAGGCGCGGGCGGCGGCGGAGATGTTGTCGTCGCAGCGGGCCATGATGTCGCGCAGGTAGCGGAGCTCGAAGTTGTTCAGGAGCAGGGCCTTGGCGTCGGCGAAGGGCAGGTCGGCGCGCACGCTCAGGGCGTCGTCGGCCGAGCCCGGCGCCACGGCCATCTTGAGGTCTGCGAAGCACGCGGCGCCGGGGGAGAGCGCGATGGCGCGGTCGATGACGTTGCGCATCTCGCGGACATTGCCGGGCCAGTCGTGGGCCATGAGCCGGTGCAGGTTGGCGCCGGAGATCTCGCCGGCCTCGACGCCGCGGTTGCGCATCAGCGCCTTGACGACCGGGACGATGTCCTCTCGGCGGCCGCGCAGCGGCGGCAGCGCGATCCGCACGACGGAGAGCCTGTAGTAGAGGTCGGGGCGGAAGCTGCCCTCGGTCACGCGGCCCTCCAGGCGGTGGGTGGAGGCGGCCACGATCCGCACGTCGATGTCCTGCTCGCGGTCGGCGCCGACGGGGCGCACGCGCCGCTCCTCGATGACGCGCAGCAGGCGGGCCTGAACCTCCAGCGGGACCCCGGCCAGCTCGTCGAGGAAGATCGTGCCCCCGTGGGCGCGCAAAAAGGCGCCCTTGCGCGGGTTGGACGCGCCGGTGAAGGCGCCCTTGACGTGGCCAAAGAGCTCCGACTCCAGCAGCGTGGCCGGCAGCGCGCCGCAGTCGATGACGACGAAGGGCCCCTTGCGCCGCTGGCTGGCCTCGTGGATGGCGCGGGCGGCCAGCTCCTTGCCCGTGCCCGTCTCGCCTTCGAGCAGCACCGTCACGTCCGACTCGGAGGCCAGCTCCAGGACCGCGATCACCTCGCGCATCACGAGGCTCTCGGCCACCAGATCGCCGAAGCGCCGCGACTGGCTCGGGGCCACCTCCATGACCTGGGGCCGGGGCTGGATGCGCAGGAAGGTGCGCCCGACCTTGATCGTCGCCCCGACGGGGACGGTCGACTCGGTGATCAGGGAGCCCTCGTAGAGCGTCCCATTGCGGCTGCCCAGGTCACGCAGCACGATCCGCCCCCTGTCGGCCCCGACGGCCAGGTGGTGGCGCGAGACGCGGTCGTCGGTCAGGACCAGATCGCACCCGTCCCAGGTGCCGATGATCACCTCCCGGCCGATCAGATCGACCGCCCTGCCCATGTCCGGGCCGTCGATCACCACGAGCTGGCAGGGCGAGTTGGCGTCGCCGGCCTCAAGGCTCTCGCTGTGGATGGTGGCGACGGTGGTCGAGATGTCTCTGTCCGCCCTCATGCTCGCTCCCGGGCTGGGGTCGATCTGGCCTGCGAGGTCGGGGTGCGCCGACCGCGCCCGCAGACCTCAAGCCTACCACCATCGACGCCTTCCAGAGCAAAGATCGTCGGTTGACTCCGGGCCCTCGCTCGTCGACACTCTGGGCAGGTCCACCATCGGCGCCAAAAAACCGTGATCCGTCAACTTCCTCGACAGCTCGGCCCCTACAAGCTCACCCGGCGCCTTGGCTACGGTGGGATGGCCGAGGTGTACCTGGCCCAGGTCTACGGCGCCAGCGGCTTTGAGAAGCAGGTCGCCATCAAGACCTTGCTGCCCGAGCACCAGGGCAATGACGAGGTCTTGCGGCACCTGATCCGGGAGGCGCGCCTCGGCGCCAGCCTCCAGCACCGCAACCTGCTCCAGATCCACGATCTTGGCGTCGATCAAGGGATTTATTACGTCCGGATGGATTACGTCGACGGCGCGGACCTGAGCACGCTGTGCCGCGTCGAGCGGCCCTCGGCGGCCATCGGGCTGCTGATCATCGAGGAGGTCGCGCTGGCGCTGGAGTACGTCCACGCCTTCGCGGACGAGGCCGGCCGCGGGCTGGGCCTCGTCCACCGGGACGTCAGCCCCTCCAACATCCTCATCTCGCGCAATGGGGAGGTGAAGCTGGCCGACTTCGGGGTGGCCAAGGCCACCCACATGGCCCACAACACCCGAGGCAGCGTCCGCAAGGGCAAGTACGCCTACATGTCCCCCGAGCAGGCCAACAACGAGGCGCTGACCCCGGCCAGCGACCAGTTCGGGCTGGGCGTCACGCTGATGGAACTGCTGTGCGGGCGCCGCCCCTACGACGCCGACACGGTCCTTGAGACTCTGGACCGCATCCGTGAGGCGGCCCCGCCGAACCTGTCGGAGTTGAGCCAGGCGATGCGCTGGATCATCCAGCGCTGCTTGAGCCGCGGCATCGAGGGGCGCTTCCCCGACACCTACGCCTTGCGGCAAGCCATCGCCCACGCCCGCAGGACGCTGCCGCCGGTCGGGCCCCCCGAGGTCGGGGCCTGGGTGCGCCGCCAGAAGGCCGCGATGCAGGCCCAGGGGGACTCCCCGGCGCTTGAGCGCGACACCACCGTGACGACCTCCTACGACTGAACGGCCCGCTCGGCGAGGGTGGAGCGAGCCCGGCGAGTCCTCTCCAGATGGGCTCTGGGGCTCTGAAGGGGCTTCACTCGTCGGTCCAGTCCTGGCGGTCCTCGTGGATGAGCTCGACGGTCAGCTCGGAGTCCTCGTTGAGGGGGATCTGCTCGTCGTGGTCGCGGTAGCCGGCCTTCTTGAGGGTGATCTTGATGACGCGGCGGGCCGCCTTGCGCTCGATGGTCAGGGGCGTGCGACCGAGCTTCTTGTCGCCTTCGAAGATCTCGGCGCCGGGGGGCTCCGAGTTGATGGCGATGGAGGTGGCCTCCTCATCCAGTGTTTTTTGCGCCTTGCTATGGGTCAAGGGCGAGAAGAACAGGACAGTGAGGGTCAGCGCCGCCACCCCGAGCGTGATCGTCATGGCCACCAGGATCCAGAGGACGGACAACCGCGCGCGGGGGGCTGGCCGGACGGGGGCCACGACGGACGTGATCGAGGGCGCCGCGGGCAAGGACGGGGCGGTGTGGATGGGGGCCCTGAAGGGGGAGGTGGGCATCAGGGGGGGGTTGGCCTTGGGCCTGTGGTTCGGCGGCGTGACGACGGTCTTCGCGCCTTCAACCAGGGAGTAGTCCATGACGTTGGAGGCTTCGAGGTCGACGGTGACAGCGTCGGGGATGTTGACGCTGACCGAATTGGGATCAAAGCGCACCGCGCGGTAGGGGGCGTCCTCGGAGGGCTCGGGCATCTCCACGTCGATGTTGCGGACGGTGACGGAGGAGGTGTCGGAGGCGTCGTCAAACTCAAGCGAGTCGATGTCGCTGGGGACGCGCTCGAAGACGCTGGTGGGGAGGCCGAGGGCCTCGTTGAGGTCGACGGCCTTCATCTCGACGGTGCCCAGCGCCCAGGCCGGCAGATCCTCCTGGACGTCCTGGCCATCGGCGGAGGGGGCCACGCGGTAGGGGTGGGTCAGCTCGTCCGGCGTGGGCCAGCCGAGCTGATGGCGCAGCTCGACCCCGGAGAGGGCCTGCTCGATGGCCTGTGACAGGTCTGCGGCGTCGCGGAAGCGGACCTCGGGGCGCTTGGCCAGCGAGCGCTCGACGATCGCCTCGATCCAGGTGCCGCTGAACTCGGCCGGCAGCGGCGGGGGCTGCTCGGAGACGTGCTTGAGGGCCAGCGTCATCGGGCTCTTGCCGGAGAAGGGCGGCGCGCCGGTGACCATGTGGTAGAGGATGCAGCCGAGGCCGTAGATGTCCAGCGCCGGCGTGATGTGCTCCTCGCCGACGGCCTGCTCCGGGGCCATGTACTCGGGCGTGCCGCAGGTCATGCCCGTGGCGGTCAGGCGCCTGTCCCGATCCTCCCAGCCCTCCATGACCGCCTTGGCCAGCCCGAAGTCGAGCACCTTGACCTTGCGGCTGCCGTCCTCCAGGCGGCAGACGAAGAGGTTCTCGGGCTTGAGATCCCGGTGGATGATCCCCTTGGCGTGGGCCTGGGCGAGGCTGCCGAGCGACTCGCGCAGCACCCAGGTGGCCTCGTCGACGGTCAGGCGGCCCTTGCGCGTGATGTAATCGTAGAGGTCGTCGCCGTCGAGGCACTCCATGACGAGGTAGGGCAGCTCCCCGCCCCCGGGGTCCTGGTGCAACCCGATGGCGTGGATCATGACGGCGTTGGGGTGGGTCAGGGCGCTTGCCAGCCGGCCGCCGCGCACGAAGCGCTCGACGACCCCCTCGATCACCAGCGCGCGCGGCAGCAGCATCTTGATCGCCACCCGGCGCTCCAGGCCCAGCTGGTGCGCCTCGAAGACGACGCCCATGGCGCCGCGCCCGATCTCCTTGCGCAGCTCATACTGCTGCGAGATGACGTCGCCCGGCTTGGGGATCTTGGGGATGATCGTGATGTCCAACATGCCCTGTGTCGGTGTGCGTTGGGGACCCCTCATCATCACACTTTCTGAGGCGAGTTGGAAGCATCAGGGCGCTTTGAGGGCTCACCTCAGCCCTTGTGACGGGCGTCTTCAAAGCGACGCTCGCCCGGCGACCTCCAGGCGACGCGGGGCCGGAAGGGGTGATCGCGGCCCTCGACCACGTCGGCGATCAGAGCGCCGAGCACGGGCGCGAACTTGAAGGCGTGGCCGCTGCCGCCGCTGGCCACGACGAGGCCGGGCCGGTCGGGGTGCTGATCGATGAAGAAGTGACCGTCCCAGGTGTCGCAGTACAGGCAGAGGCGCTGGCCGATCAGCGCCGACGAGGCCAGCCCGGGCAGCGACTCGGCCAGGAAGGCTCTGAAGCGGGGCTCCGCAGCCTCGGGGACCTCGCGGGGCGCGTTGGGATCGAGCCGCTGGCCGGGGCCGTGGTTGGCGACCTTGAGGGTGCCGTCGGCCAGCGCCGGGAAGCCGTACCAGCCCGTCCGGCCGATGTCCGCCGCCCAGGGCGGGAAGGCAGGCGCCTGGTAGCGGGGCGGCACCTCGACCTTGAAGTGCAGGACGGGCTGGGCCACGGGCCACATCCGATCGGCCAGCTCGGGCAGCAGCACCGGCGTCCACGCCCCGGCGGCGACGACGACGACCTCGGCGGCGATATCCCCGGACGTCGTGCGCGCGCCGACGACGCGGCCACGGCGCTCGATCAGGCCGAGGGCGCCGTGGCCCTCGCGCAGCTCGACCCCCTCGTCGCGGGCCTGCTCGATGAGCGCGGCGACCACCGCGCCGCTCTCGGCCCACCCCGCGCGCGGGTTGAAGTAGCCGTCGACGTGGACCCCGGGCGCCCACGCCGGATAGCGCCGATGGATGGCCTCGCCCGACAAGCGCTCGGGCCGCAGGCCGCGCGCCAGGAGGCGATCGAAGCTCTCTCGCTCAAAGCCGCCGGGGGCCATCGGGTCGCGGCTCAGGATGAGGAAGCCGTCCTCGTGGTAGAGCGGCCTCCTGCCCTGCGCCAGCCACTGGGCGTTCCAGGCGTCCCACCCGGCCAGCGCCTCGGCCATCCAGCCCATGGTCAGGTCGTCGGACCCATAATCCATGCGGATGACCTTGCTGATGTCGGTCGAGGAGGCCAGCGGGTGAGGCAAGGGGCCGGGGTCGCACAGCGTGACGCTAAAGCCCCGGCGCCGCAGCGCCAGCGCCCCGGTGACGCCAAAGACCCCGGAGCCCAGGATGAGCGCGTGGCGAGCGGCGCTCATTCAGCGGAGAGGATGGTGCGAACGGCCCGCAGGCCGATGGTCCGGTTGCGGCAGATGGGCTCGACCTTGTCGCGGGAGGCCGATCGGCAGAAGTCGGCCTGATCGCGGAAGCTGCCGCCGCGGTGGACCTTCTGCTCGCCGAGCTCTGGGCCGAGGGGGTCGGTCACGGGATCTGCGTTGAAGATCGCGTAGTTGTCGCTGACCCACTCGGAGACATTGCCGCTGGTGTCAAAGAGGCCAAAGCGGTTGGGCCGCTTCTCGCCGACGTTGTGGATGCGGTCGCCGGCATTGCCGCAGTACTGGCCCATCTCGGCCACGCGGCTCTCGTTGCAGCCCGAGCCGGTGACCTGACCGGTGAAGTAGGCCGTCGTCGTGTTGCCGCGCGTGAAGAACTCCCACTCGGCCTCCGTCGGCAGCCTGAAGCCCGCGCAGTCCAGGCCCGCGAAGGTGATCGTGTCGCAGTTGAAGGCGTCTTCGTTGCTGCAGGCATTGCCCGTGCAGGAGCCCGCCCCAGGGGTCCCCTCGCAGTCTTCGAGGGTGTAGCAGGCCTCCACCCCGTGCTGCCTTGACAGCTCGTTGAGGAAGGCCAGCGACTCGTACCAGTTCAGGCAGCTCACCGCGCACTCCGGCCCCGCGCAGTTGGCGTCCGTGGTGGGCGTGCGGCTCGTCACCGCGTCATAGAGGCCGCGGGTGACCTCGTCGATCGAGACCTCGATCGTTCGGGTCAGCGTCACCGGGTGCTGCGTCTCATCATTGCGGCGGCCCGGCTCATCGAGCGGCGATCCCATCTGGAGGGTGGCCGGCAGCAGCCGCACGAAGCCGTCGCAGTTGTTGTCCCGGCCGTCGCCGGCCACCTCCTCGGCGTCGGGGTTGATCGTGGCCGGATCGACCGCCTCGACGGTCTCGTCGAGGCAGTCGTCGCCGTTGTCCACGAAGCCCTCCGGCTGATCGCAGGCCGTCTGCGAGTCCTCCGGGTTCCCGAAGCTGTCGCCGTCGCGGTCGCGGAACCAGACCGGCGCGGGCACGTCCAGGCAGTCCAGCGCCTTGGTCTCCTGGTTGCAGCGGAACTCGCCGCACTGGCCGCAAGGATCGCCCTCCGTGTCGCTCAGCTCCTCGCAGCCGCCGCACGCGTTGAGGACGCCCTCGCCGGCATCCCCGACGCAGACGGTGTCCAGGGTGGCGGTGTTGCACTCAAAGGTGCCCGTGCCGCACGTGCCGCACTCGCCGTCGACGGGGTTCGTCGGCTCACCGCACCCCCCGCAGACGTTCAGCGCGACCTCCCCAAGATCACCCCGGCAGACGAGGTTGCCGCGATCGCACTCCAGCTCGCCGGATTCGCAGGTGCCACAGCCGTCGCCAGGCGCGCTGTCGAGGACCTCGCACCCGCCGCAGGCGTTCTTGGCCGCTTCGCCCAGATCTCCCACGCAGGCGGTCTCTCCACCCTCACCTTCGCACTCGAAGACGCCGCTGTCGCAGGTCCCACAGGCGCCGCCGACAGGATCGCGCAGCACCCCGCAGCCGCCGCACGCGTTGGCCGGGGTGCACCCCTCGCAGGGGTTGGCCGACACGTCGCACCCGCCGCCATCACCTCGGATGGCCTCCAGATCCGTAAAAACGTTGCAGCCGGACAGCAGCAACACCGCCCCGACGAACAGACAGGTCTTCTTGACCATTGCGGCTCCTCCCGACCCGATCACCATGGCAATGAATACTGGACGCCGGCCCCATCAGGGCCGATCCACCCCTGGAGGCCCGAGCCGGCCTCCGGCGCCTGCTCCTCGGGGGCGACGAGGTAGAGGACCACCCCGGTCAGCGCGATGACCGCGCCGGCGACGTAGGTCCCGAGCACCACGGTCTGGAGCCCCTCGGCGTCTTCGAGGGCCTTGTCGGCCTTGTCGACGTTGATGGGCTCCTGGGACGAGGCGACCTCCAGATCGTCGACCGCCGTCGCCAGCGTCGTGGCGTCCAGCAGCGCCGCGGTGCCCAGCACCGCGACGCCAACCCCCATCGAGATCAACCCCACGGTCTCCATCCCGCTCGACTCGCCCTGCTTGGCCCCACCGGAGCCGTCGGACCCCTTCGGGTTGTCGATGTTGAGCGTCAGGCTGGTCGTCTCCATCCCGGTGATCTTGACCTCGCGGTCGGTGCTGACGCCGTAGGCGAAGGCCAGCAGCTTGTAGGTGTCCGGCTTGAGGTCCACGGGGAAGTCGCTGCAGGGCCGCCGCGCGCCGTCGCCGATCCGGATCTCCATGTCCGAGGGCTCGCACGCGATCTCCAGGCGCCCCGGGCACTCGACCCGAAGGCCGATCCGGTACTCCTCGATCTTGGCCCGGATCGTCGCCGGCGGCGGGTCTGGCACCGCGGGCGCCGACAAGGCCTTGACGTAGCTCTCATCGGCCGCCTTGCAATCCCCCAGGCGGAACTGCGCCCGACCCAGGCTCGCGTACAGGATGTTGGCCTCGCCGGCCTTGATCGCCAGCTGGTAATACTCCACCGCCGTCGTGAAGTCCTCGCTCTTGAGGGCCTCGCCGGCCTTGACGAAGTAGCCGACCTGCGCCTCGCTCAGCTCGACCGTCTTCTCCTCCTGCGACATGGCCGACGACGACCAGAGCACGCCTATCGCCACAACCAGGGCCGCCAGCGCGCCGCTCGCGCCTTGAAGGGTTCTCAGGGTCATGGGGAGGGACCTCACTCAGGCAACACGAGCTTGGGCGGCTTGTCACCGCCGCCAGTCTTGCCGCCGCCGTTGTTCTTGTTGTCGCCGCCGGTCTTGTTGCCGCCGGTCTTCTGGCCCACCTGGGCGGCGCCTGAGCGGCTCCGCTTGAGCGCGACGGCCACGCGCGGCGCCTGAGACACCGAGATGTCCAGACACTCGTCGTCGTAACCACTTGACTTGACACATATATTGACCGACGGCGCGCCCTCGTCGGTGAAGGAGAGCGAGGCAAAGCCCTTCTCGCCTATCCTGTTCTCGCCCACGAAGATCTCGGCCTCGGCCGGCTGGGCCGTGATCGCGACGCTGATCGACGCGTCCGCCACGGGCACGGCCTTCTGCTCGCCCTTGTCAGCCTCACCGGCCTCGTCGCCCTTGTCGGCCACGGCGCCCTTGTCGACCACGGCGCCCTCGCCTGAGCCCGCGCCCTTGTCGGCCTCACCGACGCCCTCGACGACCTCTCCTGCGCCCTTGTCAGCGCCGCCAGAGTCGCCAAAGACGACGAAGCCAACGCCAGCCACGACCACCAGGCCGAGCAGCGCCGCGACGGCGAGCCCGCCGATGAGCGCGACGGGCGGCTTGCGCGGCGATGCCAGGGGTTCGGGCTCGGAGACCGCCGAGGACGCCTCCGCGATCGCGCCCAGATCGACCTCCACAGTGCTCTTCTGGGCCAGCGGATCGGGCGACCCCGCCTGGATGGCCTCGGCCTTGTCGGCCGGCAGGTGCATCGTCTTGGCGCCGGGCGCCGCGATGGGCTTGGAGGGATCGGCCAGGGGCGTGAAGTAATCCCGCAGGATCACCATCGTCTCGGGCTCGATGTCCTGAGAACGGCGAGGCTGCGCGAAGGACTGCCCCTTGAGGTGCTCGTCCGGGACGTGATCGAGCGCGTCGCGGAAGAACCCTGCGCTGGAGAAGCGCTGCGTGTGATCGGTGTTGAGCGCTCGTGTCAGCACGGGCCCCAGCGGGCTCTCCAGGAGCTGACGGGGCAGCTGGATCTCGCCGTTGCAGTGCGCGTAGATGAAGGTGAAGGTGTTGTCGGCCTCGATGATGTTGCGGCCCATCAACACCTCGGCGAAGATCAGGCCCATCTGATAGACGTCCAGCGCCGGGGTGATGATCTGCTTCTGGATGTACTCCGGCGCCAGGTAGCGCGGGGTGCCGAAGACCTGACCGGCGTTGGTCAGCCGCGTGTCCTCCTCCATCATCAGCGCGATGCCGAAGTCCAGAATCTTGAGCGCCTCGACCCTCGTCTTGGCGTTGATGACGAAGAGGTTGGCGGGCTTGAGATCCCGGTGGACGATCCCCAGCTTGTGGGCGGCCTCCAGCGCGTCGAGGCAGCGCACGAACATGTGCTTGGCCCGCACGGGCTCCATGGCGCCGTGCTTGCGCAGGTCCACGTCCAGCGGGCTGCCCTCGAGCATCTCCATGACCATGTAGGGTTCGTTGCGGTCGGTGACGCCGTAATCGAAGATGGTCACGATGTCCGGGTGCTTGATCTGGCTGGCCGTGCGGGCCTCGCGCAAGAAGCGCTCCCGGAAGGTCTCGGCCTGATCGTCCTCCGGCATCTGGAGGACCTTGACGGCCACGAGCTGCTCGATCTGGGTGTGACGGGCCGTGTAGACGGTCGCGAAGCCGCCTCGCCCGAGGATCTCCAACACCTTGTAACGACCGTTGAGCGTCGTGCCGATGAGGCGATCGCTGTTGCCGGTCTTTTCCTGGGTGGGCGCCGCGGTCTGGTCCGTCATGCTTCAGGCCATGGTTGAGGTCGCGGTCATCGAAGGCCGCAAAGCGACCCCCAGCGTCACGGAGACCCCCTGGGAACGTCGAACCCGGCGGCGTGGATTCCAGTCGAATCTCTCACCCATGATAGACCCCACCACTGGCCTCGTCAATCCGGGGTAGAGCGCAGGCGGCGCCGCTGAGCGCGCACCTCGCCATGGGCTCACCAGGAGGGATTCAGCAGCGGCGCGCGAAAGAAGACGGCGGCGCCGGTGCCATCCGGCGAGGGCGCGAGGAAGACGCTGGTCTCCTCCTCGGGCGCGTCGTCCGGGGCGGAGGCGACCAGGACGATGCCGAGGACCGCAAGACCGACGCCCAGGCCCGTCGACCAGCCGCCGACCTGGTTGAAGAGGTCCGCGTCGTCCTGAAAGGAGATCGCCTGCTGGGTGTCGACGGTGCGCCGCGACAAGGACGCGGAGTCCGAGGCCTGGATGAAGGAGAAGACGCCGCCGGTGAGCGCGACCAGGGACAAGCTCACGAAGGTCCAGCCGGCCACCCGCTGGCCAGAGCCGTCGTCGTCGTCCTTGAAGATGATCGTGCCTCCGCCGCCACCCCCGCCGCCGTCGCCGCCGCCACCGTAGGCGATGGGGGGCAGCAGGATCGGGGTCATGATGATGGATCCGCCGCCGTTGTTGAAGGAGGCGGTGGCGCCCCCCTCAAGCCCGTCCGAGAAGAAGATGTCCACGCGGCGATCCAGGGTCGTGGTGCCCTGCCCTCGGCGGGAGATGATCGCGAAGCTGTTGGGGTCGCGCTGGCGGAAGTTGCTCGCGGCCCCGATGATCAGGATCGGCGTGCCGTCGAAGGTCTTCAGCCCGGCCTCCTGGGCGATCTCCGCGATCTGGAGGGCCCGAAAGACCGCGATCCGCTCGTGGTCCGCGATCCCCGTCGGCACCAGGTGCGAGATGCACTCGGAGGTCAGCCCAGGGCGCTTGCGCGTCACCTCGTTCTCATCCGAGTAGGCCACGATCGTCGCCGCAGAGCCCACCGGGACGACGACCTCACGAAGCCTGCGCGCGAAGTCCTGGGCCTCCTCCTTGCTCAAGCACACCTGCCCGACTTCTGGGAACTCCACCGTCAGGGTCTTGCTGTCCTGGGACGCGGCCACCTGGGCAAAGGCCATCGTCACAAGAGCGATCGTTGGCACCGCGAGGAGGTTTCTTGGCATGGGCTCCTTCCGTCCTTCTTCTTGAAGGATCGACGCGTCGACCCCCCACCTTGCGCCACCGCGCTCAGTTGTTCTGGCAAGCCCCGAGCGACGCTGAGATCGTGTAGACGCCGAAGTTCTGACCGTTGATGCCGTCCACCGCGAGGAAGTAGGTCAACCCGGCCTCGGCCACGAACTCGATCCGAGGATCCGTCCCGATGATGTCGTCAGCGCACGCCAGCGACGCGACCACCTCACCGCGACTGCAGGGCTCGTCGCGGATGTACATCGCCGCGTCGAAGCCGCCCGCCACGACCTCCACGCAGATCGTCGTCTGCGCCTCGAAGGTGAAGGTGTAGATCTGCTCCGGAGAGCCATCGTTGCCCGCGCAATCGGCGCCCTCGGTGTTGTTGGCGCCCGTCGTGTCACCCGAGATCGGCCCCTGGTCGATCAGCTCGTTGAGGTCAAAGGGCAGCTCGCAGGTCCCATCGGCCGGCAGGCCGCACACGCCCTCGACGCACACCTCGCCGACCCCACAGGCGCCCTGACAGTTGCAGTTGGCGTCGTCATTCTGATGCTGAACGGGATCGCAGACGCACTGGCCGCCCACGCACGCCTCCAACCCAGGCTGATCACACGCACCGTTGCAGGCGCAGTTGACGTTGTCGTTCTGATGCTGCCCCGGATCGCACTCGCACGCGCCCTCGACGCACGACTCGCCGATCCCGCAAGGACCCTGGCAGGCGCAGTTGTTGTCGTCGTTCTGGTGCTGGCCCGGCGCGCAAACGCACACGCCGTTGGCGCACACGTCGTTGCCGGGGCCATCGCAGACCCCGTTGCAGCCGCAGTTGGCGACGTCGTTCTGGTGGAGCAAGGGGTTGCAGGCGCACTGGCCGCCGACGCAGATCTCAAGGCCCGGCTGGTTGCACGGCCCCTGGCAGCCGCAGTTGGTGTTGTCCACCTGGTGCTGCTGGGCGACACAGACGCACTGGCCGCCCACGCAGGCGTCCTGGTCCTGACCCGGATCGCAGGCCCCCTGACAGGCGCAGTCGGCCCCGTCGTTCTGGTGCTGGAGCGGGTCGCAGACGCAGATCCCGGCGTCGCAGGTCTCCCCGACGCCGCAGGCCCCGTTGCAACCGCAGTTGGCCTCGTCGTTCTGGTGCAAGTCCGCGTCGCAGACGCACTCGCCGCCGACGCAGATCTCCGCGCCAATCTGCAGGCAGGCGCCCTCGCAGTTGCAGTTGGCGTCGTCGTCCTGATGCAGGTTCGGATCGCAGACGCACTCGCCGCCGAAGCAGATCTCGGCGTTGGGCTGATCACAGGCGCCCTCACAGTTGCAGTTGGCGTCGTCGGCCTGGTGCAGCGCGACATCGCAGATGCAGCGACCCGCAGCGCAAGCCTCCAGGTCGGGCTCGTCGCAGGCGCCCTGGCAGCCGCAGTTGTTGCGGTCGACCTGATGCAGCAACGCATTGCAGACGCATTGACCCGCCACGCAGGCCTCGGCGCCGACCTGGTTGCAGGCCCCCTGGCAGTTGCAGTTGGCGTTGTCGTCCTGGTGGAGGTTGACGTCGCAGACGCACTCGCCGCGCACGCAGATCTCGCGGTTGGGGTCGTCACAAGGCCCGGCGCAGTTGCAATCCACCGGATCGTTCTGGTGCTCGGGCGGGTTGCAGACGCACGAGCCATTCAGGCACGCGTCGCCGCTCTGACAAGCCCCCTGACAGCCACAGTTGAGGTTGTTGAAGTTGTTGTCCGCCACGCGGCACACGCACAACCCCGTCGAGCAGATGAAGCCGCTCAGCCCGTTGTCCGGGTCGTTGCACGGCCCCTCGCAGTTGCAGTTGTTGTCGTTGGACTGGTTGATCGGATCGCACAGGCATCGGCCGCCCGAGCACACCTCGTTCTGCCCGCACGGACCCTGGCAGCCGCAGTTGAGCGGGTTGTTGAGGTTCTCGGGATCGCACTCGCACAGACCGTCGATGCAGGCGCCGTCGTCCGGACACGGACCTCGACAGCCGCAATCCAGAGCGTTGGTGTTGTTGATCGGGTCGCAGGCGCACCGACCGCCCACGCACAACTCGTTGCTGTCGCAAGGCCCCAGGCAGCCGCAGTTCGCCTCGTTCTCGTTGTTGATCGGGTCGCAGGCGCACCGACCGCCCACGCACACCTCATCGACGTCGCAGGGCCCCCGACAGCCGCAGTTCGCCTCGTTCTCGTTGTTGTCCGGGTCGCAGATGCAGCGACCATTGCTGCAGATCTCGTCCCCGTCGCAAGGACCCTGGCAGGCGCAGTTGCCGTCGTTGGCCAGGTTGTTGCCCGGCCGGCACACGCACCGCCCCGTCTCGCACTGGAAGCCCACGCGGTTGTTGATGTTGCAGGCGCCCTGGCAGGCGCAGTTGTCGTCGTTGTTGATGTTGCGCGGGTCACAGATGCACCGGCCGTTGTCGCAGATCTCGCCGTCGCCCACATCGCACGGCCCGTTGCAGCCGCAGTTCTCCGGGTTGAAGAGGTTGTCCGGGCTGCACCCGCACACACCCCCGACGCACAGCTCATCCCCCGCGCAAGGCCCGTTGCAGCCGCAGTTCTGCGCGTTGGTCTGGTTCCGCGGGTCGCAGGCGCAGCGGCCGTTGGTGCACAGCTCCCCTGAGCCGCAAGGCCCGTTGCAACCGCAGTTGGCCTCGTTGAAGGCGTTGTCCGGATCGCAGATGCAGCGCCCGTTGTTGCACGTCTCCCCGCCCACCACGTCGCAGGGCCCTCGGCAGCCGCAGTCGTCGTCGTTGAAGGCGTTGTCGGGATCGCAGACGCAGCGGCCGCGATCGCAGACCTCGTTGTCCGCGCAAGGCCCGGTGCAGCCGCAGTTGGCCTCGTTGAAGTCGTTGGCCGGATTGCACAGGCACTCGCCGGCCCTGCAAAGCTCGTCGGACTCGCACGCGCCCCGACAGCCGCAGTTGTTGTTGTTCGTCAGGTTCGTCGCCGGGCACTCGCACGTCCCGTTCTGGCAGACCTGCCCCTGGAGGCCCTCCGTGTTGCACGGACCCCGGCAGCCGCAGTTGTCCGGGTTGAAGAGGTTGTCCGGGTTGCAGATGCACAGCCCGCCCGAGCAGAACTCACCCCGCTCCGTGTTGCACGGACCCCGGCAGCCGCAGTTGTCCGAGTTGGTCTGGTTCTCCTGCGGGCAGATGCAGCTCCCCTCCCGGCACACGAAGCCATCGGCGCAGGGCCCCCGGCAACCGCAGTTGTTCGGGTTCGTCAAGTTGGCCGGATCGCAGATGCAGCGGCCCGTGTCGCAGATCTCGCCGTCGCCGCACGGACCCCGGCAACCGCAGTTGTTCGGGTTGACGAAGTTCTCCGGCGGGCACAGGCACGTCCCACTCTGACAGATGAAGCTGTCCGGGCACGGACCATTGCAGCCGCAGTTTTCCGGGTTGACGAAGTTCTCATCCGAGCACACGCAGATGCCCTCGCGGCAGATGAAGCCCTCGATGCCAGCGTCCGGATCGTTGCACGGACCCCGGCAGCCGCAGTCCAGCGGGTTGGAGAAGTTGTCCGGGTTGCAGTTGCAGCGGCCGTTCTCGCAAGTCAGGTTCTCGTCGCAAGCCCCCGCGCAGCCGCAGTTGCTCGAGTCGTTCGCGTGCGCCAGCGGATCGCACACGCACTCCGACGTGCAGTCCTCGCCCGTGCACACCGGCTCGCAGCGCTCACCGTCATTGCAAGGGCCGTTGCAGGCGCAGTTCTCGCGATCCCGGAGGTGCTCCTCGGCGCGGCAGAAGCACACGTTCGGCGGCAGGCACTCCCCGTTGCAGAAGACCTCATTCGGGTTCGGGCAGGTGCACTGGCCGGCCTCACAGAAGGACCCGTCGGCGCAAGGGCCCCGGCAGCCGCAGTTGTTGTTGCTCGTCTGGTTGATCGGGCTGGTCGGATCGCACTCGCACACCCCGTCCACGCAACGCTGGGAGTTCGAGCAAGGGCCGTCGCAACCGCAGTTGTCGTTGTTGCCGCTGTTGCGCGTCGGATCGCACGTGCACACGAAGGCCTCCTCGCCCTCCTGCTCGCACGTCTCTCCCGAGCTGCAGGGCCCCTGGCAGCCGCAGTTCGACACCGAGCGCTCCAGGCCCGGATCGCAGCACTGACCCGCGGTGCACACCTCTTCGCCGCTGCACACCTCGCCGCAGCCGCAAGCGTCCTCATTGGTCTGGTTCAACGAGGGATCGCAGCAATCCCCCTGGAAGCACACCGTGTTGCCCTGGCACACCGCGCGCAAGCACCCGCACGCCGTGTTGGACTCGTTCCGGAAGAGCCCCTCGCGCTCCTCGTCGATGCAGATGTCGACCGCCGGCAGCTCCTCATCCGGGCAGCCCGTCAGGAACACCGGCAGAAAGAGAGACAAGGCCCACAGCGACAAGCTCAACCATCCGGCCACACCTCGACGCCTTGCCGGCGAGGGCGACACACCCGAAGAGGTCAGGGACTCCAACTGTGGAACGTTCATATCCGGTCCTCTCACGTCTGGAACCCTCCAGGGATGGGCGACGCTCGCCCGCCCCCCCCTCTCAAACCCTCACGGGCCAGGCAGCTTGCCCCTCAAACCGCGAACATCAGAACCATGAGGGAAACTATCCCCCAAGCACTTCCTGACCCGTGGAGCGGTCCAGGAGGGCTTCTCGAGATGGGAGTTGTCGCAGCTATCACCAGCGTCACTTTAGGGAACGCCCGCGAACGCTGTCAAGAAAAAATACCTCGAAGCCGACCACGACGGGATCGATTGCCATCACCAGGGCGGCCCTGCGCGACGGCCTGCGAACATTTGTCACCCCTTGACTCCACCTCACGGCCTCGCGTTGAGCAACACCGTGACGTCGTTGTCGTCGCGGTTGCTCACCACCAGATCCCTGGCCCGATCTCCGTCGAAATCCCCGGAGACCAGCGCGCTGGGCCCATTGCCGGCCTGCCCGGGCGCGATCACATCAAAGCCCCCGAAGCCATCCCCCAGCGCGATCGACACGTCGTCGCCCACCCTGTTGGACGTCGCGATGTCCAGATCCCCGTCGCCATCCAGATCGACCAGCTCCAGATCGCTGACCCCGTCGCCGGCCGGGATCGTCCCCAACGACAGGAACTGACCCCCCCCGATGCTCGCCAGCACCGACACGCCCTGCGCGCCGGCCGAGATCAGATCCAACCGACCGTCGTCGTTCAGATCCCCGACCCCCAGCGCACTGGGCTGCGCCGCCACCCTCACCTCACGGGGCGCCCCGAAGGCCAGCGCACCCTGGCCGTCCAGCAGCCACAGCCGACCCTCCTGCACGCCCGCGTCGTCCGCCACGACAAGGTCACCCCGGCCATCGGCGTTCAAGTCCGAGATCGCGATCGCCCGCGGCTGCAACAGCCCCGCCACCGGCACGATCACCGCGTCGCGCACCAGCAGCGCGTCCGTCCCTCGGAAGATCGCCACCGTCCGATCCGCCATCAACACCGCGAAGTCCTGGATGCCGTCGCCGTCCAGATCCCCCGCCGCCATGTCCACCGGCTGGCCGCCCGCGAACTTGCTGTTCACATTGCCCGTGTCCCCCTGACCGTTGCCCGCAAAAACCTGCACCGTCGCCCTGTCCAGGTTCTGATCGTAGGACATCAACACCACGTCCAGGTTGCTGTCTCCGTTGAGGTGCGACAGCGCCACCGAGATCGGCCGGATCGCCAGGAACTCCGAGCCCGCGCTGTCAAAACCCCCGGCCCCATTGCCCAGGAAGATCCCGAATGATCCCGGCGTGTTGCCGTTGGCCACCACGATGTCCAGGATCCCGTCGTTGTCCATGTCCCCCGACGCCAGATCCACCGGCGTCGGACCCACCAGCCTCGACGGCCCCTCCAGGAAGAGCCCCACGTCAAAGGGCTCGCTCTCGGCCTCCTCCAGCCCCTCGGCCAGCGCCAGGAGCGTATAGCCCGCGCCCGCGCGATCCACGATCAGCTGCCCGAAGATCGCCACGCCTCCCGTCGCCACCTGCGGATCACCCCCGAAGAGCCCCGCCCCGGAGATGTTGTTCCCCAGCTCCAGCCGGATCGCCGCCTCGAAGTCATCCACCGCGTTGCCAAAGCCGTCGCTGACGCTCACGCTGACCTGCGCCGTGTTCGCCGCACCCACCGCCGTGTCCCTCGGCTGGTTCACGAAGCTCAACCTCGACGCCGCCCCGGCCTCCACCGTGATCGTCGAGCTCGTCGCCGACCCCAGCCCCTGCGCCGACGCGCTGAGCTGATAGGCCCCGGCCTTGGCCAGCACCACCGCGAAGAGCGCCTCGCCTGCGCTGGCCTGCACCTCCGTCGGCCCCTGCAAGCGGCCGCCCTGCGGACCCTGCGCGATCGACAGCGTCACCCGCGCCTCGCCGCGACCCACCACCGGGTTGCCGAAGCGATCCACGAAGCCCACCACCATCGCCATCGGCTCTCCCGCCACCGACTCGTCCGGCGCCCGCAAGAAGGCCAGCCGCTCCGGCTCGCCCGCTCCAAAGCCCAACAACACCGGCGGCAAGGTCACCGGCGCCCTGCCCTCCGCCTCCAGCCTCACCTCCAGCCGCACCTGCCCCGTCGAGGTGCTGTTGACCAGGAAGGTCGCCCGACCCTGCGCGTCCGTCTGCTGGAAGGCATTGCCGATCCCCACCCCCAGCGACGCCGTCGTCGCCCTGGCCCCTATCCCCTCGATCGCATTGCCGAGCGTGTCGCGCGCCGTCACCTCCACCGAGTATGACGTCAGACCGTCGGCCGGCAACGGCCCCTGTGGGCTCGACGCCGCGCTCGACTGGCTCGCGCTGGCCGCGCTCGGATCGCCCTGGAAGAGCACCTCGCGCCTGTCGCTCAACCTCACCTCGCCCCCACCCGAGAGCACCCGCGCCGTGATCGTCTTCCTCTCCGCGCGCCGCGCGCTCAAGGCCGCCTCGAAGACCCCGTCGATCCCCGTGACCCCGATCGCGGGCGTCAACACATTGCCCTCCCCCGTCACGTCGATCACCACCGACCGACCGACCACCGGCTCACCCGCCGCGTCGCGCGCCGTCACCGTCACCTGCAAGCTGTCCTGCAAGTTCGCCAGCGCCGACGACCTCGACACCTGCAAGGACGACAAGCCCGGATCCACCGGCTGCTCCACCTCGATCGCGAAGGGCGCGCTCAACAAAGGGGCGCTCGTCGACAGCTCGTCCAGCGCGCCGTCCGCCACCACCACCTCGAGCACCGCGTGCCGCACCGCCACGTTGGCCCCGAAGGCCCCAAGCACGTCGTCCTGCACGCGCCACCTCACGACCTGCTCGCTCCCGTCACCCGGCAGGTTCCGCCTCGGCGTGCTCTGGTCGATCGTCGCGTCCACGAAGCTCTCTCCACCGTCGAAGGACACCCGCAGGCTCAAGTCCACCGGGTTGCCCTCGTCGTCCGAGATCACCACCCTCAGATCCACCGCCGGGTCCGTCACCAGCGCCGGCGGCGGCGTCAACACCGCCGTCGGGTTGTGGTTGCCGTCCACGCGCACGGGCACCAGCACCTCGAACTCCTCCGCGTCGCCGCTCGACCGGGACACCGCAAATCCGACGCTCAAGTCGTTGATATCATTGGGTACATCAGCGCCGACCGACCAGAGCGCCGTGTAGACCTCGCCGGCCTCCGAGGTCGGCAAATCCGACAAGTCCAGATCCATCGCCCCCGGGTCGTCCTCCGCGATCAAGGCCTCGATCCGCATCGGCGCCGTCACCCCCTCGATCAGCGTCTCCAGCCGCACCGCCGCCGTCGACGCCTCCGGCCCGATCAGGACGAAGCGCAGCGACGCGGCGCCCTCCGCGGCCCGCAACACCTGACCCGACGAGGGCGACAGCGGGACGATGCTCTCCTTGACCCGGCCCGCGTCGCTGACGTCGATGGGCTCGAAGGGCCCCAGCAGCACCTGCTCGCCGACCGCGCCCAGCGCGTCCGTCGGCGTCAGCGCGATCTGGAAGGCGTCCTCCACCGACTCGACGTCCGCCTTCAGGCTCCACACGATCGCGTGGCTCGCGCCCGCCCGCGCCGTCCTCAAGGCCGTCGGCAAGCCCTCGATCAGCGTCGGCTCGCTCAAGATCACGTCCCGCGGGTTGTCCCCGTCGACCACCTGCATCAGCACCGAGGTCGGATCCTCGGTCGAGTCCGACAACTTGAAGGCCACCCTGAGCAGCCCCGCCCCCAGGATGCTGACCTCCGGGTCCGAGAGCGACGGCGCGTCGTTGAGCGCCACGAAGCCCGTCGAGCTGCCCGCCACGCCCACCCCGCCGTCCTCGGCCCTCGGCGTCACGCGGATCTGCACCGCCTTGGAGCGGTCGAGATCCTCCGACGCCGCCCACTTGAAGGTGTAGGCCTTGCCCGAGGCCGTCGCCTCCAGCACCATCGGGTTCAGGCTGCCCTCACCGGGCGTGCACGGCGAGTAGTCCTCGCCGCCGGCCTCGGCGAACTCCACCGTGACCTGAGCCTGCAGACCCCCCTCGGCGGGATCACCCCCGAAGTCCCGCAGCACGAAGTCCACCTCGATCTCGCCGTCCACGCCGAGCTGACGACCCGAGAGCGCCTCGGACACCGACGCGATCGGCTTGGACTCCGGAAACTCCACGATCGTCACCGGCGCGCTGGGCTCCTCGCCGCAGCCAGACGCCAGGAGCAGCGCGCACGACCCCAACAACGCCCCACGGCACGCAGTCGACTTGATCCACATCGATCGCACCTCAACACCACTCATTGACGCCGCCTCCAATCGAGCGCCGCTCCCCCACCTGGGAGATCGACACGGCCACTAGGGTCGATGGCTTTAACCTTCGGTGAGAATAGCCGCTTCGAGGCTCAGGTTCCACAACAGCCCGCGCACGCCCCAGGAAAGATGGGGCCGGCGGCGACCCCCGGAGCACGCCAGGGCTCGACAAGGGTCACCGCCGCGCTCATCGGGCTCATCTAACGGGCGCGGCGGATCACCGCCAGCCCCAGCAGCGCCAGCCCCAGCAGCCAGCCGCGCCCAGGCAGCGCGGGGCCGTGATCGAGCGTGACGCAGCCGCACGTGTCGTCCTCGGGCTCGGGCTCGGGCGTCGGCGCCGGCTCGCCCTCCGGGGTCCCCTCCGGCTCAGGCTGCGCCTCCGGCTCGGGCGTCCCCTCCGGCTCGGGCTCCTCGATCTCGACGCACGCGCTCAGGTCAAAGGTGCAGTCCTCATTGCACGTGATCCCCTCACCCTCGCGGTCAAGGTCCGCGCACCCGATGGCGCCCAGGTTGTCCCCGTCGCAGTCCTCGAAGTCGTTGATGACGCCGTTGCCGCAGCTGCTGCAGAACTCCGTGTCGAAGGTGCAGTCCTCGCTGCAACCCAGATCGCCCCTGAGGAACCCGAGCGCGACGCAGCTCTCCTCGTCCAGATCCACCCCGTCGCACTCCTCGTCCTCCTCCTGGATGCCATTGCCGCACACCGCCGCCACGCGGCACGCGCTCGTATCGAGCTGGCACACCATCGGGTCGCAGGCCAGCTCGCCGCCCTCCTCGAAGCCCAGCGACACGCAGTCCTGACCGTCGAAGTTCTCCCCGTCGCACTGCTCGTTGGCCGAGAGCTCGATCTCGCCGTTGCCGCAGTTGTTGCACGCCTCGGTGTTGAGCTGGCACTCCGGCGTGCAGCCGACCTGACCCCCGGCGAAGCCGAAGTCCAGACAGCTCGAATCGCCGACGTCGTCCGCGTCGCAGGGCTCGCCCTCGTCCAGCACCCCGTTGCCGCAGTTCGTGCACGAGCCCGTGTCGAGCTGGCAGCCCGCCGTGCAGCGCAGCGCGCCGCCGAAGAAGCCCTCCGCCTCGCAGGTCGCGTCGCCGAAGGACTCGCCGTCGCACTCCTCACCCTCGTCCAGCACGCCGTCGCCGCAGTTGTCGCACCCCTCGGTCACCAGACCGCAGGCGCCGTCGCAGGCCAGGACCCCGCCCACGAAGCCCTCGCTGGCGCAATCCCGGCCGCCCAGATCCGCCCCGTCGCACGCCTCGCCGCCATCCTGGACGTCGTCGCCGCAGTTGTCGCACCCCGACACGTCAAACAGGCAACCCTGCCCGCAGCCGAGCTGACCCCCCAGGAAGCCCCGCTCGACACACCCGTTGCCGTCCAGATCCGCCCCGTCGCACTCCTCGGCGCCCTCCCGGACCCCGTCGCCACACACCACGTTCGGCGGCGCCTCGCACTGCGTCGTGTCAAAGCGGCACGCCCCATTGCACCTCAGCTCGCCGCCGATGAAACCCCGGCCCTCGCAATCCTGATTGGCCAGCGCGGCGCCGTCGCACTGCTCGCCGGGGTCGATGTTCCCGTCGCCGCAGTCGTCGCAGCCCGTGGCGTTGAAGGTGCAATTGCTCAGACACGCCAGCTGACCGCCAAAGAACCCGCGATCCTGGCAGCTCTGCTCGTTGAGGTCCTGGCCGTCGCACTGCTCGCCCGAGTCAACTTCCCCGTCGCCGCAGTCGGTGCAGTTGTCCGTGTTGAGCTCCTGACAGCTTGACCCGCATAGGAGCGCCCCGCCGAAGAAGCCCTCCGTCTGGCAGCTCCGGCCCCCGAAGCTGGCCCCGTCGCAGACCTCGCCGCTGTCGACGAAGCCATTGCCGCAGTTCGTGCAAGCGGCTGTATCAAAACGACAATCTCCACCGCAGGAGAGCGCCCCGCCGAGGAAGCCCCGGCTCGTGCAGCTCTGGCCGCCGAGGTTGCCCGCGTCGCACTGCTCGCCCGGGTCAATGCGGTTGTTCCCGCAAGGATCGCAGGCGTTCGTGTTGAGCGTGCAGTTGTTGTTGCAGCTCAGATCCCCGCGCGCGAAGCCGAGCCCGACGCAGCTCGACCCGTTGAGGTTCCCCCCGTCGCACTGCTCGCCCGGGTTGATGTTCCCATTGCCGCAGTTGTTGCACTGCGAGGTGTCAAAGCGACACAGCCCGTCGCAGCGCAGCGTCCCGGCGGCGAAGCCCTGCGTCGAGCACTGGGCCCCGTTGAGGTTCCCCCCGTCGCACTGCTCCCCGACGTCGATCGCGCCATTGCCGCAAGGGTTGGGCGGCATGGGGAAGTTGGTGGCGTCGCCCGGGCGAGTGGCCTGCACGCTCGGCAGCGGCTGACCGGGGCGCCACGCGCCCGTGGGATCGCCGAGCTCCTGGCCGTTGGTGAAGCCGTCCCCGTCCGAGTCGAGGTTGAAGACCCCGGCCCAGTTGCGCCCGTTGGCCGGGTAGGCGATCCCGAAGGCGTTGCGCGACCCGCCGCCCGCAGGGTTGAAGTGGCACGTCGAGCACCTGAAGGGCGTCGGGATCGTGTTGACGTAGCTGGAGAAGGCCTCGGCCTCCCCCTCCATCATCCAAGGTATGGCCAGGAGCACCGCAAGCCCCAGCGCCGCTCTCTTCAAGGCGTCCTTCATCTCATCCCCTTCCTTTCGCAGTTCATGCCGAAGAAGTCTCATCCCAAGGTTCGCGCTGTCGCGGACGTCGCCCGTGAAAGGTTCCGATACCGGCCCTCGCAAGTCAAGTCCCCGCCCCTCGACCTCGGCCGCCCCGGCCCCGAGGCCGACGCCGCAGATCTGCCGCTCAGGTCCGCGCCCGATCGGGCGCGAAGACCGCCACCAGATCGTCGCGGGTCAGCGCGTCGACCATCACCCGATCGGCGTCGATGGCCGACGCCATCAAGGCCCGCTTGCGCTCCTGCAGCTCCAGGATCTTCTCCTCCACGGTGTCACGGGCGACGATCTTGAGGCTGATCACGGGCCGGGTCTGGCCGATGCGGTGGGCGCGGTCGGTGGCCTGAGCCTCCACGGCGGGGTTCCACCAGGGATCCAGGTGCACCACGCAGTCCGCGCCCGTCAGGTTCAGCCCCGAACCCCCGGCCTTGAGGCTGATCAAGAAGACCGGCGGCCCCGCCGGGTCGTTCCACCGCTCGACGAGCGCCTGCCGATCCCGCGTCCCGCCGTCGAGGTAGAGCCAGCCCAGACCCCGCGCCTCAAGCCCCGACTCCACCAGCCGCAGCAAGGAGGGCCATTGCGAGAAGATCAGCGTCCGGTGCCCCGCCTCGATCAGCCCCTCAAGCCGCTCAAAGAGCAGATCGAGCTTCGCCGAGCGCTTCACGCCGCGCGCCTCCTCCATCGGCAAAAGCCGCGCGTCGCAGCAAGCCTGCCGCAGCCGCGTGAGCGCCTCCAGGATCTTGATCGTCGCCCCTCGCACCCCCTTCTCGTCGACAGCCTCCAGGACCTCGTCCCGGTAGACCTCCCGCAGCCCCTCGTAGAGCGCCCGCTGCCGCCGACCCAGCTCGCAATAGAGCACCTGCTCCTGCCTCGGCGGCAGCTCCGCGGCCACCTCCGCCTTGAGCCGCCGCAGCACGAAGGGCCGCACCCGCGACCGCAGCGCCCGCAGCGCCTCCAGGTCGCTGTCGCGCTGGATGGGGTTCGCGTAGCGACGCCCGAAGGCCACCTGCGTCCCAAAAAAACCAGGCATCACGAAATCAAAGAGGCTCCACAGGTCATGGAGGTTGTTCTCCATCGGCGTCCCCGTCAGCGCCAGCCGGTGATCCGCCTTGAGCCCTCTCGCCTTGCGGCTGATCCCGCTGCCGGGGTTCTTGATCTGCTGCGCCTCGTCCAGCACCGCGTAGCGCAGGTGGAGCGCGCCGAAGAGCGCGCTGTCGAGCCGCATCAAGTTGTAGCTCGTCACGATCACGTCCACGCCCTCGGGCAGCGCCTCCCCGCGACCCTTGCCGTGGTGCACGGCCACCCGCAGCGAGGGCGCAAAGCGCCTCGCCTCGATCTCCCAGTTGTAGACCACCGAGGCCGGCGCCACCACCAGCGAGGGCCTCCCCGGCCAGCGCGCGTGCGTGTCGGCCAGGATCGCCAGCACCTGCAGCGTCTTGCCCAGCCCCAGGTCATCGGCCAGCACGCCCCCCAGCCCCGCCCCCCTCAAGAAAGCCAGCCACCGCACACCCTCGCGCTGGTAGCCGCGCAGCTGAGCCTCGATCGGCGCCGCAAGCTCCACCTCCGGGATCGACTCGAAGCTCCTGAGCGCCTTCGAAATCCCCAACCACCGCGCCGCCGCCTCGCGCTGCGGCGCCTCGGCCAGCAACCCCTCGGCCAGCGGCGCCGCGCCCGCCCCGAGCTTGCCCCCCGCCGCCTTGCGCAGCTCCTCCAGCTCCACCAGCCCCTCGCCGTGCCGCGACAGCCACCGACGAGGCAGCCGCGCGACGCCCCCGCCCGCCAGCCGGTAATAGCGCTCCCCGTCCAGCCACGCCTTGAGCACCGCCTCCAGCGCCGCATCCCGACCCCCAGCCTCGAAGCGCACGTCCAGGCTGAACCAGTCGATCCCGCTGGACACCTGCACGCTGGGCAAGAGGCTCCCGACCACCTTGTTGCGCACCAGAGAGCGCTCCCCATAGATCGTCCACCGACCCGACAGCCCCGACAGCCCCTCCATCAAGAAATCAAAGGCCGCCTCACCCTCCAGCCGCGCCGGCAATGAGACCCCAAGCTGCGCCTCCAGCGCCTCGATCCGCCCGACCTCGAACCCTCGATCGCGCTCGACCAGCGCGTGACCCTCGTCCTGAAGCACCGCGATCACCGGCGCGCCCTCCTCCGCCGAGGCCTCCGCGCTCCGATCGCCGAGGTGGTAGCCAAAGCGGGCCGCGATGACGAGCTGATCGCCCTCCTCCGACAAGAATAACCTCGGCTCGATACGATCCGCCGACGACACCCCCGACATGTCCCCGCGCGACAACCTCAAGGGGATCGGGCAGCGCAAGGCGAAGGACTCGATGAAGCGCGGCACGTCCGAGCACGGGATCGCCGACAGCGGCTCGCTCAAGAGCGGCCTCATTGCCTCGGGGAAGCGCGGCGACAGCGGCGCGATCACCCCCTCCGAGAGCACAAAGCCCGGTCCCACCTCCAACACAAGCCTCAAGGGCGGCGACCACGACAGCTCCAACCCTCCCCCCTCGACCGCCGACGCCCGAAGCTCCGGCAGCACCGGCACCTCCGACACCTTGACCGGGACCCCTTCCCAGAACACCTCCCGCGCCCCGGAGAGGTGCGCCATGATCGACCCCAACCCCTTGTCGATCAGCGCCGTAGCCTCCCGCTGCTGCGTGATCCGGGTCGTCATCTGAAAAACCTCGTAGAGCGCCTCCAGACGACGCACCTCCACGTCGATCGCCCGATCCACCTCGCCGAGCCCGCGCACCTTCGCCTCGGCGCCCTCGAAGGTCGCCGGCATCGACTGCGGCTTGAGCACACCCCCGCCCCGCCTCGGCGCCTTCATCAAGACCCTGCCGATCACACCCCGGTAATCCGACAGCGTCGACCCATTGCGGCTCGACCTGACCGCAGACCCCGACGACTTGAGCAGGTAGCGCACCCAGCCCTCGTGCCGCTTGTCCTCCACCGCCACCGGCGCCTCGGGCAGCCGCGCCATCAACTGAAGCTCCCACCAGGGCGTGTCGAAGAAGGCCCGGCATGACTCCGTCTGGCTGGCCAGCGCCAGCAGCGCCGCCAGCCGATGCTCCTCCTTGAAGCCGCCCCACCCCTGCGACGGGGACCCCAGCAGGCCGTTGATGGGGTCGGTCATGTTCCAGATCTCCTGCAGCGCCCCGCCGACCCGCACCCACAAGAGCGACCCACGAAAACGGCTCGACCCCACCCGCACGAAGCGCGACAACATCAAGGCCTCGCCGTAATGGCCGCCGAAGCTGCGCCCCGCCACCCGCTCGAAGAAGACCTGCACCCGCAAGGACGGCGGATCGAAGCCCGCCGGCACCTTGATCGAGATCCCCTCGGGCCGATCCTCCTGGCGAAGCTCGTCCCCCACCAGCCTCATCATCTCGTTGAGCGCCTCCCTCATCCCCTCACCTCGTCGCCAACCACCACGCCACCAACGCCAGCACCCCGAAGCCCACCAGCCACGGCCACGACACCTGCGCCCACGCCCGCCACCCCACCACCCCGCGACCCTGCCCGTGGCACCTCGTACACACCGCCACCGTCTTGACCGCGCCCCCCGTCAACACGCTGCAGTCCGCGCAGATCAAGGCCCGACAGGTCGCGCACGGCCCCGCCGCCGGGGCATGGCACAACACACAATAGATATCGTCAGGCTCGAAGCCCGCGGGCGTCGTCATCCTCGCCATTCCCCAGCAAGCGCCGCGCTCCCCGCCCCACCACCACACGACCCGGAGGCGATCCAGCGGCACAACCTGACACCAGCCATACGCCTCTGTAAAGCGCCCGCGACCGCTCGACCCCTCGCAAAAACCGACCGCGTCATTGTCTCCCTCAGACAGGATGATATCCTCAAGCACACGACCCGGCGCGGCCACGGACCACGCGCAAGCGCCATACCCTTCGACCACGCCGGGCGAAACCGCCGCCTCAAAACGGACCCAACACCATGAAATCAAACAAGATTCTACTCACCCTCTGCGCCGCCATCCTCCCCGCCCTGGCCGCCTGCGGCGAGGACGACCCCAAGGCCGCGCCGATCAGCCCGACCCCCGAGGCACAGCCCGAGGCACAACCCGAAGCCCAACCCGAAGCCACCCCCGAGGCACAGCCCGAAGCCACCCCCGAAGCCCAGCCCGAGGCGCAACCCGACGCCGAGCCCAGCCCTGAAGCCGAGCCCACGCCGGAGCCTGCGCCGGAGCCCACGCCAGAAGCCGAGCCGGAAGCCGAGCCCGAGGCCATCCCCATGGAGGAGATCGAGGTGCTCGGCGGCGACGTCTCGGGGCAATGGTGCGGTCAGGTGACGCTGCGGGGCTCGGCGCGCGTGCCGGCCGGTCAGACGCTGTCGATCTGCGCCGGATCGTCCGTCCGCGTCGTCCCCGACGGTGGCGCCCGCGTTGCGCTGGAGGTCGAAGGCGCCCTCCAGATCAACGGCTCCCGCGCGGCCCGAGTGGCGCTCACCTCGGAGACGAGCTGGGCCGGGATCGTCGTGTCAGGCCGCCTCGACGCCGCCTTCATCGACGTCTCACGCGCCGAACGGTGCCTACGCGGCCAGGCGACCTCCGAGATCAACGTCTCCGAGGCGACCTTCACCCAATGCGGCACCAGCCTCGTGCTGGCCAACGGCGGCACCTTCGACCGCACGACGATCATCGGGGGAGACAGCGTCAGCATCGACGGCGGCGTCCTGCGCATGGCCGACAGCACCATCGACTTCCAGACCAACGGCGACGTGCCCGACTGCACGCGCTGGAGCCGCGGCGGCGCCGTCCTGGATCACGTCCTCTTCACCGGCTGCCACTGCCCACTGCACTTCGGCGCCACCACCGAGGAGGTCACCGTCACCAACTCGATCTTCGACCGCGCCACCTTCCCCATCATGGTCGCCAACATCCAGGGCACCTTCTCCCACAACCACATCCTCGGCGGCATCAGCCAGATCCTCGACATCGGCGGCGGCATCGACATCGACATCCGAGACAACTACTACGGCGGCCAGGCCCCCGACATCGGCACCAACGACATGGGCCAGTTCCGAAACGCCGACGCCTTCCTCGCCGAGCCCGTCACCGACGTCGGCCCCCGCGACTGAGCCCGCCCCAGAAGGCGCCTCGGCCCCTCTCGGGTCGACCGCCGCCTCCCTGAAGCCCCTGCGCCCTCAGGGGCCCTCCGTGGACAGATCCATCCCCGCCGGGTGCGCGTAGCTGACGTTGTAACCCCACCCGTAGACGTAGACCGAGACGGGCAGATCGCTCGTGAGCGCGTGGCGCCCCGCGCCCACCGGCAGATCCAGCGCCCGATAGCCCGTCTGCCCGATCGGCTCCCCCCCCTGCAACGACAGCGAGGCCCTGTCCAGCACCACGCGGGCCTCCTCCGGCCCGATGAGGGTGATCCGGTGCTCGTCGAAGATCTCCGGCGTGAAGAAGCGGTGATCCCGGCGGTACTGATGGCGAGGGACGACGAGCAGCATGGAGGGGTCGCCGACGTCGATCGAGGTGCAGGTCGAGCCCCGCATGTACTGCGCCAGCATGACCGGGGCGTTGGCCCTCAGGTAGAAGCTCTCGCCCGTCGTAAACTCGAAGAAGGTCCCCCGATCCAGCGTCGGGACCTCCACCAGCGGCGGATCGAGGGTGACCGTCGTGCCATTCTGCGACGCCACGATCCGCCACACGTCCACCGAGGTGTTCGTCCGCCTCGTCGGCGACGCGTCGTACTCCACACCCCACGTCGCCACCGGGAAGAGCGCCTCCTCGGTGTGATCGCAGAAGGGACACCCCACCGGCACCTGCGCGCAGTCGCTGCCGCCGAAGACCGCCACCGGCGCCTCGCTCTCGATCAGCGTCCCCGTCAGATCGTCCCCCGCCTGATCCGTCAGCACCGTCAACACCTCCCCCCTCGACAGCACGAAGACCTCCGGCTCATCGGGCCTGATCACCGGCACGTCGCCGCCCGCCCGCGTCCTCGGCACCGTGGACGGCGTCGTGATCGTCACCGTGTTGTCGTCCGAGCCGCTCACCACCGAGAAGAACCCCGGCAGCAGGAAGTGGTGCGGCGAAGAGGCCACGATGTACTCGGTCCCAAGCGCGGCGTTGGGCAGGAGCAAGGAGGCGTCGGCGGACTGCAGGCGCACGTCCAGCATCTCGTCCAGCGGCACGAAGGGGTTGAACTGCACCGCCGTGACCGGCACGTCCGTCACGATCCGGATCCCCGTCGGCCTCAGCCCCGTCGTCGGGTTGTTCAACGCCCTCGGCGCCTCCAACTCCAGGAAGGCCGAGCGCAGCGGCTCGATCTCGGCCTCGTCCAGCACGTCGCCCTCGCTGTCCTCCACCCGCACCTGCGCCGTCTGCACCCCGTCCACATTGCTGACCACGAAGCCAAAGGGCCGCCCCAGATCATTATTATTGATCGTGTCCACGGCCCAGAAGTCGCATCCGAGGTATTGGGACTTGCCCGACAGCGCCTCGCAGCTGAAGGCGCACTGCCCCTCCAGACAGTTGAAGCCCTCGTCCGGATCGCAGACCTCGTCGGTCAGCCAGGTGCGCCGATCGCTCTGGCAGCTCTGCACCTCGTCCAGCAGGCAACGCCGAGATCCGGGCACGCACCCCGGCACGCACCGCCCGTCCTCGCAGACGGACCCCTCGGCGCAGGCCAGGGGATCCTCCCGCGTCCCCTCTTCCACGCACTCCAGGATCACGCGCAGGTCCTGACAGCGCCGCGCGCCTTGTTGACACACCGTCGCCTCGCAGCGGTCCGTCCGGCAGATCGTGCCCTGCGGGCAGGTCGAGGCCAGCTCCTCCGCGCCGTCCAGATCGCAGGTCAGCAAGGTCAGCGCGTCGCGGCAGCGCGTCGAGCGAGGGCTGCACACCACCGGCACGCAGGCCCCCTCCCGGCAAACCTCCTCCGGCTCACACAGCGACGCGTCCTCCGAAGCGCCCTCGTCGTCGCAGGTCACCACCGTGCGGATGTCGCCGCAGCGGACCTCCCCCGGCACGCACACCCTCGGCACGCAGGCCCCATCCCGACACAACCCCATCGCCGGACAGGACATCGGGATCTCCGAGAGCCCGTCCTCGGCGCAGACCAGCGCCGTCCGCCCGTCCAGACAGCGGGTCACGCCGGGCTCGCACGCGATCCCGACGCAGGCCCCCTCAAGGCACGACGCGCCCTCGGGGCACACCACCCGCGTCGCCCGCGTCCCGCCATCCTCGCACCCGATCACCGCATTGCCCTCGCAGCGCGGCGGCCCCGGCGCACAGACGATTGGCGCGCAAGTACCCTCCACGCAAAGGGTTTCTTGAGGACAGGCGAAGGCCGTCTCGCGGCGCCCGTCCACCTCGCAGAGCAGGTTCGTGCGGTCATCGAGGCAGCGGGTCGCGCCGGGCACGCACCCCGGCTGCGGCGCGTCCTCGTCGCCGCCCTCGGCGTCGTCGACCGAGGCGTCAAGCTCATCGAGGGCGTCAGGGAGGGCAGCGTCGGGCTCGGCGCCGCCGTCCAGGCCCTCCCCGATGTCTTCGACGACGCCGCCAGACCTCCCCGAGTTGGCCTCGGCGCAACCCCACAGCGCGACGGCGAGCCACAGCGCGACAAGCGCGCGCCCGACGCCGCCGGCGAGCCCGACGCCGCCGCCCGCGCGGGGCTGGTTCCAGGTGTCCATTCGGCCTCCAGAGGCGCTTGGATGACAAGGAGAAACAAGCTTCGCACAGTCTAGCCCGAGGCCGACCCGCGCTCAAGGCAGCCTGAACGAGGGGCCCGCCGCGCAGAGCGCGTCGATCTCGATCTCGACACGGGAGGCAAGCTCGATCATATACCAACAACATATTATTGAATGAACGATGTCTCCCCAAACGAACCTCTCGCTCCGCCGTTGACAGATCACGGCGGATGGGCCGCTCGCGGCGCCACGGGGCGCGGCGTCACCAGGGAGCGACAAAGATGAGGATGACGATCAAGGGGATGGCGTTGGCGATGGTGGCGACGATGGGCCTGGCGGCGGCGGGGTTGGCGCCTCGGGCTGAGGCATGCGGCCCTTACGGCGACCCGATCCAGATGGCCGGCTGGAACGTCGAGTCGAGCCAGTACAACCTTGAAGAGGCCGCCAACCGCCTCGACGAGGCGCTCGCCCGCAAGGACCCCGCGGCGACGCGGCGCGCCATCAAGGAGCTGCGCGAGGCCCGCGCCAGCCTCCAGAGCGCCCGCGAGCGCCTTGAGCGCCTCACCCGCCAGCAAGAGGAGATCCAGAAGGAGCAGCAGCAGGCCGCGCTCAAGGCGCGCTGAAGAACCTGAACCGGCGCGGCGAGCGCCAGCCCGGATCGACGCGCCGGTTCAGGCCGACGACCTCACCGCGTCGCCTGGGCCTCCACAGCCCGTCTGGCTTCGTCGGGCGCTGACGCCGCAGCGCGTCGGTGCTATGATCGCCACCCTCGGCCCGAACCGAAGGTGGATCATGCAGATCACGCACACAAGAACCCTGCTCGCGGCTCTGACCGCGGCTCTCCTGACGTGGACCGGCGGCCTGGCGATGGCCCAGGAGCGCTTCGGCAATGATCTGGGCCCGGACCCCATCGAGGCCTGGGAGGGGGAGGTCGATTACGCCGCGACCGCCGGCACTCTGCTGACCTGCCAGGACTTCTTCGGATCGTCGGTCTGCGAGGCCGTCCCGTCGAGCACCGCGGCGATGGTCGGGGTGCCCGGGACCCGGCGCATCGTCAAGGCCTTGCTGATCTGGACGGCCTCCAAGGAGTACCAGACCCCCAACGACCTGAGCGTGGACCTGACCATGCCCGGCGGGACGCCCCAGGAGGTGACGGCCTCGCCTGACGAGGTCGAGACGATCGACCTGGACGACCTGATGGCCCCGCCCTTCGGGACCTTCCAGGCCTCGTGGTTCACCGCTCGGGCCGACATCACCGATCAGCTCACCCAGCACGTCGATCAAGGCGGCGACCTCAACGGCCCCTGGAGCGTCGGCGGCCTGAACATCGCCCACGGCTCCCTGCAGAACCTGACCTCGATCTGGGTGCTCGGCTCGCTCGCCGTCGGCGGCTGGTCGGTGCTCATCATCCACGAGCCGGTAGAGTCCACCGGCTTCCGCAAGCTCTACCTCTACACCGGCTTCGAATGGCTCTCGGCCGGCTCGCTGACGCTCTCGCCCTCCGGCTTCGTCGTCCCGGCCACCCCCAACGCCCGCTTCACCATCCACATCCTCGAAGGCGACAGCAACATCACCGGCGACTCGATCGCCTTCAACGGCGCCACCTTGAACGACGCCTGCAACACCTCGACCAACGCCTTCAACGACACCGTCAACACCAACACCGGCGGGGCCTGCCGCACCCGGATCTTCGGCGTCGACCTGGACACCTTCACCGTCGGCGATCACCTCGACCCCGGCGACGAGGAGGCCACCCTCTCCCTCTCGGTGCCCCGCGAGCAGATCTTCACCAACTACCTCATCGTCGCCTTCGACTCCGTGCCCGAGTTCCTCAAGCCGACCAAGCTGGCCCAGCCCTCCTCCGGCACCCCCGTCTCCATCGGCCAGCAGATCACCTACACCATCGCGCTCCAGAACCGCGGCACCGGGCCGGCCTCCAACGTCGTCATCACCGACCCCACGCCCGCAGGCACGCGCTACGTCGCCGGCACCGCCCTGCTCGATCAGCAGACCCCCATCGGCGACCCCAGCCCCGGCGTCAGCCCCCTTCAGCGAGGCCTGCGCCTCGACCCCCTCATCGGCGGCCCCATGCCCCACGAGGGGCCGGGCGCCAGCCGCACCCTCTCCTTCACCGTCGAGGTCACCTCCGCCCCCGAGGGCCGCGCCATCATCAACGAGGCCACCATCGACGCCGACGGCATCGAGACCGTCCCCACGAACCTGACCACCCACCCCGTCGCCATGGACGATCCGCCCGACGCCGGCATGGAGCCCGACGCCGCCGAACCCGAACCCCAGCCCGAGCCCGACGCCGGATCACCCGACGACGCTGGCGACGGCGAGGTCGACAACCCCGAGCCGGAGCCCACCCCGGAGCCTCAACCTCAGCCGGAGCCCAACCCCGAGCCCGAGGCCAACCCCGATCCCAACATCTGCGGGCCGGGCACCACCCTGCGCGACGGCCAGTGCGTCCCGATCTGCGGCCCAGGCACCAGCTTCGTCGACGGCCTGTGCGTCGCCAACGCCCAGGACACCCTCGACGACGGCTGCGGCTGCCGGCTCGCCTCACCCCACGCCCGCGGCGCCCCCTGGCCCCTCTGGGCGCTGGCGGCGCTCGCCCTGGCGCTCCTGACCCGCAAAAAACATGAATAAAGATCAATACTTAACACCGATGGAGGTCAAGCGCTCACACCGCGCGCGGTCAAGAACACCGCCACGAAGAGCGCCAGCGCCCCCACCGGCGCCAGAAAGACGCCCAGCCCCGGATCGCCGCCGTAGGTGAAGATCCCCCCCAGAAAAAATCCTGCAGGCAAGAGCACCCCGGCCGCAATGAGGCACCTTGAGGCCAGCCGGCGCCTCGGCGACGCCCACCCGGGCGTCGCCCGGATCGTCACCGCGAAGACGACGTGCACCAGCGCCAGCAACGCCCCGTGGGCGTGCGCCAGCGTCCACATCGTGCGCCGGATCTCGCTGTCCACGTCCAGATACCAGCCCACCTTGAAGCCGTGCATCGCCTCCAACACCCCGCCCAGCATCAGAAAAATCAGCAGCGACCACCAACCTGCCTTCAGGTGCAGCCGCTGGTCGGCTGCGCCACCATCGCCGCCCTGGGCCTCAACCACCCCGACCTCATCGCCCGCGCCCGTCGAGGGATGGGCCGCGTCGCCATCGCCGCCCTGCTGCTGTCGCGTCTTCCGGGCCATCGGCCTCTCTCCTGCTCGGCCAGGATCACTGGCCCGTATCTCTCCACGCCCAGCGCCAGACGACCCCGCCGCCGCAGGCGACCTGCTCGGCCAGGATCACCGGCCTGATCGCTCCACTCCCAGCACAAGGCGGCCCCGCCGCCTCGGGCGACCTGCTCGGCCAGGATCACTGGCCCCTATCTCTCCGCTCCCAGCGCCAGGCGGCCCGCCGCCGCAGGCGACCTACTCGGCCAGGATCACCGGCCTGTCGTCCCTCTGGCTGCGCAGCGACTCCACGCGCCCTCCCATCACCTCACCCTTGGCGCCGATCAACACCTCCGACATCGACATGGACCGGCTCGATGCGCCACCTGACGACCTCCACCGACCCCGCAAGGCCTCCATCGACGCCCTCCTGACCTTCGACTCGGCCATGAAGTCGTAACCGCCCAGCTCCTCGAAGCCGGGGTGCTTCCTGAGCGAGCGCTCGGCCACGAGCCGGATCGCGTCGTAGGAATCATCGAGCGCGTCGATCAAGAAAGGCACCATCCACGCGCCGCCCGAGGCCCGGCGCGCCTCGGACCAGCCCATCGACCACGCCATCAGGACGCGCTGGGCCGCGTCCCCCTTGATCAGCCACACCAGCGACGCCGACACCTCCCGGTGCGTCGCCTCCAGCTCGACCGCCGGGGCCCCGTACCACCGCGTCAGCAGCTCCGCGCTCCAGGCCAGCGTCTTGTCCAGGTGGCACTGGTTGCAGGCGTTCGGCCGCCCGACCCGCGCGCTGACCTCGGCGCTGGGGATCTCGATGGTGTGGTTGCGCGCGGCCTTGAGCAGCCCGAAGGCCGTATAGGGCATGTGGCAGTTCATGCACGCGCTGCCCGCGCTGCCCACCGCATGATGCGTATGAGCCTCGATCTTCCCGGCATGGTCCGCGTGGCACTTCAGGCAGGCCTTGTCCCCGTCCATCCCCTCGATGAGCTGATCGTCAGGGTCGCTGTCGTGCATCGAGTGACACGAGGTGCACGCCATCTCGCCCTTCGCATGGCAGGCCGAGTCCAGCAGCCCGTTGTACTCCCGACCCAGGATCCGCACCACGCCGTCGGACCAGAAGCTCTGATCCAGCTCCGCCTGGGGGTTCCACTCGCCCTCGCGGACCTCCTCCTTGCTGGCCTCCTGACCCCCGCGAGGCCAGACCACCCTCTTGACCGCCTCGAGCGCCTCGCCCGGCCGGAAGGTCGACCCATGTTCAAGAAACCCCTTTGGGTCCACATAGTTGGACACGCTGTGACACTGGCCGCAGATCTGGGACGAGCGCTTGTGGTCGAAGCGCTCCGGTTGAGCCACGGTCCCATCGGCCTCGCCGCTCAAATAGAGCCCGTAGCGGCGCAGGGGTTGGGCGTTGGCGCGCCCGTGTTCCCCGGCGGGGCCGTGGCAGGACTCGCAGGCGATGCCGAACTCCACGACCTCGGAGGCCATCTTCGCGGCCTCGTGGTCGGGCCTGGGTCGCCCCTGGGTGGTGTGGCACTTGAGGCAGTTGTTGTTCCACGGGCCGAAGGGGCGAGGGTCGCTGGGGTGGACGAAGACGGCGTCGCGGGGGACCCAGCGGCGATCGTCGAGCAGGTAGACGAAGCGGAAGGGCAGCAGCTCGCCCTGGAGGCTGTCGGGGGTCCACTTGAGGTTGTAGAGGCCCTTGTTGATCGTCTCGACGCGGTTGGAGCGCCGATCCAGGGTCGAGGGGTACCAGTAGACCTGGTAGTGGTGCGAGCCGGTGACCTGCACGATGGGCCGCTCGTGGACGACCCGCGCGACCTCCAGGGCCTTGAGCGCGCGCAGCTCCGCCTCCCGGTCGCGGACCATCGCCGCGAGCACGTGCTTGGGGAGGCCCCCGCCGGAGATGTTCTGCTCCAGCGCGCCGATGATCATCTTCGAGCGGGCGATCGCCTCCGCGTCCGGCCCCTCCCAGCGAACCCAGGGTGCGCCCTCGCGCTGCTCCAGGCGCCATTCTTGATCGTAGATCTTCAGCGTCTGGCCCGAAAAATCGCCCTTCACGGATTCGGGCGTGGCGATCTGGGTCATGGTGCGGTGGAAGGAGGCGTGCCAGGAGGTGTACTCGGCGGGGTGACAGGCGCGGCAGCGGCCCGAGGTCGCGAAGCCCTCGGCGGGGAGCTGGTTGGGCCTGTCCACGCGAGGCCCCTCGGCGGGGGCGCGCCGGGCCTGGGCCAGCGCGAGCGCGGCGACCGTCGCCGCCCCGAGCCCCAGCGCGACCCACCGCAGCCGCCGGTCGATCCCCTGGCGCGCGCCCACGACGAGCGGCCCCAGGCCCACCGCCAGCGCCGCGATCGCCCAGAAGAGCTCCATCCGCCACCAACTCCGCCGGGCAGGCCGACGCGGCCGCCCTCGAAGCCCAACCTACCACCGGCCGCGGCCCTGTGTCATCGCAATGCACCGCCCCACGCTCGCCTGATCGCCCCACGCTCCACGAGCACCCCACGCTCCACGAGCACCCCACGCGCGAGGATCGCCCCACGCTCCACGAACACCCCACGCTCGCCTGATCGCCCCACGCTCGAGGATCGCCCCACGCTCGCCGATCGCCCCACGCTCCTCGCACCGCCCCCGTTGGGGACGGGCTCGTCGGGTGGGGCTAGAACGCTGATTGGTTTGAGGGACCGAGGCCGGCGAGGCCGACAGCGAAGACGCCGTCGGCCAGATAGACGCCAAGGAGGAGAGCACAGGCGGGCCTTTGGCCCGCCGAGCATCGACGACGCCGGCATCGATCTTGCCGACGGCGTCGTTGTCGGCCCGTTGGCCGACGGGAGTCAAACCGGTCAGCGTTCTAGAAGCTCAGGGTGGGCTGCGCCCTCTCGGTCGCAGGCCCACGCGCGACCCAAGTCGACACCTGGGGCACCGCACCTCAAAACCACGCGCCACCCCTGTCCAGCGGCTCCGTTGACGCACGGCGCCGGCCCTGCGATCCTCTGTCGACCGCCCGCCGGCCTGCGACCGACAGGTCGCAGCCCACACCGGGCATCCAAGCCCCACCCGACGAGCCCGCCCAACGGGCGGTGCGAGGAGCGTGGGGCGATCGGCGAGCGTGGGACACTCGACAAGCGTGGGTCGTGGGGCCAGCGGCCAGCGACGGAGGGGAGATGGCGATCAAACGGGTCATGCTGGTGGACGACGAGGCCGACATACGACGCATCGGCGAGCTGAGCCTCGCCCGGGTCGGGGGCTGGACAGTCACGCTGGCCGCCTCCGGCCAGGAGGCCCTCGACAAGCTCGCCGAGGCCCTGCCCGACGTCATCCTGCTCGACGTCATGATGCCCGGCATGGACGGACCCCAGACGCTGACCCACCTCCGAGCCCGCCCCGAGGCCGCCCACGTCCCCGTGATCTTCGTCACCGCCAGGGTCCAACGACAGGAGATCGAGCTCTACCTCGCGCTGGGCGCCTCAGGCGTCATCGCCAAGCCCTTCGACCCCATGGGCCTGCCCGACGAGGTCCGCCAGATCATCGCCGCCCTCTGAAGGCCAACCCCCTGCCCCGCCTCATCTTTTTACCGGTCAGGCCCCGACCCCGACCCCCTCACCTTGATCCACCTCGGCCCCTGCGCCCCGTCGCGCACCTCGAAGCCCATCCCCTCGATCTGCGCCCGCAGCGCGTCAGCCCGCGACCAGTCCCGCGCCGCTCTGGCCGCCTCCCTTGCCCCGACGAGCGCCTCGACCTCTTCAACAATCCCCTCGCCCGGCCCCTCGCGCCCCTCCAGCACGTCCAGCACCCCGTCCACCTCGCCGAGCCACCCCCGCGCCGCCTCGATCTCCGCCCGCCCCGCGCCGCCGCCGTCCAGGATCGCGTTGGCCTGCCGCACGAAGGTGAAGAGCGCGCTGAGCGACGCCGCGATGTTCAGATCGTCCTCCAGCCCCGCCACGAAGCCCCCTCGGGCCACCTCCAGCGCGCCCCCAAGCTCGCCCCCAGGCTCGCCGCCACCGCCGCCGTCAACGCCCTCCAGCGCCTCATCCAGCCGACGGGCAAAATCCCGCAGCCGACCGACGGCCTGGGCGCTGGCCGCCACCCACTCCCGCGTGAAGTTGAGCGGCTTTCTGTAATGAACCGTCAGCAGCGCATACCGGATCGCCACCGGATCGAGCCCCTCCTGAACCAGATCGCGCAGCGTCAAGAAGTTCCCGAGGCTCTTGGACATCTTGAAGCCCTCGACCTGCAGGTGGGCGCTGTGCATCCACACGTTGACGAAGGCCGCGCCCGTCGCGCACACGCTCGGGGAGATCTCGTTCTCGTGGTGCGGGAACTTGTTGTCCACGCCGCCGGTGTGGATGTCGAAGTGGTCGCCCAGCAGCGCCCTGCTCATCGCCGAGCACTCGATGTGCCACCCCGGTCGCCCGCGCCCAAGCGCCGTATCCCAGAACACCGGCCCGTCCGAAGGCTCCCAGGCCTTCCACAGCGCGAAGTCCTGCGGATCGTCCTTGCCGTACTCGTCCTGGTCCACCCGCGCCGTCTGGCGCGACGACCCCCGATCCAGCGCCACAAGCTGCCCATAGCCCGGCCACGACTCCAACCTGAAGTAGATCGACCCCTCCGCTGAGCGGTAGGCGTGCCCCCGCTCCAACAGCCGCTCGATCAGCGCCACCATCCCCGCGATGTGGTCGGTCGCCTCGGGGTAGTGCTCGGCGCGCTGGATCCGCAGCGCGTCCAGGTCCTCGAAGAAGGCCCGCTTGTAGCGCGCCGTAAACTCCCCCAACGGCACGCCCTCGGCGTTGGCCTTGCGGATGGTCTTGTCGTCCACGTCGGTGATGTTCATCACATGACGCACTCGAAAGCCTTTAAAGATCAAGGCTCTGCGCAGCAGATCCTCAAATATGAAGGTCCTGAAGTTCCCCACATGGGCAAAGTCATGGACGGTCGGACCGCAGGTGTAGAGGCTCACCTCGCCGGGGCGGATCGGGATCAGGGGCTCTTTGCGACGGGTGAGGCTGTTGGTCAGCTGCATGGCGTCTCCGGGGTTGATCCTCTGGCGCGGAGGTCTGGGGGGAGAGCGCGCAGCGCGCAAGAACGACAAGACCCCCCAGCGGTCGGCGCCACAGGGGGGTCACGGTACGAAACGGCGATCTCCCTACGGCCAGGCGCAGGCGAGACAACACGCGAAAAGCTGGAGCTTGAGAGGAGACAGGATCATCGACACGCTCTTGAAGTGCAGGGCGCCCATTCCGCCCGCCCCAGCAGGTTAAGGCCAGCCCCGCCGACGCGCAACCCACCCCCACGGAGATCGCGCCGCTCCCCCCCTCCGCAACCCCCTTCCCTCCCTTCCTTGCGCCCGATACCCCAGAGTCGACCGCGCCCAACCCCGCCAACGCAAAACGCGCTCGCGCCAGCCCACCGCCCGAACCCCCACCCAACGCAACCACCTGTCATCACTGTCTCGGGCAAGGATCCCGCCTGTGCGCGGCATAAGAAGGATGTTGAGGCGCGTGGCAGATATGCAGCCCTGTGGGTTCCGGCGAGATTACAGATACTCTGACAGGTTGAGGGTGATCGGCAAGGCGCCGGTGTGCAGGGCGATGGCCTCATGAGTATGGCCGACGTTGGCTAAGGTCTGAACCTGAAAGCGTTTTGTCATCGAGCACATCCTTGAACAAGCTTGGAGGCGCGCGGCAGACGAATTTCCTTGAAATATCAAACACTGATTTGGTAGACTTGGCAGGTTCGGTCGGCACTCCGCTTCGCCCATCTGCTTAAGGAGGTAAGTAGCCGTTTAGCGGCCCTCCATAACGGGATTGAGAGGGGATTCAAACTGATGGTCAAGAGCCACGCACAGGCACGGACGCCGTGTTCATCGTAACGACATCTGGCTCGGCGGTGCATTTCGACCTCCCAAACAAGTCCCCATGACCCACGAAGCCCCTGTTCAAGGGCCACTGAACACGCACAACAAGGAAAACAATATGCCAAAAGAAACACCAAACTCCGAGCAACAAATCGAATCAAGCCGTCTCTTAAACTTGGTGCGGGCTGCGGCTATCTCGCCCGACGATGCAAGAACTCTCGTTGAACGCATCATAGAACAAGTCCGCGATCGCTACCCCGATGAGAATCATAGCCAGCATCAAGATCGAGTAGCCGAGATGATTGTCTCCCGATATTCCAAATGGGCTTCTCTCAGCGGCGGTGCTACAGCCCTCGTTGGTGTGGTTCCTGGTCTTGGGACTGTCTTGGTTGCCACCGGAGGAGCTATTGGTGATGCAGCCCTCTCCATGAAGTTCCAAGTTGATATGGCCATGTGTTTGGCAACGGCTTACGGTTACGATCTCAACAACGAAGACGCCCGTAATCTCAGCCTACTCATCGCTGCTGGTGGCACTCTTGAAAAAGCCGGTGTCAGCGCTGGTACTCGCATCGCCTCTCAAGCGGGTGTCAGACTCCTTCGCCAATACCTGAAGGGTGCAGTCCTTCAAGCCATCAAAGAATTATTCAAAAAACTGGGAATTATTTTCACCAGAAAAGCACTGGAAAAGGCCCTTCCCTTTGGAATAGGTGTGGTCGTTGGAGCCACGGCCAACTATTACCTTACCCGCTATGTTGGCCGTGAAGCTATTCAGTGGTTCCGCCTTGATCGTGAATCAGGAGGTCCCGAAGCGACCCTCGGGAGGTAACCATTCACCCCCCTTGGACCTCGTCGTGGTCGGCCCTCGACGTCATCGGCATCCAAGCCCTTCGAATGCAATGATCCTGGTCGATCCCGATGAACACGAGGCGCAGATGATTTTGATCCCAGTTGAGTTTGACCGTCGAGATCCATCATTTGAGTCCCTTGTCATCGAGATCGAACGGGGGATGAATGGTTACGCAAGACCAACACCTTGCGCCTTCAGACACCGCGCGCTTGATGAGAGGCGCTTGAGCGCCGCCCAGGATCACAGACGATAGCGTCAGCGGCAGATGTTGCGGCGGGTGTTGCAGCTGTTGCTGCAGCAGTCGGCGGCGGCGCTGCAGGTCGCGCCGACCGCGCCGCACTCCGGGGGAGGCGGGGGAGGATCCCCGCCGCCCGGATAAAGGGACCGCGAGCCGGCAGCGTCGGACTCGGTAATCACGAGGTCACCGACGTTGGTGCCGTTGCATTGGGGGTAGTGCATCACGGAGTTGGCGTCGTACGGGGTCAGCTCGCGCCAGCTGTTGTCCTCGAAGCACGCCGCCGCCTCGGGGCGGGTGTGCTCGTGGCGGAAGCCGAGGATGTGGCCCATCTCGTGGCGCAGCACACCGGGGATGGTCACCACGCCGAGGGTGCCAGGCTGGAGGTAGTACGTGGAGAACAGGATGTTGCGGTACGCCCGCGTGTCGTTCGGGAAGAACGCCCGCGCCGCGTAGGCCGTGGTGCTCGTTGGGCGCACGTCAAAGACGACGCCGGTGGTCTTCGCGTTGCACTTGCTGTCCAGGGACGAGACGTGGACGAAGTTCACGCCCGGCGCTGCCGCCTCCCAGCTGGCCGCCGCCTCGTTCATGGCCCCGACCATCGTCGTGTACTTCGTGCCGAAGGTGGTGGAGACGCAATAGGTCAGGTTCTGCGCCGTCGCAGTGTTCCACGCGACGTCACTCCCGTTGACGCTATAGACGATGAGCGGCTGATCGGCGGTGCGGGTGGCCCCGTCCCCCTGCTGGTCCTCCATCATCCGCTCGTAGAAAGCACGCAGCCCCGGCTCCGACGAGATCGGCTCGTCCCCGTTGACGATGTAGATGCCCGTGTCGGGCTCCCGGTAGATGGCGGCCTGGAACTCCTCCCAGGTCAGCTCGTCCGGCTCACCGGCGTACTCAACGACACAGCCGGCCGGCAGAACCGCGACCAGCAGACTCGCAACAACCCAGTTCCATCGCATAGGACCTCCTGTAGGGCGAAGGAGAGCAACCGTCCGCACCCAGTTGCCCCGAAGCCCCGAGGGAGTCAACACAAATCCACGGGGTGGCCGGCGGCACTGCGACGACCTGTCCCCATCGGCACTGACCAGGCTCTGGTCGGCATGGAGCGACGATATAGACGCCTTTCTTCGCACCTTCTGGGATGACGTGAAGGCCGAGATTGCTGCCATCGAAGAACGCTGTCAAGCGACATCCTAAAGTGTACCCCTGCGACAGACCAAAGTGTACCCCCTGTTGAGTCAGGTGGAGGGGTTCCCCACCTGGTTTGAAGCTGTGGTTTTGATGAGCCCGGCCCGCCGCTTCTCGCGCAGCCTGTAGCTC
>SYOX01000184.1 GCA_005804885.1 Pseudomonadota bacterium
GAGGAGGGGCGGGGGCGGGGCGCGGCGCGGCGGCCACGGCCGCGGCCATGGGCGCCGGGCCGCTGGCCCCGAGCAACGCGCCAACCTCGGGGGAGGACATCAGGTCGTTGATGACCGCGTCGAAGCTCTGGTAGCGATCCTCCTCGGCGTCCATGCACATGTTGTCGAAGATGTCGTCGAGCTTGCGGGGGATGTCTGGGAAGAAGCTCGAAGGCATGGGGCTGCGGCGGCCCGGCAGCTTGCCGGTGAGCATCTCGTAGAACATGATCCCCAGCGAGTAGATGTCGCTGCGCTCGTTGGCGTCCAGCGGGTTGCGGAACTGCTCAGGGGACAGGTAGGCGACCGTGCCGACGCCAATGTAGATCTGCTGCTTGGAGCTGTCGCGCTCGATGATCCGGCTGACGCCGAAGTCGACCACCTTGGCATTGCCATCGGCGTCGAAGACGACGTTGGATGGCTTCAGGTCGGTGTGGATGACCCCCTGGCGGTGTGCATAACGCAGCGCCTGGCAGACGTGCAGGAACATCCTCAGCTTGGCGCCCAGGTTCGGCTTGTTGGGGCCGTCGAGGACCTGTCGCAGCGAGCCGCCCGGGGCGTACTCCATGACGAAGATCGGGAACTGACGATCGAGATCGATGTCGAGGATCTGGATGATGTTCGGGTGGACGAGCCTGGCGTGCTCCTGGACGGCCTTCTCGAAGCGCTCGATGATGTCGTCCTTTTGCAGGTCACCAAACAGGTTGAAGATCTCCTTGATCTCCTTGATGGCCACGTCGCGCCGCAGGGGGATGTGAAGCCCCCGAAACACCGAACCGATTCCGCCCCGGCCGATCTCCTCAAGTCTCTCGTAGCGCTCTTCCAAGGTGCCTCCAGTCGTCAAGTCGCCGGCTCCGGCGTGGTTCAGATCATTCGTGTGCGCCGACGAGCGAGGCCTGCTCTGGACATCGCCACCGCCTCCGTCCCTCGGCTCGATCGGCTCCGCCTCTTCGACCTCGACGACGATTGAACAGGCGTCAAGGACAAGATCATGGAGACCAAAAACACTACCCCCATCGAGGAAGCAAGGTCAAGAGAGGCTGTCAGGGATTGAGGTGAAGAAGAGAGGCATTCAGGAGGGGTGTCGAGACGGCGGCGTCAGCCGGCGAACCAGCGGCTACAGGCATGGTTTGGCTGGCTTGGTGATCTGGCTAAATCGTCGTGTCCGTGAGCTGTTGGTTCGCTCGCTGACGCCGCCGTCTCGATGTCACAGGACAAAGCACCGAGCGTGCCAGCCTCGGGTTTCCAGAAGCCGAAACCCAATTTTTCCCCGCCGATCCGGCCATCACGGCCTCCGCTGGCCCTGACAGGCCTCGAATCGAGGCGGGTGGCCACATCAGGAGCCGGTGCGTGACAAAGTGGCGCAGTATCGCTGGAGACTATTATCCCCACGGGGCTCGCGAACCACACCGACGCCCTATTTCAACTCGATGATCCCCCGATCCTCTCGGCGGATGATCCGCACCTTGTTGCCCGCGATGGCGTCGCTCCACGCCTGGAGGTCATCAAGGACCGCCTCGGCGAACTTCCCCTTGACCGGCGTCGGGACGAAGTTCGCCGACGGGATCTGGGCGCTGCCGATCTTCCACGGCTCGAGGTTGTTGACGTACAAGGGGTCGATCTCCACCCTGACCACACGGCGAGACTCGATGACCAGCGTGGCCACCATCCCATGCATCTTCGCCCCCGTCTCCCGGTGCCTGACCGTGCGGGACGAGAAGGCGAAGTTGCCCAGCGAGTGCAGGATGACCCCCCCCTTGTAGCGCTCGATCCCCCGCAGGACGTGCGGGTGCGTCCCCAGGATGATGTCGGCGCCGGCGTCGACGAAGCCGCGGTAGAGCGCAACCACCGCCGGCGTCGGGATGTGCTGGTACTCCTTGCCAAAGTGGGTGGCCAGGACCACCACATCGGCCTGGGACCTGGCCTGCTTGATGGCCTTGACCACCTGCCCGTCGTAGATCCGGTTGACGTGCGGGTCGCTGTTGTTCCCCACGGCCAGAAAGGCGATCGTCGTCCCCTTGATCTTGATGATCGTCGGCTTGTAGGCGTCCTTCGGATCCCTGGCGATCCCCGACCAGAAGAGCGCCTTCTTCTCCCGACGCTTCGCCTCGAGCGCATCGAGCGTGTCCGTCATGCCCTGCAAGCCCGCGTCCGCGCTGTGATTGTTGGCCAGCGAGAAGAGGTTGAAGCCCGCCTCCAGCAGCCAGTCCAGGCGCTCCGTCGGCATCGTGTACGCGTAGGTCTTCTTCAACACCGTCGGCGCGCTCGTCAGCGGCGACTCCAGGTTGAGGAAGACCAGATCCCCGCGCTTGAGGATGGCCTTCGTCTTTGCAAAGATCTGGTGGTTGAGCTTGTCGATCACGGGCTTGAAGGCGTTGGTCGTCAAGGCCACGTCGCCCACCGCAGTGATCAACACCCGACCCCCTGCCGTCAGGTCCTCCGGCTCCACCTCGTCGGCCTCGACCGCCTCTCCAGCAAGGGCGACATCGACCGGCGCGTTGACCTCGCCGGCCGCCCCCGCATCCTGAGCCCCCTCCCAGGCCGAGAGCGCCCCAACGTCCCCCCCGTCGGCCGCGGGCTCACCTTCTTGCGCGCCGAGCGGGCAGGGCAGGGCGCTTATGATGGCCGCGATGACCACCCACGACGCAAGGACCGCTCTCCTTCTCAACTCAACGATCTCCCATGCAAGAGCGCCTTGAGGTAGCGCCCAGTCAATGAACGCTCGCTCGCGGCCACCTCCTCCGGTGTCCCCTGCGCGAGCACCTCGCCGCCGCCCCCGCCGCCCTCCGGACCCATGTCGATGACGTGGTCCGCGGTCTTGATCATGTCCATGTTGTGCTCGATCATCACCACCGTGTTCCCCGCGTCGACCAGCTTGTCGATGACCCCGAGGAGCTTCAAGATGTCGTCAAAGTGCAAGCCCGTCGACGGCTCGTCCAGGCTGTAGAGCGTGTCGCCCGTCGCGCTCTAGGC
>SYOX01000185.1 GCA_005804885.1 Pseudomonadota bacterium
GTGTCGAGGCGCTCGTCCAGGGCGCTCAAGGCCCGGCGCGGGGTCGCGGCCTCGGGCGGCGGCCCGTCGGCGTCGTCGAAGAGGTCGATCGCGGCGCCCTCGGCCGCCTGCTCGACGGCCAGCGCCTCAAGATCGGCCTGGAGGTCGTCGCGGCGGCTCTTGGGCATGTCAATGAACCACGAGGGGCCCAGGCCGAGCAGATCCCGGGTGGCCATCGTCTGGGCGTCGACCCCCTTGTCCTCGACGCAGGCGCCATAGCCCAGGCCGAGCGCCAGGAGCGCGGCGCCGAGGCTGGCGAGCAGGGGGGGGGCCTGGGTGCGGTCGGTCATGTCCTTCGAGCCTCATCGGTCATGGGGGAGCGGCCAAGGCGCCACCCGAGAAGGGCAAAGAGCGCCGCGCCCAGCAGGCAGAGCCACTGGATCGCGGCGAGCAAGGGCATCGGCCCCACGGGCTCGCCCCTGAAGTGTTCTGCAAAGAGCCGGGCGATGCAATAGAGCGCCGCGCAAGCCGCCGCCCGCCTCCCCGTCACCCTGCCCGGCGACAGGGGCCACAGCAGCGCGACGAGGCCGACGAGCAGGACAGGGGCGGCCTCGTAGAGCGGAAAGGGGTGCATGGGCAGGCCCTGATCGCGGAAGGGATCGATCATGTCGAGCTGTTCCAGGTACTTGAAGGCCGGCGTGCCCCTGGCGTAACGGATCCCCCAGGGCAACCCCGGCGCCACGCGCCCAAAGTCGCACCCGTGCAACAGGCAGCTCATCCTCGCCAGCGCCGCCCCCACCAGAAATCCCGGCGCCAGCGCGTCCGCGTGCGGCCAGAAGGCCCCCCCTCGCCATTTCGCCCACATCACCGCCCCGACGACCGCCCCGCCGTACACCCCGTAGGAGCTGATCCCGCCCCTGAAGAGGATCACCAGCCGCCAGGGGTCCGCGAAGAGCTTGTCCGGCCTGACCAGCACCGAGATCAGGTGCCCGAAGAGGCCCCCGACCACCACCGCCGACACGATCATCCCCAGGCCGAAGCGCCAGTCGAGCCCCTGCCGTCGCATCGACCAGACGCCCAGCCCCGCCGCCGCCAGACCGCTGCACGCGAAGATGATCCATTGACTCAGCCTGGCCCCCGACAACCACGACCACCCCGTCACCTCTCCAAACCACTCAAACCATATCGGCTGCACGCGCGCTCCTCCCCTCGACCTGACCGCAAGCACGACGCGGGCCAACAACCGGCGCCCCACCCAACCTCGGCGGAGCCCCTGGACGTCGGGATCACCCACCCGAGGCCCCGAAGGCGCGCTGCGAAGCCCGCGCAACACCGTGACGCCAGCGTCACACCCCCCGAGGTCCTCCCCTCGATTCCGGCGCGGGGCGCGTCGGCGACTGGCGCCCCGCCCGCGACTGCGCTACACCTTCGATGTCCGAACAGACGAGGGCCATGATCGCAGGCTCGGGCGATCAGGTCGAGGGGGCGAGATGGCGCAGGCGACCGATACGGTGATCCTCGGCGCGGGTCCGGCGGGCCTGGCCGTGGGGGCTTGCCTCAAGGGCCGCGGGGTGCCCTTTGAGATGATCGAGCGCCAGGCGCACGTCGGCTGGAGCTGGCACCACCACTACGAGCGCCTGCACCTGCACACGGTCAAGAACCACTCGGCGCTGCCCTTCGTCCCATTCCCCGACCACCTCCCGACCTACCCCTCGCGCGATCAGGTCGCGGCCTACCTCGTCGACTACGCCGCCCGCTTCAACCTCCAGCCGCGCCTGGGCGAGTCCGTCACGAGGGCGGCGCGGGTCCAGGGCGAGTGGCGGATCGAGACGGACAAGGGGCCGCCGCTGCGGGCCCGGCGGCTGGTCGTGGCCACGGGCTACAACAGAGCGCCCAACCTGCCCCGCTTCGAGGGCGCCGAGGACTTCGGGGGCGAGATCCGCCACGCGGCCCGGTACACCAACGGGGCCGCCTGGCAGGGGCGCTCGGTGCTGGTGGTCGGCTGCGGCAACACCGGGGCGGAGATCGCGATCTGCCTGTGGGAGCACGGCGCGCGGGTGACGCTGGTGGTCCGCAGCCCCATCCACGTCGCGCCCCGCGACCTCCTCGGGACGCCGGCCCAGGAGGCCAACCTGCTGCTCTCCAGGCTGCCGACCGCCTTGCGCGACCGCCTCAGCGTCGCGCTGCTCGACCTCGTCGTCGGCGACCTGTCGGCCTACGGCATTCGCCGCCCGAGCCAGGGCCCCACGGCGCAGATCCTCGAGCGCGGGCGGATCCCGCTGATCGACGTCGGCACGATCGACCTCATCAAGCAGGGGCACGTCAAGGTGGCCCCCGCGGTCGAGCGCCTCGTCCCAGGCGGCGCCCGCTTCGTCGACGGGCGCGAGGGTCGGTTCGACGCGATCATCGTGGCCTCCGGCTACAAGGCCGCGCTGGGCGACTTCCTGGAGGGCGCCGACGACCTCGTCAACGACCAGGGCTATCCCCTGTGGCATGGGAAGGAGGTGCCCTCGGCGCCGGGGCTCTACTTCGTGGGCTTCAGCAACCCGCCGACGGGCTTCTTGAGGGAGATCGCGATCGAGGCCCGACGGGTGGCGCGCGACATCGCCTCGAAGGGGAGGGCGGCGCCGTGAGCGCGATGGATCACTGGCACCCGGTGATGCTCGCCTCGGCGCTTGGCAAGGCGCCCAGGCTCGCCCAGGTCTGGGGCCGGGAGGTGGTGGTCTTCCGGGGGGAGGGAGGGCGCGTGGGCGCGCTGGACGAGCGCTGCCCGCACCGGGGGATGCGCCTGAGCAAGGGGAAGGTCGAGGGCGACAGGATCGTGTGCCCCTACCACGGCTGGTGCTACGGGAGAGATGGGCAAGGTGAGAGCCCCGGTACCCCGCGCCTCAAGGCGAGGGCTGTGAGCTACGAGGTGGTCGAGCGGCACGGGGCGATCTGGATCAAGCCCGAGGGCGTCGCGGCGCGCTTCCCGGACGTCGGGGCCTCGGGCCACCACCCGCTCGGCGCGCTTCACCACCGGATCGAGGCGCCGCTGGAGGTGGTGCTGGACAACTTCACGGAGGTCGAGCACACGCCGACGGCCCACCTCTTCCTGGGCTACGATCCGGGCCGGGTGGCGCAGGTGGTGACGCGGGTCGAGGTCGGGGAGCGCACGGTGCGGGTGGTCAACCGGGGGCCGCAAAAACCCTTGCCGCGCCTGCTGATGCGCCTCTTCGGGATCGAGCCCGGCGACGACTTCATCGACGAGTGGGTCACGGGCTTCTCGCCCGTCCACGCGCTCTATGACCACTGGTGGGCTGACCCGCGCACGGGCCAGCGGCGGCCGGAGAGCCTGCGGATCGGCGTGGTAATGACGCCGCCGGACGCCGAGCGCGTCGACCTCTTCGTCTTCGCCCACACCTCCAGGCCCTTCTCCGGGCGGCTGGGGCTCAACCGGTGGGTGATCAAGCCCTTGACGCGGCGGCTGATCGACCACGAAGTCGGGCTGGACAAAAACATCCTCGAGCACCTGGCCGACAAGGGCGTGGGGATCGAGGGCAAGAAGCTCAGCCGCTTCGACCGCCCGATGGGCGAGCACCGGCGGATGATCGAGCGCCTCTACAAGGGGATCGACGAGCCGGAGGCTCAGCCGATGGAGTAGCCGCCGTCGACGCAGAGGGTCTGGCCGGTGACGTAGCGGGCCTCGTCGGAGGCCAGGAAGACGGCGGCGGCGCCAAGCTCGTCCGGCTGGCCGATGCGGCCCAGGGGCGTCCGATCCGTGAAGGTCTTGAGCAGATCGGGCGTGGAGGTCAGGATCGAGGCCAGCTTCGTGTCGACCAGCCCCGGCGCGATGGCGTTGACGCGGATGTTGTAGCCGCCCAGCTCCATCGCCAGCGTGTGCGTCATCGAGATGATCGCGGCCTTGGTCATGCCGTAGACGCCCTGCAGCGGGGAGGCCTTGAGGCCCAGGATGCTGCTGATGTTGATGATCGAGCCCGCCGCGCCGGCCTTGATGAGCCCCTGGGCGACCTGGCGGGTGGCCTCGAAGGGGCCGCGCAGGTTGACGTCGAAGGTCTTCTCCCAGGCCCCCTCGGGCGTGCCCAGCATGGGCCCGAAGTAGGGGTTGGTGCCGGCGTTGTTGACCAGGATCGAGGGCAGGCCCACCTCGACCCCCGTCCAGGCCACCAGATCGCGGATCTGCTCGACCTCCCCGACGTGGCAGGCCCGCCACGACACCGCGCCCCGGTGATCGCGGTTGATGGCCTCGGCCTCCTGGGCCAGCCCCTCCTCCTTGCGCGAGGTGATGACGACGCGGGCCCCCTCGGCGGCCATCGCCCGCGCAATGGCCGCGCCGATGCCGCGGCTGCCGCCCGTGACGATCGCGATCCTGCCTTCAAGTCTTCCGGTCATGGCTTCTCCTGGGTTTGGCTGCAACGCCTGGCGCTTGTGGGTTACAATGGGCGAGCGGCCACAGGGTTTAGCGCGCCAGGGGGCGCGTGACAACCCAAGGGCAAAGGACAAGGGAGCCAGGATGGGCCCACCGCTTGAATTCTCCTGGGAGACGCTCAACACCATCGTCGGCGGGGGCTCGGCCATTGATGTGCAAAGGCTGCACATTCATTCAGTGAATGAGGCCGAGGCCTTCCTGGAGGGCTACGGCTTCGTCTGGACGCAGGCCGCCCACCGGCGCGAGATCGAGGCCCTCAGGACCGAGGCGGTGGCCTTCATCGAGGAGATCCTGCTGGTCGACGAGGACGGCCTCCAGATCCCCCCCGAGGTCAGGCAGCGCACCGACGTGCGCCACCTCATGATCTGGGCCTCCGAGCCCGTCCAGAGCGTCCGCCAGCGCTGGTGCTGCGCGATGTTGCGCGTGATGCACACCATCGCCCACGCCGACTCCACCCTCAACCGGCGCTTCGGCACCCAGATCCGGGAGCAGATCCTGGAGCGCTTCAACCCCCACCTGAGCCTCGCGGAGGAAGGGTGGGTGCTGGGGCGCGGGAAGCGGGCCGTGCCGCTGGTGGGCTTCGAGGTCAAGGACGCCAAGGCGCTGCACTCCGTCGTCGTCAAGCTCCTGCACAAGGTCGAGAACGTCGCGGCCGACATCTTCGACCGGGTCGGCGTGCGCTTCGTCACCCGCGAGCGCTTCGACGCGCTGATGGTGGTCAACTACCTGCGGGCCAACAACGTGATCATGTTCGCCAACGTCAAGCCGAGCCGCTCGCGCAACACGCTCATCGACATGGGCTGGCTCAGGGAGGAGGCCGCGCAGCTCGACGAGGCGGTCGCCCAAGGCCTCATGACCGCCCAGGATCGCCTTGATGAGCTGCGTCGGCTCGTGCGCGCCCGCCCCTTCCCCGTGAGCCCCCCGGCCGACTACAACGCCTTCAGCGCGGTCGACTACCACGCCATCCAGTTCACCTGCCGTCAGCAGATCCGGCTCCGCAATGCCCTCGCGGCGCCCGGCCGTGGGCGCGACGAGCTGCGCTTCTTCTTCCCCTTCGAGATCCAGATCCTCGATCAGGAGAGCTACGCGCTGAGCCGCTCCGGCCTGGCCGCCCACGACGTCTACAAGAAGCGCCAGCTCGCGGCCGTCAAGCGCCGCGTCCTCGGGAGCCTCCTGCCGCTCTGAGGGCCTGAGGTCGGGCTGGGCGATCTACGGGGCGCAGTGCGGGACGCCATCGCCAGCGGCGGGGGTGGCCTGGAGGGTGTTGGCGAAGGCCCCCAGGTTCGCGGCGCAGCCGTTGGGCGCCGGCTCAAGCGCAAAGGGCGAGTTGGGGTGGCCGGCGTCGATCAGCGGGGAGGTCGGCAACAGGTGCAGATCGCCCAGCTGCGTGTTGACGAAGCCGGGGGGGTCCTCGTAGACATCGCCGGTGATCGCGACGGCGGCGCTGAGGGGGGTCTCGCCGCAGCCCGACACCGCGACAAAGGCCACCGACACGACGCTGGAGGCGGCGTTGCTCTGGATGCAAGCGTCGGAGGTCGACGAGAAGATGCTGTCGCGCACCTCCAAGGGGCCGCGCTGATCGCTCTCGACGAGCAGCCCGTGGCCGACAGCGATCCCGTCGGGATCGACGCCGTGGCATGTGATGCGGTTGAGGGTCGGCGCGCTGGCGTTGGAGACGCGCACGCAGGACAGAGGCACGGCGCTGCGCGTGATGCCCGAGCGCAGGTTGAAGACGCTCAGGTTCGTCAGCGACGTGTCCGAGCCCCCCTGGATGTTGACCCCGAAGGCCCTGCCGCTGACGCCCTGGTTCCCCCCGCTGCCGCCGCTGCCGCCGGTCAGGTTGGAGAGCGTGTTGCGGGCCAGGACGGTGGCCCGCGCTCCCACAAGCTGGATGCCGACGCCGTCGGCGCCCGTGGCGCCGTTGATCGTCGAGCCCGTGCCGATGGAGCCGCCGATGCCGCCGCGAACCTCGACGATGATGTTGTCGGTCAAGGTGTTGTTGGCGCTGGTGCCCTGAATGTTGATGCCGTTGCCCTCGCCGCCGATCCTCGGCGGCGCTCTGTTCTGGAAGGTCTCCCCGGCGCCGCCAGTCCCGCCCTGTATCGATCGGAAGGTGTTGAAGCGCACCTGGCAGCCCGAGCTGTTGCGCAGGATCAGGCCAGCGGCGAACCCCCCCGTGCCGGCCAGCGCGGTGCCAAAGCCGTCGAAGCGCGCCGCGATGCCTGTTCCTCCGCGCATGTCCTCGACCGTATTGGCCTCGACGACGCAGCTCTGGACGTTGTCCATGAAGACGCCGTGGGCGCCGCCTGCCGTGCCGTTGTGCGCCGGGACGGCGCCTATGGCATCGAAGACGCGGACGCGCGTCACGACGATCTCGCGGGCGTTCAGCGCCAGGATCCCGATGGCCGCGGTCCCATTGCCGCTGCTGGCATCCGGCGCCCTCAAGGACGACACGGTGATGTCGTGGGCGCGCCCTCCGTCCGAAGTGCTGAAGAAGACGCCGACTCGGCCGCCGTTGACGGTCAGGCCCGTGATGGTGACCCGATCGCCGGTGACGCTGATGGTGTTGGCCGCCGGCGTGTCGTTGGTGAAGGTGACCAGATCGGCACCAGCGCCCTCCAGAGTGAGATCGCTGGTGCCGATGTTGAGGCTGCCAGTGTAGGCGCCAGGATGGACGAAGATGCGCTGGCCCGGCTCGGCCGCGATCAGGGCCAGCTGGATGGTGCCGAAGGGGTTCTGGGGCGAGCCGTCGGCGCCAGGGGCCTCGTTGGAGTCGTCGACGAAGAGGGTGTCGTCGGGCAGCTCCACCTCGCAGCCGTCCAGCGGGTCGCCGTTGTCGTCGATGAAGCCCGGCAGGCAGCGCAGGAGCTGGCAGGATCCCCCCACGCACACGCTGCCCGTGCTGCCGGGCCGCTGGCCGCAGACCACCCCGCAGGCCCCGCAGTGGTCATTGCGGCTGCGAAGGTCGAAGTTCTCGTCGATCAGCCCGTCGCAGTCGTCGTCTTGATCGTTGCACTGCTCTCCACCCGAGGGGGTGCATGGATATTCACAATTGTCTACTCTGTCTCCGTTCAGGTTGAAGGAGCCCGGCGGGCATGGCTCGCACAGCGCCGGCTGGCCGAGGTTGTTGGTGCACAGCCCGTCGATGGCCCGACCGCAGACGTTGTCGCCGTTGACCAGAGCGCAGTCGTCGATGTCGACGCAGACGGGCTGGCCCGGCGTGTCAGTGCAGCGCCACTGGTCGGCCAGCCCGCAGCCGTTGTTGCCCTGCTGATCGGCCTGGCACAGATCGAGGTTGGAGCAAACGGGGATCTGGCCGAGGCGGTTGAGGCAGTCGAAGAAGCGCACGTCGCCGCAGCCGCCGTTGTCGACGACGCACTCGTCGATGTCGACGCAAAGGGGGCTCAACCCCAGGCGGTTGACGCAGCGCGTGAAGGTGGCGCTGCCGCAGCTGCCGTTGTTGAGCGCGCACTCGTCCACGTCGGCGCACCGGGGAGCGGCGCCGACGTTGTTGGTGCACTCAAAGCGCTCAAGCTGGCCGCAGGCGTTGTCCCCGTCGAGATCGGGGGCGCACTCGTCGATGTCGGCGCACAGGGCGTCGAAGCCGGGCGGGTGGACGCACTGCCAGCGCCTCGCGACGCCGCAGATGTTGTTGCCCTCCGAGTCCGGGGTGCAGTCGTCGATCAGCAGGCACTCGGGGGCCTGCCCCACGACGTTGAGGCAGGCAAACTCGAAGGGATCGCCGCAGCCGCCGTTGTCGTCGGCGCACTCGTCGATGTCCTGGCAGTCGGGCTGCGCGCCGTTGTTGTTGTCGCAGCGCCAGAACTGGGCCAGCCCGCAGGCGTTGTTGCCCTCCGAGTCGGTGTCACACTCGTCGATGTCCTCACACAGGGGCGCGGCGCCCTGCTGGTTGAGGCAGCGCGCGAAGGCGGCGCTGCCGCAGCTCCCGTTGTTGACCGCGCACTCGTCGATGTCCTGGCAGTCGGGCAGGGCGCCGATGTTGTTGTCGCAGCGCCAACGCAGGGCGACCCCGCAGGCGTTGTTGCCCTGGAGATCGGGGAGGCACTCGTCGATGTCCTCGCAGAAGGGCGGGCCCCCTTCGATCTCGACGCAGCGGGTCAGCAGCCTGGAGCCGCAGCCGCCGTTGTCGACGGCGCACTCAATGAGGTCGGTGCAGACCGGCGGGGCGTTGTCGCGGTTCTCGCAGCGCCAGAAGGCCGCCGGCCCGCAGCGGTTGTCGCCCTGGTCGTCGACGGCGCACTCGTCGATGTCCTCGCACAGAGGCGCGGCGCCCTGCTGGTTGAGGCAGCGCGTGAAGGTGGCGCTGCCGCAACCCCCGTTGTTGACCGCGCACTCGTCGATGTCCTCGCACCGCGCCTCCTCGCCCAGCTCATCCGGCGTACATTGCCACCGCCTCGCCTCACCACAATCGTTGAAGCCGGCCTCGTCGACGACACAGCCGTTGACCAGCCGGCACTGCTGTTGCTGACCTTCTCGATTGAAGCAGCGCGCTTGCGCCGGGTCGCCGCAGCCGCCGTTGTCGTCGGCGCACTCGTCGACATCCACGCACTCGGGCGGGGCGCCGAGGTTGTTGGCGCAGCGCCAGAAGGCCGCGTCGCCGCAGGCGTTCTGGCCCTCCAGGTCAACGGCGCACTCGTCGATGTCGGCGCAAAGGGCCTCGCCGCGCTCGTCCTCGCCGCAGCGCCAGAGGTGGGCCAGACCGCAGGCGTTGTTGCCGGCCTCGTCGGGCAGGCAGGGCGAGCGAGGCAGGACGCGCAGCGCCACGGTGGCCGGCGCCAGGGTCGGATAGGAAGGCAGCGACACCGACAGGACGGCCTGCCCGGCGGCCTTGGCCTCGACCTGCACCAGCGCCCGCCCCGCCTCGTCCGTGATCGCCGGAAGCTCCCCCACCACCGCCGTCGTGGCCTCTCCCTCAATGTTCGCGCCGACGAGGGCGCCGCGCAGCGGCCGGGACTCGAAGCGAGCCAGGGCTTCGATGACGAGGGTCTGGCCGACGCGCAGGGTCTGGGTCGGCTCGCCCTGGATGGTCAGCGAGAACTGCTCGGGGCGCGCGGGGATGGAGATGGCGTTGAGCTGCTCGACCCGGTCGAACTGATCGCGCACCACCACGGCGCCCTGCAGAGCCTGTCCAGGCTCCAGGCCAGCCACGGCCTCGGCCCACTTCTGGGGCGACAGGCGCAAGGTCAGCTGGCGGCGCTCGCCGCCGACGAGGGCGAGGGGCTCGGTGGGCAAGGCGAGCCAGTCGGGGCCGTCGAAGGTGAGCTCGAGGGTCTCGCTGGCGTCGCTGGTCAAGGTGACGTCGCTCTGGTGCAGGTCGCTGGTCAGGACCAGGACGGGGGGCTCGATGCGCACGGGGGTGGCCCTGTCGCTGGGGATCAGGGTCATGTTCAGGGCCAGGGCCTTGCCGGGCTCGGTCTGGACGGGCATGACAGCGGGGTTGTATCCGGGGGCCTCGGCGCGGATCTCGTAAAGGCGGCCAGGGACGACGCCCTCGGTCAGCAGATACTCGCCCTGGGCGTTGGCGCGCAGCAGCTGCGTGGGCGGGAAGGTGGAGATGAAGGCGCCCGGGACGCGCTCGGCGGTGATGAAGTCCAGCACCCGGCCCGCGATGCTCAAGGTCGAGTCCGGCACGCTGTCCGGAGAATCCGACACCACCACCACCGCCCCGACGGGCAGCGCTCCGGGATCGTCGCAGCCGCCCGCCGCCAGCAGCATCAGGCCCGCAAGGCCGCTCAGCGCAGCCCTCAAGTTCGAAGTCGACAGCGCGCGCCGGACTTGCGGATCGTTTTGCTTCATGCCGTGCTCCTGGGCAGGGAAGAAAGAAGGCGCCGTAAAGAAGATGTCGTCGGCCAGACATTCTAGATCTCCACCGCGATCGCGCAAGGGCGCGAGTCCAAAATTCCAGCATATACAATAGGATGGAGGATGTTTGACGACATGTGGGGTTGCTTTGGGCAAGGCCTTGTCTCATGATTGGGCGATTGGGACGGGACAGGAGCTTCGCAGAGGGTCATGAGAGAGATCGCGGAGGGACAGCCTGAACAGGCCGTAAAGCCGCTCGATCCGCAAGAGGGGCATGGCGAGACGCTCGACGGGCCCGTCCAGACGCTCTCGGCCCAGCCCACGGCGGCGCCTCGTCAGCACGCCCTGGGCGTGCTGGCGCCGGGGGACATGCTGGGGGCGGGGTTGCAGATCAAGGCCCTGCTCGGCGTCGGGGGGATGGGGCGGGTGTACCTCGCCCGAGACTTCCACCTGGCCCGGCACGTCGCCGTCAAGATGGTGCAGCTCGACGCCAGCGGGAAGGCCAGCCAGCAGGAGCGCCTCAAGCGCTTCTTGACCGAAGCCCGCGCCACGGCCCAGCTCAGCCACCCGAACATCGTGACGGTCTACAACGTCGGCGACCACAACGGGATGCCCTACCTCGTCATGGAGGAGGTCCGCGGCGAGGTGCTCGACGACAGGATCGCGCGGGGGAGGGTGGAGGTTCGAGAGGCGCTGACGATCGCCATCCAGATCGCGCGGGCCCTCATCCACGCCCACGCCCGAGGCATCATCCACCGGGATCTCAAGCCCTCGAACGTCATCATCCAGGAAGACGGCGTGGTCAAGGTCCTCGACTTCGGCCTCGCCACGATGGACGTCAACCGCCAGACGCTCCAGTCGGCCATGCAGATGGAGCCCGATCAGCTCAAGGCGCTGCTGGGCGAGTCGCCGCTGGCGGCCGGGACGATGGCCTACATGGCGCCGGAGCAATGGCGAGGGCAGCCTCAGGACGCTCGGACGGACCTGTGGGCGCTGGGGATGACGCTCTTCGAGATGCTCACCGGGGTCTTGCCCTTTGCGACGGCCATCGACGCGGTCATCTCCGAGCACACCCCCTCGCTGTCCGCCTCCGGCGTCGAGGCGTCGGAGACGATCGACGCGCTGCTGGCCCACCTCCTCAAGCGCCCCATCGATCAACGCCCTGAGAGCGCCGAGGCCGTCCTGGCCGAGTTGGAGCGCCTCAGAGCGGCGCTCGATCTCCCGGCCCCTGTCGTGCCCTTGCCCTCGCGCCCCCGTCCCTGGCTGGGGCTGGCGCTGGGCGGAGCGGCGGCGCTGGCGCTGGTCGCGGGCGTGGCGTACCTCGTCGGCAGCCAGCCCACCGCCCAGGAGCCCGACGCCCAGGCCCCGGCCGCTCAGGAGCCAGGGGGCGGCGAGATCGAGGCTGCCGTCGCAGACGTCGGGCTCGCGGGCGACGGCGCGCCGATCGAGGGCGCGGCGCCGGACGTCGGGGCGCCCTCGATCCAGGCCGTCGAGGCGGCCGCGCCCGCCGAGGAGGGCGTCGACGCCGGGGCGCCGAGCCGGCTCGCCCCCGCCTCGGCGGATCGCGGGCGCCCCGGGTCGCCTTCTGGCGTCAAGGTCGGGTCGGGGTCAAAGAACCCCGAAGATGCGGCGGTCGAGAAGAAGCCCGAGGTCAAGGAGGATCTTGACCGCGAACTCAAGGAGATGCTCAAACCTTGAACCTGACACGAACCAGGCTTCACCCGTGCGTCTGGCGAGCGCCGTGGCTCCTCGTCGCGGCGCTGGTCTTGATCGCGACGCCCTCTCTGGCCCTCCTTGGCGCCAAGGAGGCCCACGCACAGGGCGCCGAGGCGCTGGACGAGGCCCGGCGCGCCGACCTCCTCAAGCTGCTGCGGCTCGGCAATGAGGCGTACAACGAGGGGCTCTACGACGCGGCGCTGGCCTATTACGACGAGGGCCTCAAGGTGGCCGAGCTGCCCGAGATCTTCTACCGAAAGGGCCTGTGCCTGGAGAAGCTCTCCCGGCCCGGCGAGGCCATCGTGGCCTACGAGCGCTTCCTGGCGCTCTCGCCCGAGGCGAAGGATCGAGGGCGAATCGAGAAGGACATCGAGCGGCTCAGGCGTCTGTCCACCGAGCGCGAGCTGGCCCACCTGGAGCTCTTCTCCACGCCCTCGGGGGCGACGATCTGGCGGGAGGGCGACGGCGGCGGCGAGCCCCTGGGCAAGACCCCGCTGAAGATCGACGTCGAGCCGGGGACGCTGGTGCTGCGCTTCTCGGCCGACGGGCACGTCGACAAGGTCTGGAGGATGGTCGCCAACGCCGGGGAGCGCCCCATCGTCGAGGTGACGCTCGATCCTGTCGTCCAGGAGGGCGCCGGGGTGGATCAGGACACGGACTGGAGAACCATCGGCTGGGTGACGCTGGGCGGCGGGGGCCTCCTGGCGGCGACCGCCGCGGGCCTCGCGGTGCTCACCGAGGACCGCATCGGCGAGGCCAACGCGCTCGATCGCGCGCCCCCCAACACGCGCGCGGACCTCAACGCCCTTCAGGACCCCATCCCGGCGATGAAGGTGGCGACCTTCGTGCTCGGGACCGCGGCGATCGCCTCCTTGATCGCGGGCGCGCTGATGGTCGGCTTCGACGAGCCCGCTCAGGATCACGCCGCCGACAGCCAGCTTGAGTGGAGCGTCGATCCGCGCGGCGCGGCGCTTCACTGGCGTCTGGCCTTCTGACGATCGCGATGGGTGTGTGTATGTCTTTGTTTTTAGACGATTTTTGTGTGATCGGGCGCTTCGGGATGGCCTCGCGCGTGCTGTCGGCCTGCGGCGCGGTCCTGCTCCTGGGGGCTTCGGGCTGCTTCAGCGATCTGGTGGATCGGGACTGCGGCGACGACTCGGGGTGCTTCTCCGGGGAGCGCTGCATTGCCGGGCTGTGCACCCCCGTGATCCTGGGCGACGGGGTCGACGTGGGCGGCGAGGAGGACGTCGCCGAGCCCCTCTCCGTGCGCGTCGAGGTCTTCACCGAGGAGGACCGGGCGACGCCGCGCGACAACGCCCGCAGCGCGCTGAGCGGGCAGGCCGATCTGTGCAACTGCACCCCCTCGATCAACGTCGCGTGCGTCTACGAAGGCCTCGACGCGGCCGCGACGCACACCTTCTGCGCGTCCCTCAACGGCTTCGAGACCTGCAAGCGGGATCTGAGCGCGCCCCAGGGCGGCGCGCAGCGGCTCGCCCTGGTCATGGCGCGCTGCCCCGAGGAGAACCCGGCCTGCTCGCGCCCGATGGACGGCTGCGTGTGCGACGACTTCGCCGAGTGCCCGCAGTGAGGATCCCTCGGGGCGGTGGCCCGAGCCCGCCTTGATTGGGCTCCGATTACTCCCCGAAGCACAGCGGCGCGCCGTCCACCCTGAAGAGGGACATCAGCGCGCGCTCGGCGGCCTCCTCGGGAGGGAGGCCGGCGTCGGCGGTGACCAGCGCGAACCACTGGCGCTCGGCGTCGTCGTTGGGAGGCCCCGGGGTCAGGGCGATGGGCTGGAAGTGGACGGTCGAGGCCGCGCTCAGGATGACGGGCATGCCGAGGGGCAGGCCGGCCGCGTCGAGGCGTTGATAGGCGATCTGCTGGGGGGCGCTGCCTTGAACCCAGGCCAGCCCGAAGCCCGAGGCGAAGGGGATGAGGCGCGGATCGCGCGCCGGGGTGACGCCGTCGGTCAGCGGGGCGGGGGCGCCTTGAGGGGCGCCGTCGCCAGCGAGGGCCATGACGTGAAGTTGTTCAAAGGATCCGGGGCCTTGCGCGATGAAGGCGACGAGGTAGCCGCCGGGCGCGACGGCGACGGAGGGCTGGAAGCGGACCCCGGCGACGTCGAGCTGCTGGGCCTGCGCGGGCGAGAAGCCTTCGTCGAGCGCGATCCAGCGCAGGAGGCTGTTGAGGCCGGAGGGGTCCGTGCCGTGGGCCACCACGATCGCGCCTGAGGGGCCGATGGCCGCCGCCGGCTCCTGGAAGTCGCCGCAGGTGGCCGCGACGATCGCCGCGCCGGGCCTTCCCTCGGGGGGGATGTGCCGGGCCAGCAGCCTCGCGCAGCCCGCTTCGTCGCCGGGGTCCCACCACGCCGCCAGCGCGTGGCCGTCGGGGCGAGCGGCCAGCGCGGGCTCGTGGGCCTCGCGGGCCAGCTCCAGGTCCGCGACGCGGTCGCCGCGTCGGGTGAGGCGCTGGAGCTTGAGCCTGTCGCCGTCCAGGGCCAGCACCTCGAAGCCCCGCTGGTGGGCGGCGACCTTGGCGGCCTGGGGCAAGGTGAGGTCGAGCGGGCGGGCGGCGAGGGCGGGCTCGCCGTTGCGCGCGGTGATCGCCAGGAGGGCCTGCGCGCCCTGGGGCGAGTGCGGGCCTTCATGGGCGGGCTCGTCGACCTCGAACCACGCGGTGATGATACGGCGGCCCTCGGAGCTGAAGGCGGCCGAGGGGGTGATCTGGCGTCGGGCGGGGGCCGCGTCGCCCAGCGGGAGCGCGGCCAGCACGCCGTCGCCGCAGCAGTTCTCGTCAGGGAGGCCGTCGCAGTCGTTGTCCAGCTCGTCGCACAGGAGTTCAGGGGGGCCTTCGAAGGCGACCTCCTTCTTGTCCTCGGCGAGGCTGTAGCGCGCGGGGTCGCAGGGGATCGAGGCGCCCGCGACGCAGACCGAGGTCGAGCCGGCGCAGACGCCGCTCTGAAGGCCGCAGAGCTCGGCGGCGAAGTTCAAGTCGGCGGTGTCGATGAGGCCGTCGCAGTCGTTGTCCACCCCGTCGCACACCTCCAGCGCCTCGGGGTGGCGGCGTCGGTTGGCGTCGTCGCAGTCGCCGGGCTTGAGCGCGCTGTGGGGGGGCTGCGGGGCGCAGGAGGCCACGACGTCCTCGGTGACCCCGAAGCTGTCGTGGTCCTCGTCCCGGTAGAAGGCCGTCAGGGGGATGGGCTGGCAGACCAGGGCGCCGACCAGATCGCAGACCAGCATGTCGCAGGGGCCGCAGGGGTCGCCAGGGAGCCCGCTGTTGAGGGGCGCGCAGCCGCCGCAGGGGTTGGCCGGGGCGGTGCAGTAGAGGAAGTCGGGGTTGGCCGGGTTGCAGGCCCAAGCGCCGCCGGGGCAGGCGATGCCCCCGCAGGCGTCGCCCGGCGCGGCCGCCAGGAGCCGGCAGCCGCCGCAGGCGTTGAGCAGCCCTTCGTCGATCAGGCCGTCGCAGTCGTCGTCGACCCCGTTGCAGCGCTCCGCCAGGATCTGGCACTCGCACCCCGTGCCCGCATCGCCACGATCAAGATCCCCGTTCAGATCCGCGAAGCCCAGCGCGCAGCGGTAGCGGCACACGCCGCCCTCGCAGCGGCTCAAGAGGCTGTCCGGCCCGGCGGCGCATGGCGCGCACCCGCCGCAATGGGCCGGGTTGTCCAGCAGGCCGACGCACCCCTGCCCGCAGTCGGCCTCATCGAGGGCGCAAAACTCGACGGGCTCGACGAAGCGCGCGCCCTCGATCTCCACCTCGGCATTGCAGGCCGCCAGCGCCGCGATGCAGGCGAGGAGCCCGAGCCAGATCGCCGCCGCACTGTAGGCGAAAGATCTTGTATTTATTGGAGATATGCCGCGCAACGCCCCGGCCTCTCGCGCCGGATCCTGACCAGCCAGAGTGCGTCACTTCTAGCAGATCGTGCACACGGCGACAACCCGACCCTGCGCGGGCGGATCCTCAGGCCACGGGCGCGGGGCCGACGTAGCGCGAGCTGGGGCGGATGAGCCGCCCCACGGCGCGCTGCTCCTCGACATGGGCGCACCAGCCCGCCGCGCGGCTCGCGCAGAAGGTCGCCGAGAAGAGCGCCCTCGGGATCCCCAGCGCCTCAAGCAACACCGCCGTGTAGAACTCGACGTTGGCCCGCAGGGGCCGCCCGGGGTGCCTGGCGGCCAGCAGCCGCTCGGCCTCGGCCTCCACCGCGCGGGCCAGCGCCAGCCGCCCCTGGTGCCGCCCCGACTCGCCCTCCAGCCTCCCGATGGCCCGCTCCAGCACCGCCGCCCTCGGATCGCGCACCCGGTAGACCCGATGCCCCATCCCCATGATCCGGCGCCCGGCGGCCAGCTCCCCCTCCAGCCACGCCCCGGCGCCCTCGGGCGCCCCGATGGCGTCGAGCATGTCCAGCACCGGCCCAGGCGCCCCGCCGTGCAGCGGCCCCTTGAGCGCCCCGATCGCCGCCGTGACCGCCGAGACGAGGTCAGAGCCCGTCGAGGCCACCACCCTCGCCGTGAAGGTCGAGGCGTTCATCCCGTGGTCGATCACCGTCGTCAGGTAGGCGTCGATGCCCCTGACGCTGGCCGCCGAAGGCCGCTCGCCCTGGATCATCCTCAAGAAATCCTCCCCGTGCCCCCTCTCCGGGTCCGGCGCCACGGGCCGCAGCCCCCGCGACAGCCGCGACCACGCCGCCGCCGCCACCCCGATCATCCCCACGATCAAGATCGCCCCCTCATCCCCGCGCTCGGCCGCGCCCATCGAATCGCGCCCGATCACCGCCCTGAGCGCGGCCATCGCGTCCGGCAGCCCCAGCGCCTCCATCGGCAGCGCTTCGAAGGCCTCGACCCTGGCCTCCCCCAGCCGCCGGCGCAGCCCGCCCAGCTCGATCGCGTCCGGCAGCTCCCCCCCCCACAAGAGCCCGCACGCCCCCTCGAAGCCCACCCGCTCTGCCAGCGCCTCAACCTCAAAGCCGCCCACGATGAGCACCCCTCGCCCCCCATCCACGCTGCTCATCCGCGTGTCCGCGACCACGATCCCCTCAAGGCCGCTGGCGGCCGCCGATCCCCTCTGCTCGCCCATGACGCACTCCTCCCTGATCGTAAATCAACATCGATCGAGTCATCGAGTTGTCTTTTTGACGCGCGCCGAGGCACAATCGAGCCCGATCCAAGGGTCAGCGCCTCTCGCGCTGGGAGTGTGGAGCGGAGGTGGAGGTGGTTCAATCTCGATTCGACAATCGACATGAGGATTTCCTGACCGCAGCCCAGGCCGCGGCCTTCCTCGGCGTCAAGCCCGCCACCCTCTACACCTACGTCAGCCGAGGCCGGATCCAGGCCGTGCCCGGCTTGGGCAGGACCAGGCGCTATGCGCGCTCGGACCTGGAGCGGCTCAAGGCCCACAGCGACGCCAGGGCCGGCCACGCCGCCGTCGCCTCGGGCGCCCTCAAGTGGGGAGAGCCGGTCATCGACACCGCGATCTCAGACGTGGACCCCCTCAAGGGGCCGATCTACCGAGGGCGACTTGCGCTGGCGCTGGCCGAATCAGGGATCGGCTTCGAGGCCACCGCCGAGTGGCTCTGGAGCGCCCGGCCGCCCACCTCTCCAGCGCGCTGGGACCTGGCCGGCGATGAAGTGCTCGCCGCGCTGACGCGCTCCGATCCCGGGGAGGCCGGAGGAGACGGCCTCGCCTCCTCCGGCCTCCCCGGGATCATGGGCGATCTGCCCCGCGGCGTGCCGATCCTGTCGGCGCTGATGTGCCTCATCCCGGCGCTGGCGGTCCGGGATCACGGGCGCTTCGGCGCGCCGCCCGAGGCCGAGCTCGCCCGCGCCCGCCGCCTGATCCGGGCGATGGCCTGCGGGCTGGCGCTGGGCAGAGAGCCGGCCCGCGTGGCCGCCGCCGGGGCGCGAGGGCGCGTCGCCGAGGTGGTCGCCGAGGCGCTCGGGCGGCCCGGGGTCGAGGTGGCCGAGGGGATCGAGCGAGCGCTGGTGCTCTGCGCCGACCACGAGCTCAACGTCTCCTCCTTCGCCGCGCGGGTGGCCGCCTCGTCCGGCGCCGACCTCTACGCCTGCGTCCTGGCGGCGCTGGCCACCCTCTCGGGCTCCCGGCACGGCGGGGTCTGCGATCGCATCGAGGCGATGGTGCGCGAGGTCGGCGATCCCGACCGCGCCGCCGCCGGCGTTCACGACAGGCTGCGCCGGGGCTCCCGCGTGCCCGGCTTCGGCCAGCCCCTCTACCCCCAAGGCGATCCCAGAGCGCGCCCGCTTCTGGAGCTGGCCCGCGCGGCGGGCGGCTCAAGGCCCTCGGTGCGGACCTTGCTGGCGATCGTCGAGGCGATGCAGGCCGCCGGACACCCGCCGCCGGCCGTCGACACCGGCCTCGTGGCGTTGGCCGAGGCTTTTGATCTTGGGCCGGGCGCCGGCGCCGCGATCTTCGCCGTGGGCCGCGCGGCGGGCTGGATCGCCCACACCTTCGAACAGCGACAGGACGCGGACCTGCTCAGGCCGCGCGCGCGCTATGTAGGCGCCGTTTAACGTTTTTTGATCCAGACGGGCGCCTCGGCGCCGGACCCGGCGGCCCACCAGGGCGGAGGCGGGCCGCGCCTCAGGCGCGCTCGTCGCGGCAGAGCATGAACCAGGCGCCGATGGGCTTGTCCTTCTTGAAGGCCGAGCCGATGGAGACGTGCTCGGAGACCTTGCGCATCCGATCGATGGTCTTGTGGTAGACCACCCGGCTGAGGCGGTAGCTGTTCGGGTGGATCGTGGGCCACGCGGCGGGCTTGTCCGGCGGGATCAGGTGATAGTCGATCCAGACGGGCGTGTCGGCGACCTCGCCGGGCCGCGCGACGAAGTAGCCCGGCCCCAGCGGCCGCTGGACGATCTCGGGGTTGTGGTTGTAGCCCCACAGGACGCCCTGGTGGGCGGCGGGGGGCTTGCAAAAGCGCTTCTGGAAGGTCGTGAAGGCCGGCAGGGAGTTCTTGCCGTAATGGATGACCTCGTCCAGCGGCCGAGCCGAGGCCGGGACGAAGTGATCCAGGCCCAGCGGGGCGCCCTCGACGCGGTCGAAGAGGGCGGCCATGTCGCGCCGCCGCAGGCTCTCGATCAGCCGCCGCCGCGAGGCGCCCGAGAGGGAGTCGAGGTAGGCGGCGATGTCTGCGGTCGTGGCGCCGCCGTGGATCATCTCGGTCAAGGGGTTCATGGCTTCATGTCCTGGTTGGCCTCGGTGGGGTGGCCCTCTCGCGCGTCGGCCTTCCCATAGAGGATGCGCAGCAGATCGGAGCGCGAGATGATGCCGACGCAGCGCTTGCCCTCGCCAGACACGACGGGCAGCCGCCCGATGTCGGCCTCGACCATCAGATCAAGGGCGTCGCTCAGCGGCGACTCGGGCGAGATCGTCTTGACGGGCCGCGACATGCAGCTCGACGCCGGCAGGCCCAGCCGCCCGTTGCGCTCGGCCGCCTCGATGTCTCGCCGCGAGATCACCCCGACGACTTGCCCCTCGTCCTCGACCGGCACGCCGGTGAAGCGCCAGGCCACAAAGCCCTCTCGGATCTCGGCCAGCGACGTGCGCGGCCCAACCGTGTGGACCGGGCTCGTCATCACGTCCATCACCACACGCGGCCTCGGCGGATCGGCGTTGAGGTGCTCCAGCAGCGCGTCCTTGATCGCGCCGACCTCGCCGCCCTTGACCGCCGCCGCCGCCGCCCCGGGGTGCCCGCCGCCCTGGACGCGCTTGAGCGCCTCCCCGACGTCGATGTAGGGCACCCGCGCGCGGGCGATGACCTGGACGGTCTTCTTGCGCTCGATCGGGAAGAGGGCAAAGAGGGCGTCGTGACCCTCCAGCTGCAACACCTGGGTGGTGACCTCGGCCAACCCGCTGATCGGCTTGTCGAGCGCCACCGTCACAAAGCCGACCTCGACCCCTCCGATCTCGATCACCTCCACGGCCCCCAGCATCTGCGACAGCACGCCTCTCTGGTCCGAGCTGAGCGACCTGCTCAGGTAGCGGTTGACCATCTTGAGGCTGGCCCCGCGCTCCAGCAGCCACGCCGCCGCCCGCGCGTCGCGCGCCGTCGTGCTGGCGAAGGTCAACGACCCCGTGTCCGTGTAGATCCCCAGCGCCATCAGCGTCGCCTCGATGGGGTCGATCGCCACACCGCGCTGGATCATCAGCTCGATCAGGAGCGTCGTGGCCGAGCCCACAGGCTCGATAAGCTCCCAGTCCCCCACCAGATCGTCGCGCGAGGCGCCGTGGTGATCGACCACATGGAGGGACACCTCGCCCCCCTTGATCCGCGCCACGAGCCGCTCCCAGCCCTGCAGGCGGCTCTCTCGGCGCACGTCGACCAGGATCACCCGCGTGACGGCCTCCTGATCGATGTCCGACTGCCAGCGCGGCGCGAAGCGATCCTTGTGGAGGGCCAGAAAGTCCCGCATCAGGCCGCTGACCCGCCGACCGAGCGCGATCGTCGCCTCCGGGTAGAGCAGCCGCGCCGCGACCGTCGAGGCGAAAGCGTCGAAGTCCGCGTTCTCGTGAGTAATGATGAGTTCCATGGGCGGCTCCCTGGCGACCTCTGCGTCAATGAGAGGGCATACCAGATGCCGCCAAGGCTGGCCAGCGCCAGGATCAGTGCGCCACGAGCGGCTCTCCGAGCAGCTCCATGGCCCTGTCCACCTCGAAGTAGAGCGCGCTGTCCTCGCGCTTGATCTCCACCACGCGCTTCAAGAAGGGCCTCGCCTCCCTGGCCCGCTCCTGCTGCATGAGCAGCTCACCCAGCCGGCACAGCGCGCTGCCCAGCAAAAGCTCGTCCCGCTCGCGCTCGGCCGCCGCGATGGCCCTCCTGAGCGTGGCCTCGCCCTGCCTCCGCGATCCCGTGTCCACCAACTCCAGGGCTTCCGAAAATAGTCTCTGAGCGTCCATACTGCACCTGCTCAAGTTCTCGACTTGGAGTCAATACTCGATGCCCCTCCGACGCTGGGGTCTGGCCTATGAAGAGAAGTTCGAGGGAACTTCAAAACGCGCTCGCTTTACCTTATAATTGCTCATCTGAGAGGCCGCGTCAAGGGCCGACATCCACACACACAGGGCTATCGAGTTCTAACTGGCACGATTCTGGCGGGAGCAGGGCGGTGGCGAGGAGAAGGGATAGGATCGACAAGGGTGTCGGTTCATGGTCCAAGGTTGTCGTGCAGCGCGGTGCTCACCAAGTCACAGGAGCAAA
>SYOX01000186.1 GCA_005804885.1 Pseudomonadota bacterium
CGACGACGACGACGACGACGACGACGAGAAGAAGGATGACGGCGCTGACTCGGCAGAGCTGCCCAACGCCGAGAACTTCACGGCGGCCGCCATCCGCATCGGCTGCATAGGCCTGGACAACAAGCTCGACACGGCCCAGAAGGCCAAGAAGCGCCAGGACATCTACGCCAAGTACGGCTTCAACGATGACAAGCAGTACGAGGCGGCCTCCGAGAAGTACATGAAGGACCCCTCGATCAAGCCCGTGATCGAGGCCAAGATCAGCGCCAGCGAGTGCGCCAACCTCGACAAGCCCGTCCCCGTCCCGGGCGACGAGAACACCGCCTCGGCCACCAAGGGCAGCTTCAAGACCGCCGTGCGCGGCGCCGTCGACGGCACCGTCCAGATCTCCATCAGCGCCAAGGGCGTCAGCGGCAACCTCAAGGGCACCAGCGGCAAGGAGAAGGTCAACTGCGGCTTCTCAGGCCAGCTCAACGGCACCAACTTCTCGGCGGGCGGCAAGGGCTCCGGGCGCGGCACGACCTGCCGCGTCACCGGCCGCATCACGGGTCGCAATGTCACCGGCTCCATCACGGGCAAGGTCAACGGCAAGCCGCTCAACGTGACCTTCTCCGGCAAGATCTAGTTCACAGAGCTCCTGCCCCCCGAAGGGGCGCAGCAAAATCCGCAGACAGCGAGCCTATCTGCGGACTTTGATATCTTAAAACAGCAGCGTGATCCTGTAACCGTTCAAGATTGCAAGGGAAAATTCATGCGTAAGACCCACTGGCTTCTGACCCTCCTCATCACCTCTCTCGCCTTCGCCCTCATGGCCTGCCCCATTGGCGGCTCCAAGGAGGAGGCCAAGACCGAGTCTCCGGACGATGAGAAGGCCGAGGGCGACGACGAGAAGAAGGCCGACGACGAGGAGGAGGAGGAGGAGGAGAAGAAGGCCGACGACGACGACGATGACGACGACGAGAAGGCCGAGGGCGACGACGACGACGACGACGACGAGAAGGCCGAGGGCGACGACGACGACGACGATGAGAAGGCAGACGACGACGACGACGACGAGAAGGCCGACGACGACGAGAAGGCCGAAGGCGACGACGACGACGACGAGAAGGCCGAAGGCGACGAGGAGAAGAAGGAAGAGCCCGCCGAAGAGGTCAAGAACGAGGAGAAGGTCGACGAGAAGAAGGTCGACGAGAAGAAGGTCGACGAGAAGAAGGTCGCCACCGCCGATGGCTCCTACAACCGCTCCTTCCGCGGCTCCCACTCCGGCACGATCCAGTTCACCATCCGGGGCAACCGCGTCACCGGCAACATGAAGGGCGGCAGCGGCAAGGAGAAGTTCTCCTGCGGCTTCACCGGCACCGTCAACGGCAAGTCCTTCACCGGCTCCGGCAAGGGCTCCGGCCGCAGCACGAGCTGCAGCGTCCGCGGCACCGTCAACGGCGGCAACGCCTCGGGCTCCGTCTCCGGCTCCGTCAACGGCCAGCGGGCCAGCATGAACTTCTGATCGCCACCCCGAGGCGCCGGGCCCGCGCGCGGCGACTTCCGAGCGCCCCTCCAGGGCCCCAGGCCCGCGCGCGGCGGCAAGCAGCCTGCCCGCGCGCGAAGCCCCCTCCTCACACCCAGACCTCCTCCTCGAACAACACCAGCCCGAACACACCCCTCTCCTCGTAGCCCAGCGCCCGATACGCGGCCTGGGCCGCCACGTTCTCTCTCCCCGTGAACAGCACCGACCTCGTCACCCCCTCGCCGCTGGCCTCCACCAACGATCCCGCCACCACCGCGCGCCCAAAGCCGCGGCCCCTCAACCCCGGCGGCGTGTACACCCCCCCGATCTGCACGCACTCCGGCAGCGCCGCGTTGAAGGCCGACATCGCCACCACCTCACCCTCGTGCTCCAGCACCCACAGCTGCCCCCGCGCGATCCCCGCCTCCACCCCCTCGCGCGCCGAAGACCGCACCGCCGGAACCTCCCGCTCGCCCAGCGTCTCGACCTGGTAGGCCACCCTCCACCGCGACAGCGCCTCCAGATCCGCCACCTCGGCCCTCCTGACGCGCCCTCGCCCGCTCGACAGCGCCTCCGGCATCACCAGCGCCGACAGATCCAGGGCGAAGAGCAGCTCCTCGCCCGCGATCCGCGTCGGCCGCGCCTCCAACCCCAGCTCCTGCCGGACCCCCGCCACCTGCTCCCCGGCGCCGCTGATGCCCGTCAACGCCCGGCCCGACAGCCGCCACGCCTCCCTGGCCACCGCGCCGAGGTGCCCCTGCGGCGCCTGCACCATCATCATCCCGTTCCACGCCAGCGCCGCCGCCGCCACCACACGATCCCCAATCAGCGCGCCCACATAGGTGGCCTCCAGCCGCCTCCCCTCGTCCTCGAAGCCCGCAGCCCTCGCGTTCGACAGCATGAACATCGAGGTCTCGATGTGCGCCCTCAAGAACGCCTCCAGCCCCCCGGCGTCCCCAGCCCCCAGCCTCCTGATGATCACCCCATCCATCCGCTTCTCCCTCCCCGCCGACCCCGTCCGTGTTAAGAACCATGGACACCGGCCCAGGGCGCCAGCCGCCCCAGGCCAGCCCCAAGTTGGGGCCAGCCCCAAGTTGGGCGCACCGGCCCGAAGGCACAAGCCCCGCCAGCCGCCCGACGCTCCCCGGAGGCCCACGACCGTGCCCACCGACCCGCGCCTCGACGCGCTCCCCGACGAGGTCGTCTCCCCCATCACCCCCGCGATGCTCGCCGGCGGGCGATGGTGGCACGAGGCCGCCCTCGGACCCTGGCCTGCCGCCCTCGATCGCGGCCTCATCGAGCCCCGCCGCGGCTACCGCTTCCGACCCGAGAACCTCGCCCTCCCCCTCGCCCTCGGCCCGACCCGCGCCCGCTCGGTCCTCGACCTCGGCGCCGGCTCCGGCTCCCTCATGATCCTGGCCGCCCTCTGGCTCAAGGCCCCGCTGGCCCTCGGCCTCGAACTCCAGCCCGAGGCCGTCGAGCGCCTCCGGCGCACCCTGCGCGCCTACCCCGAGATCGACGCCCGCGTCGTCCAGGGCGATCTGCGCGACCCCGGATGCCTGCGCCAGCTCCTCGACGCCCTGGGCGAGCCCGCCGACGTCGTCGTCGCCAACCCCCCCTTCTTCCAACCCGGCTGGGGACGCTCCAGCCGGAACGACAGCGTCCGCCTCTCCACCCACGCCGAGCACGGCGACTGCGGCGACTTCCTCGCCGCCGCCCGCGCCGCCTGCGCCCCCGAGGGCCGCATCCTCGTCGTCTTCGACGCCGATCACCTCGCCGTGCTGCTCGCCCGCGCCGGCGAGCGCGACCTGCGCTTCGTCGGCCTGCGCTGGATCCCCGATCAACGCCCCGGCAAGGCCCGCCAGCCCTTCCGGGTCTGGGTCGAGCTGACGCCCGGCCCCGGCGGCGCACCCCTGCGACGGATCGACGCCCTGCCCGACCACCCCCACGCCGACTCGCCTCCATCGTCGACCTGAACCGCCCACCGCCCCGCCGCCCCGCCGCTCGCACGGGCGACGAGCAGCGAGCCAACGAGGGCAGACCGACCCCTCCCAGGATCGGCCCGACTCAAAGCAGGGCCACGCTCGGCTGTTTGCAGCGCCTCGAAGGTGTCGTACACTCGCCGCGCGACAGTCTGAAAAACCCTGGGGCCAGCGCCCCACCAACGAGAGGCCCTCCGATGACCGAGCGACCCGAGATCGTGATCGTCGCCAACCCCGAGGCGCTGGCAGACGCCGCCGCCGCCCGCATCGTGTCCATCGTCCAGGCCGCCGCCGAGGCCGGCCAGCGCTGCTCCATCGGGCTGGCCGGCGGCGGCACGCCCCGAGACATCTACACCCGGCTGGCCCTCGCCGAGGTCCCCTGGGATCGGGTGGACTTCTACTTCGGCGACGAGCGCTGCGTGCCGCCCGACGACGTCGACAGCAACTACCTCATGGCCAGCCAGTCCCTGCTGGCCGGACTGGAGGGCTCAGGCGCGCGGATCTTCAGGATGGAGGCCGAGGCCGAGGACCGCGAGGCCGCCGCCGACGCCTACGCCGCCCTGCTGCCGCCGCGAATCGACGTCCTGCTCCTGGGCATGGGGCCCGACGGCCACACCGCCTCGCTCTTCCCCGGACACGAGGCCATGCAAGAGCGCGCCCGCCTCGTCGTCCCCGTCAAGGGCCCCAAGCCGCCACCCTGGCGCCTGACCATCACCGCGCCCGTCATCGAGGCGGCCGTCCACACCCTCGTCATGGCCCACGGCGCCTCCAAGGCGGAGATGATCTCGCGCGTCATCGATGGCCCCTACAACCCCCAAGAGACGCCCATCCAGCTCGCCCTCAAGGGCGGCATCTGGTTCCTCGACGAGGCCGCCGCCGCCCAGCTCTGAGCCCGCCCCGAGCCGACGAAGGCCCCCGCTGGCCGGTCAAGGGCCGCAACAGGGCGCCTACTGGCCGATCAAGGGCCGCAGTAGGGCGCCAGAGAGTGGATCGCGTGGTCCTCCTCGTGGGGGATGTACCACCGGAAGCTCTGGAGCGGCCTCGGCTGGGTGTTGGCCTGCTCCGGCGGCGCGGCCACCTCCACCACCCCGTCCTCCTGCGTGATCAGCGCCCGGACGCCGCGCATATCGTAGAGCATCCCCTCGTAACCCTCCGCGCCCTCCCAGAGGATCATCGGCGTGGACGGGTCCTGCCCAGCCCTCACGAAGATCCCGTAGTGGTCGACGAACTGCCAATCGCACTCGTCGACCTCCTCAACCGGGAAGACGTGCGAGATGGTCACCTCGAAGACGCCCATCTCCGGCCTCGACGCCCAGGTGTTCAAGATGAAGCGCAGATCGCAGCCCGGCGCCGCGCAGCTCGACGGGTTGAGCGCGTCGTCGATCTCCTTCGGGAAGCCCTGAGCGCGAGCCTGGGCGAGCTGCGCGATGGGTTCTGCCGCGCCGCTCCAGAGGCAGCGCGAAGGGGCCTCGGCCTGACGGAAACCGAAGGCCCACCCCACGTTGGGATCGTTGAGCCCCTCGCCGCAGTCCAGCGTCACCTCGCGGGTCAGCGACGTGAAGAGCTGCCCGTGGCCCGTCCGGTGCCCCCAGTGCGCGCCGGGCGTCGCCTTGCAGGGCGGAGTGTCCGGCGCCGCGTAGACCCAGATCGGGTCCTCGCTCGCCGAAGCGCCGTTGGCCAGAGCCAGCTCGCGAGAGATGGGCCGCGAGATGTGTTCGTAGGTCTCGCGCTGCTCGACCGTAAAGATCGTGTCCACCTCGTCCGGGACGATCCTCTCCTGCAAGTACCACCGCACGACCGCTTCCTGCTCCTCCTCACCCCCCTCATGGCCAAAGAAGGCGTGCTTGAAGAGGATCGACAGCTGGGGAGACTCCGGGCAGGCCCCCATCAGATCAGGGGCGCTGGCCTCCAGCGTCGTCCGCGCGGGCTCTTTGGACGTCGTCGTCGTCCAGCAGCCAGCCAGCGCCAGGCCGCTCCCGATGAGCCCCAGGGCCGCCGCTGCGTAATGATGGTTCATGAAAAACACCTGCATTCTTGAAGGATTGGACCGCTCCACCTCACGCCGGGCTCGGCGCGCGTCGCATCATGGCCTCATCGCGCTTCACCCTCAAGCAAGAATTCGACCCGCCGCGCAGGCCCACACGCAGAGCATCAAGGCGCCTCGGCGACGGACCCGCGCCCCCAACGGCAAGGCCTCACCACAACCATTGGAAGGAGAGGCCGCCGCCCTCGCCCGAGAGCCAGGCGTCGACCGGCGCCGGCTCCATCGCGGCCCGCCGCAGCTTCGCCCCCTGGCGCGAGCGCGCCGGGCGCGTCGCCCACAGGACCGTGAAGGCCACCCCCACCAGCACCCCCACCCCCACCACGGCCACCACCTGCGGCCCCTCGTCGGCGGGGCGGCGGCACCGCTTGATGCCGTCCTCGCCGATGACACACTGCGGCGGCTCCGACCCCCAGGCCGGCCCCGCCCACGCCCCCCACAAGGCCAAGGCGATCAACACACATGACAATCGGCGCATGATCCCCCTCCTCACCCTCGACCGTCCATCGACACCACTGTAGGGCGTACCCCCCTCGCTTTCCACCCAGGCTCCTCGCGCCGACCCCTTCGATCGCCGAGAAGCCTGCTCTGAATCGAAGAAGAGATATTGCATTGCTGGCGCGGCAAATCCTGTTGAGCGCCGTGTCCGAGAGGCCGCCGTCGCCCTCGCGGGCCGGGGGATGTGCGCTGGATGTCGTGGCGACCGGGGCGCAGAAGCCCCGACAAGGATAAAATCCGAAGGTGGCACGGGGGTTGCGATGGTGTGGGTGCAGACCGCGACACCCGACGAGGGGAGTTCGTGGGGCAGAAGAAATGAGACACATGACTCTGGTGGGGGGCTCGGCGTGGTGCAGTCACCCGAACTCCTTCAGAATCATAATGGACCTCCCCTTGAGCAATATCGGCGATGCTCAAGCCATGGATCGGCACCGGGGGGGTCGAAATCACTGGAGAGTGTGCGTCTCATTCCTTGTGCCCCATGAACCCACTCCACGCCCTCACTTGAAAGAGGCCTCGCCTCGGACCCCGTGACCCCGCCGCGCGCGAGGATCACCAAAGTCCGACGAACGCCCCACGCTCGACGAGCGCCCCACGCACGACGAGCGCCCCACGCTCCTCGCACCGCCCCCGTTGGGGACGGGCTCGTCGGGTGGGGCTAGAAATCCGGTGCGGGCTGCGACCTCTCGGTCGCAGGCCGGCGCGCCGCCGAAGTCGACACCAGGGGCCCGTCTGTGAAGGCAAGGCCCCGCCAGAATATCAAAGCTCCCGTCAACTCGGTGGTCCGGCCCTGCGCTCCGTTGTCGGCCGTGCGCAGGCCTGCGACCGCCAGGGCGCAGCCCACCCCGAGTTTCTAGCCCCACCCGACGAGCCCGTCCCCAACGGGGGCGGTGCGAGGAGCGTGGGGCGTTCGTCGAGCGTGGGGTGCTCGTCGTGCGTGGGTGTTCGTTGAGCGCAGGTCGTTCGCCGAGCGTGGGGCGTTGAGTGCAGGGCGTTCGTCGAGCGTGGGCATCGTGAGGGGACGTGGGCCGTTGAAGCAATGACACGAGGAGGAGGGCGGATGATCATGGTCAGGAGGCTGTCGGGGTGGGGTCGGCGCGCGCTGGCGTTGTCGGCGGTGGTCTTCTGGGTGGGTTGCTCGCCGGCGCAGCAGGCCGGGGACGACCCGATGGGCGGTGGGCTCGTCGGCGCGGGCGATCCGGGGCCGCTGCTGGGCGGCGCGCCGGTGGAGGTCTTCCCGCCCCGCGAGCAGGCCGAGGCGCAGGGCGACAGCCCCGAGCCCCTGCTGGCGTTGATCGAGCAGGCGGAGGCCCGCCGGCCCGCGCGGGCCTCCGTCGACAAGGCCCCGGCCATCAAGCCGCTTGGCGTGGTCGCCGCCACGGGCGCCCCCGGGCGCTCTCAGGAGGGCGATTACCGCCGCTTCAAGGCGCTCAGCGATCTGGCCCAGGCCGAGACGGTCGAGCGCGGCGCCGCGATCACGATCCGCTTTGATCGCCCCGTGGTCGGCGCCGGGCAGATCGGCGAGCCGCCTGCGGAGGCCGGGCGGCTGCTGGACATCTGGCCGTCGATGGAGGGTCGGATGGTGTGGAGCGCGATCGACGCGCTGACCTTCCACCCCAAGGGGCTCTGGGAGCCCGGGCAGGCCTACTTCGCGCGGCTGGCGCGCGTGCCGGTCGGCGAGGTGGGCGTGGCGCTCGTGGAGGACTTCGAATGGCGCTTCGTGGCGCGCGACGACCGCGCCTGGGTCGGCAACAAGGCCCTGTCCTGGGAGCCCGAGGCCGACAAGCCGCGCCTCGTCGGCTGGTGGCCGCCGCTGGGCTCGCAGCTGGCCGACGGCCAGCGGGTCGCCTTCATCTTTGATCAGCCCGTCGACGCCGAGCAGGTCCGCGACCACATCGACATGCTGCGCTTGCGCCACCCCTCGGCCGACCCCACCGACGCCCCCTTCGACGCGATAGGCACCCACCTGCGCCCGGTCGCCGAGGCGAAGTTCAACGGCCACGACTTCCCGGCCGATCACGTCCTTGAGGTCGAGCCCGCCGAGGTGATCGCGCCGGGGCAGGCCTTCGAGATCGTCGTCACCGACGCGATCCTCAGCCCCAACGTCGTCAGCGATGAGATCTGGTGGATGCGCTACGAGCGCCCCGGCCCCCTCGTCGCCGAGCCGCCGAGCTGCCACCTGACCCCGTGCCCCACCGACCCGCGCGACAACGGGATGGGCTGCACCGCGCCCTGCGGCGACGTGATCACCACGGGCTCCAACGCCAGCATCACCTTCACCTTCAACAACCCCGTCAAGAAGGAGGCCTTCCTCAAGAGCCTGCGCGTCACCCCGCCGCCCCTGGGCCAGAGCCACTACGCCTACGGCGACACCCACACCGTCTATCTGGATCTGGCGCCCGGTCGGACCTCCAGGGTCGAGGTGGCCCCTGGCTTGAGCGACGTCCACGGCTTCAAGCTCGCCAGGGCCGTCGGCCTGAGCGTCAAGACCCGCGATCTGACCCCCTCCATGTCGCTGCGCGCCCGCGCTGGCGTCATCGAGGCGTCCGGCCGCCGCGCCTTGCCCCTGTCCCTGACCAACGTCGCCTCCTTGAGCGTCCGCGGCCTCTGGATCCCCGCCGAGCGCCTGAGCGACTGGGCGCAGGACTTTGAGCTGCGCGCCACCTCTGGCCTGGGCGATGTCTTCATCCACGGGCCGGGGGTCATCACGGACACCCTCAAGACGGGGATCCCCGCCAACCGCCTCGTGGACTTCGACCTCTCGCTGGCCCGCTTCGGCGCCGGCCCCGGCGTCCTGGCGCTGGAGATCATCGGCACCCCCGCGCCCGGGGGAGATCTCGCCGCGCAGCTCGGCGCCGCGACCTTGCGCGAGCGGGCGATGGTCCAGATCACCGATCTCGGCCTCGTCACCCGCCAGGGCCCCGGCGACCTGCTGACCTGGGTCACGGCGCTCTCCACCGGCGCCCCGCTCAAAGGCGTCGAGGTCGAGCTGCGGGACGCCGCCGGGCGGGTCGCCGCCCAGGCCACCACCGACGACAAGGGGCTGGCGCGCTTTGATCGCTTCGACGCCATCGCGCTGCCCGTCACCGTCGTCGCCCGCCGCGCCGACGACCACGCCTTCACCCGCCTGCTCGGCCCCGACGGCCCGACCCACCTGCTGCCCTCGGCCCGCCGCGCCATGCAGCCCGCGCCGCTCGAAGGCCGCCTGCTGGCCCAGGCCTTCACCGAGCGCGGCATCTACCGCCCCGGACAGCAGGTCTTCTTCAAGATGCTCGCCCGGGAGATGATCGGCGAGGAGCTGCGCGCCTTTGCGCGCGAGCCGCTGACCCTGGAGATCTCCGACCCGAGCGGCGAGGTGGCCCTGGAGCACCCGATCACCCTGAGCGCCCTGGGCGGCGCGGACTTCACCCATACGCTGCCCGAGCGCGCCGCGCTGGGCACCTGGAGCCACCGCCTGAGCCTGCGCTCCTCCCGCACGACCCTGACCTGGGGCTCCTTCCGGGTCGAGGAGTACCGACCGCCCCGCTTCGAGGTCAAGGTCGCCGCCTCCTCGGCCGAGATCGACGCAGGCGGCAAGGCCCGCGTCGAGGTCGAGGGCCGCTACCTCTTCGGCGCGCCCATGGCCGGCGCCTCGGCCGAGTGGACGATGGAGCGCTGGCCCACCTCCATGTGGGCCAACGGTCTGGATTCATTCAGCTTTCGAGATCCAAGGCGAGAGCACGAGGGCCGCGAGCAGATCGCGGGCCGCCGCCAGCCCCTCGATCCCAACGGCCGCCTGACGATCGAGGTCGACGCGGCGTCGGATCGCTCCCAGGTCAGCGGCCCCTGGCGCACGGTGATCGACGTCGAGGTGCAGGACATCGACCGGCAGACCGTGGCCGGCAGAACCTGGGTCACCGTCCACGACCGGGACACCTACCTGGGCCTGCGCCACACCCACCGCCTCGAAGCCCTCAACACGCCCATGAGCGTCGAGGTCGTGGCGGTCTCGCCTTCGGGCGACCTGCTCGCGGGGGTCGTCGGGCGAGCGAGGCTCTTGCACGTCGAGTGGAACAACGTCGAGCGGCGCGGGCCCGGGGGCTCGTACACCATGGTCAGCGAGGAGGTGATCAAGGAGGAGGCGTCCTGCCAGGTTCGGACGCTGGCGCCCTCGCTCAAGGCGCTGGCCGAGCGGCCGAAGGTCGGGCTGGCCGGGTGTCGCTTCGTGCCCAAGGCCACGGGGCAGTACATGGCCGTCGTCGAGGGGCGCGACGGCAAGGGGCGGCCGATCTCGGCGGGCTCGTCCTTCTATGTCTACGGCGAGGGGTATACGTCGTGGCGGGCGGACGAGCCGGAGGGGACGCCGGAGGCGCGGCTGGAGCTGGTGCCGGACAAGGAGGCCTATGAGGTCGGCGAGGAGGCGCGGCTGCTGATCAAGAGCCCGTGGCGGCAGGCGTGGGCGCTGGTGACGATCGAGCGCGAGGCGGTCCTGTCAGAGCGCGTCGTCTTCCTCGACGGCGCCTCGCAGATCGTGACCGTGCCGATCACCGAGGGGATGGCGCCGAACTTCTACGCGCGGATCTCGGTGGTCCGGGGCCGGGTCGGGGACGTGCCGGACGGGGAGGGCAACGACAGGATGGCGCCGTCCTCGCGCGAGGGCACGGCGACGATCTGGGTGCGCAACCAGCGCAAGGTGCTCGACGTGGCCGTCGCGCTCGACCGGGAGCAGGCGCGGCCGGGGGAGCCCGTCGAGGTCTCCGTGTCGGTGACGGACGCCGACGGACAGCCGGCCCGCGGCGCCGTGACGCTCTGGGCGGTCGACGAGGCGGTGTTGCAGCTGACCAGCTACAGCCTGCCCGAGATCGGCGAGCACTTCTGGAGCCACCGCCGCCTCCAGGTGCTCGGCCAGGACAGCCGCGATGACCTCCTGAGCGCCCGAATCCCTCGCCTCGGCCGCGGCGAGTTCGGCGGCGACGGCACCGCGATCGATCCGATGAGCGAGGTCGAGCGCGCCCAGGTGCGCCGCAACTTCAAGACGACGATCGCCTTCGAAGGGGAGCTGGCGCTCGACGCCCAGGGCAAGGCCACGGCCAAGGTGGCGCTGCCGGACAACCTGACCCTCTTCCGCTTCATGGCCGTGGCCGCCGATGAGCGCGGGCGCTTCGGCGAGGGCTTCGGGCGCCTGCGGGTGCGCAAGCCGCTGATGATCCGGCCCGCGCTGCCGCGCTTCGTCACCGTCGGGGACGCCTTCGAACTCTCCGCGACGGTCTTCAACGGCACCGGCGCGGACGGGGAGGTGGAGGTCGCCGCCAGGGTGCAGGGCGTGACCTTGTCCGGCTCCACGTCCATGAAGATCCCGGTCAAGGCCGGCGAGAACGTCGAGGTGCGGCTGCCGGCCTCCGCCCCCCGGCTGGGCGACGCGGTGGTGTCGCTCAGCGCTCGCCTGACGCGCGGCGCCGAGGTCGAGCAGGACGCCGTCGAGGTGCCGCTGACGGTCCAGTACCCCGGTCAGTGGATCCGCGCCTGGGCCGACGGCGCCGTCGACGACGCCGCGCGCATCCCGCTGGACTTCCCGGCCTCCACGCGGCCCGACGTCGGCGAGCTTGAACTCCAGGTCTCCACCACGGTGCTCGCCGGCCTCTCCGGCACCCTGGAGCAGCTCATCGAGTACCCCTACGGCTGCGTCGAGCAGACGACCTCGCGGACCTATCCCCTCGTAATGATGCAAGAACTTCTGCCCGACCTCGGCCTGCGCCACGATCGCGCGCTGGTGCGCCAGATGGCCCAGGCCGGCGTCGACAGGCTCCTGTCCATGGTCACCTCCTCCGGCGGGCTCGCCTACTGGCCCGGCGAAGATTCGCCGCACGCCTACGGCACGGCCTACGGCCTCACGGCGCTGGTGGCCGCCCGCGAGAAGGGCTTCCATGTGCCCAAGGACGTCATCGAGGAGGCGGGCCGCTACCTCACCGAGCAGCTCTCCAACGAAGCCCTGGCCGCCGAGTACGGCATGGGCGCCTACGACACTACGCGCGCCTTCCTGCTCTACGCCCTGGCCCTGGCCGGCCAGCAGAGCCCCGGCGCGGCCGAGCTGATGAGCCAGCGCCGCGACCTGATGTCCACCGACGCCCTCGGCTTCCTGCTCCTGGCCCTCCACCACAAGGCCGGCGACCCCGCCCTCATCGAGCCCGTCAAGGCCGCCCTGGTCGCCCGCTTCGAGATCGTCAATAACAAGATCAAGGCCCGCCCCCTGGACACCGGCGACATGAGCGCGATCTTCTACGACGACTCGCGCCCGATCTCCCTCTCCCTGCTGGCCCTCTCCAAAGTCGACCCCAGGAGCCCGCTGACCACGCGCCTGGCGCTCTCCCTGATGGACCGGCGCGAGGGCGGCCACTGGCTCTCGACCCACGGCAACCTCTGGGCGCTGGCCGCCATGGTGGCCTACAGCCGCGAGGTCGAGGGCAACCCCGACGTCCCCAACTTCGTCGTCAAGCTCGGCGGCGACATCATCCACGAGTCGCTCATCGAGCGCCTGAGCCCCCGCACCGCCCTCATCCGCCTGCCCATGGACAAGCTCATCCAGGAGCGCCCCGACTCCATCGAGATCGCCCGGCCCGACGAGCACCCAGGCCGCATCTACTACTCCCTCAAGGCCCGCTACCTGCGCGGCCTCGACGCCATCGACGAGGCCCCCGCCGCCTCCGGCCTCGCCGTCTACCGCACCTACGAGGCCCTCGACGGCTCACCCCTGGCCGCCAACATCCCCGCCGGCGACGTTGTCCGCGTCAAGCTCCACGTCAGCGCCAAGAAATACCTGCGCTACGTCGCCCTCGACGATCCCCTCCCCGCCGGCCTCGAGCCCATCAACCTCAACCTCGCCATTTCCGGCACTTACGCCGCCGACAACGGCGGCCGCTACACCTCGCGCGGCCTGCTCGACGGCTCCTGGAGCTTCTACCACTCCGAGCAGCGCGACGACCGCGTCCTCTACTTCGCCGACTCCCTCCCACCCGGCCTCCACGAGCTCTCCTACCTCGCCCGCGCCACCTCCCTGGGCCGCTTCACCGCCGCCCCCGCGCGCGCCGAGGCCATGTACGACCCCTCCATCTGGGGCCGCAGCGCCATGGCGCGGATCGAGGTCCGCTGACCCATGCCCGCCCCCCCCAAGCGCCCCTCTTCGCCCCGCATTGCAAAAAAGATCTTCAAGATCATGGGGTTGGCGTGGGTGTCGGCGGCGCTCCTGGCCGCGCTGGGCTGGCTCTGGATCGTGTCGGAGCCCTACCCGGTCGAGCGCCTCTCGCGAGAGAATCGGGGCTCGACCCAGATCGTGGATCGCCACGGCGAGCCGCTGCGCGACGCCCTGGACGAGCGCGAGGGCCGCAGCGACTGGGTGGAGCTGGACGCCGTATCCCCCTGGCTGGTCGCCGCCACGCTGGCCGGCGAGGATCACCGCTTCGAGGACCACGCGGGCGTTGACCCCTGGGCCGTCGCCCGCGCGATCAAGGCCAACCTCTCCGAAGGCCGCGTCTACAGCGGCGCCTCCACCCTGACCATGCAGCTCGTCCGCATGGTCGACGCGGATGACGCGGATGACGCGATTGACGCGATTGACGCGATTGACGCGATTGACGCGATTGACGCGGATCGCCGCTCCGGGGCCTCCCCCCTCGTCGTCAAGCTCCGACAGGCCGTCGACGCGCTGCGCCTTGAGCGCGCCATGTCCAAGGAGGAGATCCTGACCCAGTACCTCAACCGCGCCCCCTACGGCAACGGCACACACGGCGTCGAGGCCGCCAGCCGCCTCTACTTCGGCCGCTCCGCCGCCGACCTCAGCCTCGCCGAGGCCGCGCTGCTGGCCGCGCTGCCCCGCTCCCCGAGCGGCTACGATCCCTACCGCCACCTCGACCGCGCCACGCGCCGCCAGCGCCACATCCTGAACCTCATGCGCTCCAGATCCGCCGCTTCGGACGCGGTCGGTGTCGCGCCGACGCCCGTCGCCTCAAACGCAGCCGGGGCCTCTCCATCGACGCCCGCCGCCTCGGGCTCAGTCGGGGCCTCGCCGCCAACCTCGGGCGCCGTTGGAGTCGAGCTGCCGACGCCAGCCTCGGGCGTTGTCGGGATCGGGTCGACGCCTGCTGCCTCGAACGCAGCCAGGATCGCGTCGACGCCCGCCGACGCTGGCGTCGTCGGGATCGGGTCGACGCCAGCGTCGGGCGGATCTTTGGCGGGCAGGTCGCTGGTGCGGTCGGTCGACGCGGCCACCCACGCCCGCGCTCTGGCCCAGCCCATCGCCCTCCTGCCCCGGCGAGCGCCCTTCCGCGCCCCGCACTTCGTCGACGCGGTGATCGAGCGCCACGGCGCGGCGCTCGATCGCCACCCCGCGAGGCTGACCACCTCGCTCTCGCTCCCGCTCCAGCTTGAGGTCGAGGCGGCGGTGGCCCGCCACATGCGGCGGCTCGCCGATCAAGGGCCGGCGCAGGCCGCCGTCGTGGTCGTCGACAACGCCTCCGGGGAGGTGCTGTCGATGGTCGGCTCGCGGGACTGGGCCGACGAGGCCGCCCAGGGCCAGGTCAACGGCGCCCTGGCCCCCCGCCAGCCCGGCTCCACCCTCAAGCCCTTCGCCTTCGCCCTCGCCTTTGAGCGCCACCTCGCCACGCCGGCCACGGTCCTGGCCGACGTGCCGACCCACTTCGTGCTCGGCCCCGGTCAGACCTACACCCCCCAGAACTTCGATCTGCGCTTCCGCGGCCCCGTCCGCGCCCGCGATGCCCTGGCCGGCAGCCTCAACGTCCCCGCCGTCCGGCTGCTCCAGGAACTCGGCCCGCCCGCGTTTCTTGAACAACTGCACACCTTTGGCTTTGACAGCCTCGACGAGCCCGCCGGACATTACGGCCTCGGGCTGGTGCTGGGCGACGGCGAGGTGACCTTGATGGAGCTGGTCGGGGCTTACGCGGCGCTGGCGCGGGGGGGTTCGTGGCGGCCGCTCTCGCTCCTGCGCGGCGGCGCGGGCCAGGAGGGGCGGCGGGTGTGCTCGCCGGAGGTGGCGCACTTGATCGCGGACATCCTGTCGGACGATCTGGCGCGGATGGCGGCCTTTGGCCCCAACACGCCCTTCAGCTTCCCCTACCCGGTGGCGGTCAAGACGGGGACCAGCGCGGGCGCCCGCGACGTTTGGAGCGTCGGCTTCACCGCGCAGGTCACGGTGGGGGTCTGGGTGGGTCGCTTCGACGGCGGGCGGCTGCCGGGGCTCAGCGGCGTCGTCGGCGCGGGGCCGCTCTTTCGTGAGGTCATGGAGCTGTCCATGCGCGGAAGGCCCGCGCAGGCTTTTGTCCAGCCGGGGTCGTTGGAGCGCGTGGAGATCTGCGCGCTCTCGGGCCACCGCGCCGGCCCCGACTGCCCGCACCGCACGCACGAGGTCTTCGTCCAGGGTCAGGCCCCCGAGGGCGCCTGCGCGTGGCACCGGCTTGTGGCGCTCGATCGCCGCAACGGGCTCCTGGCCGGCCCCGACTGCCCCGAGCGCCACACGCGGGCGCAGGTCTTCGTCGATCTCCCCGAGGATCCTTACGCCGACTGGGCTCGCGCGCACGGCGTCGAGCGGCCCCCTGCGGCCTTCTCGCCCCTGTGCCCGGCCCGCGAGCAGCGCGCCCCCGAACTTCAGATCATGGCGCCCCAGGACGGCGAGGTCTTCTTGCTCAACCCGTCGCGCCCGCTGGAGTATCAGACCTTGAGGCTGGTGGCGCAGACCACGCGGCCGGCGCTCTTGCCGGGGCTGCGCTGGACCCTTGACGATCAGCCCCTCGACGTCGTCGCCCTCGGCCCGCGCGGGGCGCAGGGCGAGGCGCGCTGGACCCCCCGGCCCGGCGTCCACCGGCTCCAGGCCGCGCTCGGCGACGGGATCGTCAGCCAGACGATCGAGATCACGGTCAAGTAGAGATATCCCTGTCGATTCGCGGGGTTGACGCGGTGATATGGATGTGTCCGTCTCTGCGTGAGGGTGAAGGAGGGGAGGGCGCGGATGGGAGATGTGGGCCGGGATTACGGGCGGTGGGCGGCGATGCTGGAGGGCAGGAGGTTGCCGGCGGCCTTCGTGGATCTGGACGCGGTGGACGCGAACGTCGGGGTGCTGTGCGGGGCGCTGGAGGGGACCTCGGTGACGCTGCGGGTGGCGACCAAGTCGGTGCGGCATCCGTGGCTGTTGAGGCACGTCCTGGAGAGGGGCGGGGCGCGTGCGCGGGGGTTGATGACCTTTTCGGCCTATGAGGTGGCGTTCCTGGCGGCGCAGGGCTTTGACGACTTCTTGATGGGCTACCCGGTGGCGCGGATGGACGAGGCGCTGGCGCTGGCGCGGCTGGCCGCAGGCGGGGTGGAGGTCGTCGCGACGGTGGACTCGGCGGCGCACTGCGCCCTGTTGGACGAGGCCGCGCGGGAGGTCGGGGCGACGATCAAGGTGTGCCTGGACGTGGACGCCTCGTGGCGACCCGGCGGGGGGCTGGCCCATGTGGGGGTCAGGCGCAGCCCGGTGCGGAGCGTCGAGGACGCGCTGGCCGTGGCGGACGCCGTCGAGGGGTGCGCGCGGCTGCGCCTGAGCGCGGTGCTGGCCTACGAGGCGCAGATCGCCAGCTTGCGGGATCACAACCCGACCAGCCGACACCTCGATCCGGTGCGGCGGCTGCTCAAGCGGGGGTCGGAGCCGGCCGTGCTCAAGCTCAGGGGTGAGATCGTCGCGGCGCTGCGGGCGCGCGTCGGCGATCTGGAGCTGGTCAACGGCGGCGGGACGGGCAGCGTGCGCTTCACCAGCCGCGATCCCAGCGTGACCGAAGTGACCGCAGGATCAGGGTTTTTATGCCCCCACTTGTTTGATGGCAGCGGGGGGCTGGATCTGAGGCCGGCGGGGTTTTTTGCCTTGAGCGTGGCGCGGATCTCGGATCCGGGGATGATCACGTGCGCGGGCGGGGGGTACATCGCCTCGGGAGAGATGGGCGCGGACAAGGCGCCGATCGTCCACGCCCCGGCGGGGCTGTCGCCGCTGTCGATGGAGGGCTGGGGCGAGGTGCAGACGCCCTTCAAGGTGTCGGGGGGATCGAGGATCGGGCTTGGGGCGCCGGTGATTTGTCGGCACGCCAAGGCCGGGGAGCTGGCCGAGCGCTTCAACACCTTCTTGCTGGTGCGCGGCGGCGCGGTGGTCGGCGAGGAGCCGACCTACCGGGGGCTTGGGGAGGCGTTCATGTGAGAGCGATCGGGTCTGCCTGCACCTGTGCCGACGGGTTTGGCGCCGAGCGCCGACGGGTTTGCCGCCGAGCGCCGACGGGTTTGCCGCTGTCGCGGCTGCACCCGCGGCTACTCTGTTTCGCCCCTGCCGGGGCTCTAAAATGCTCTGGTTTGGGGTGGAGGTTTTAAGGGCCATGGCTGACACGAGGGTTGGATCTGGGTGTGGAGCAGGCAGTGAACAGGGACGCAGAGCCCGCTCGCCCCAGGCGCAGGGCCGCTGCCCTTGCGCCCGGGGCTACAGGTCAGGGATGCCCCTTCGGGGCTCTCGACAGGACTTCAACCTCCAGGGATGGTGTCACCCGACACAAGCGGCCCTGCTTGTTGAAGCCCTGCAGTCCAGTGGCACGACGCGGCAGCTTTGCCCACAGCCCGTCGTGAGCCCCGCAGGGGCGTCCCTTCTCTGTAGCCCCGGGCGCAAGCCTGGGGTGGGGCGGCGATCGTGCCGACGGCGTCTGGGACCATGATCATAGCCTGCTCCACATCCGTTGGATCTTCGCCTCGAATGTGGCCGTCGGGGCGATCGCGACAAGACGCCCGCGCGTCCGCGCTGGCCCTCGGGTTGGCGCTGGCCGTGTCGCCCTGTGGGGGGGCTGGTTGTCGGGGTGAGGCCGAGCTTGAGCCGCTGCACATCGAGGCGCCGCGCTGCGATCCAGGGCCGGGCGCCTATTGCGAGCACGCCGATCTGCGGGGCGCGGATCTTGAGGGTGAGGATCTTCGCGGGGTGAAGATGATCTTCGCGCGGCTGGAGGGCGCGAACTTGAGGGGCGCGGATCTGCGGGGCGCGCAGCTGACGCTGGCCAACTTGAGGGGCGTCGATCTGCGCGGCGCCGATCTCCGGGGGGCGCAGCTCTGGCGCGCGGATCTCAAGGAGGTTCAGTGGGAGGGGGCGGTGTGCCCGACAGGGGAGGGCAGCCCGCCGGGCGGCTGTCCCTATGCGGACCTGGGCCCGGATGAGGGCGCGCGCCAGGGTCCGTAAGGGATGGGGCAAGAGCCCAGGAGGCTCCAGAGAGCGCGCAAGGCTACCGCGCTGGCCTGTGGCGTGGAGCAGGGCGCGTGCGGTTGGCGATCCGGTGTATGAAGTGAGCGCCCAGGCGATTTTGTCCAATATTATTGAATGTTTACAGATTGGCGATCGCCCGTGATCCGTCCCTCGCCTCGACGGCGTGAAGGCTTGTCCCAAGCGGCGCTCGCCTCCTTTGCTTTGGCGTCCGTGGCGCTGTGGGGTATGATCGCCGGGCGCGGACGATCTTGACAAAGCCCTTGATGTCGTCGCCGATGCGCCCATCTTGCTCGCCCGATGGTTGCGAGGGCCCTCGGCGAAGAGGCCCGTTGAGGAGCGTGTGTTCATGACGGACAGAGAGTTGCGGCAAGCGTACTTCAATCATCTTGGAGACAGGGCGCTGGAACCTGACGATCCCCTCTATGTCCCGCTCTACGAGGAGTCCTCCGACGTCATCCTGGTGATGAAGGAGGCCATCGACTTCTCCATCGGGACCGACAGCGTTCAGCTCCTGTCGGGTTACCGGGGCTCAGGCAAGAGCACCGAACTCAAGCGCTTGCGCAGCCTGCTTCACGACAGCGGTTACCTCGTGGTGTTGATCGATATCGAGGAGCACCTCGATCTGCACACCCCCGTGGACATCACCGACTTCCTCCTGGCGCTCTGTGGGGCGCTCGGCGAGGCGCTTGAAGACGACTCCCTGCTCGGTCGCAACACCAGCAAGGAGTCGCCCTGGGATCGATTCGTCAACTGGCTCAAATCCGAGGTTGAGTTGCCCGAGATCACCGCAGATGTGCCCGTCGGCGCGACGACCCTCGGCCTCAAAGCTGAGCTTCGCACGAACCCCACCTTCCGACATCAGATTCAGGAGCGCCTCTCCAGGAGCCTGAGCGTGTTCAACGCCAAGGTCCGTGCCTTCGTGTCCGAGAGTGTCCGTGCTCTTCAGCAGGAGTACGGCGACGCTCCCTTGGTAATGCTGATCGACTCCATCGAGCACGCGCGCGGCACGCGGGCCAACGAGGCCGACATCCACGCCTCCCTGGAGCGGCTTTTTGCCCAGCACGACGACAAGCTCAAGTTGCCTTACGTCCACGTTATCTACACTGTACCGCCCTGGCTTCGAATTCGCTCTCCTGGCCTCGGCGCCCGCTACAACGGGCTCTACACCCTGCCTGAGCAGAAGGTGCACGTCTACACGCCAGAAGAAAGCGCCTCGCCCCAACCCTATCTCCCAGGACTGGCTCTCCTGGAACGGGTGGTCCGGAAGCGCATCGATCCCGATCATCTGCTGGGATCTCAAGAGTCTCTGAACAGGCTCCTGCTCGTCTCGGGGGGTCACCTGCGAGACTTGATTCGCCTGCTTCGCGCTGTCGTGCTCCAGGCCCGCACTTTGCCTGCATCCGAGAAGGACACCACCGCCGCCATCGAGCGCACAAGAGCGGAGTTCCTGCCCATCGCCGATCAAGATGCACTGTGGTTGGCAAAGATCGCGCGCACTCGGAAGGCCTCGCTGGGCACTCAGGGGTCCGTCGGAGACCTGTCGCGTTTCTTCGACACCCATCTGGTGCTCTGCTACCTCAACGGGCGCGAGTGGTTCGATGTCCATCCTCTCGTGCGCGACATCGTGCTTGAGCAAGCCGAGGCCCTTCAGGAGACGCCCCCAGCCCCATGATCAGCGACGACCGCCGTGACTCTGGCCCTCGCCTGACCAACGACGCCGAGAACGACTGGCACCTCTTCGCCAGGCACATCGATCTGGCCGAGGGCTTCTGGCTCGGCTTCCTCTTCCTGAAGTCGCCCCCTGCCGGCGCCATCTTTCTAGAGCGCCTCAAGTCCCTCCCCAAGTCCACCGCTATCCCCCCCATCCTCCTCGCCGCCAAGGCCCCCGAAGACTTCAACCACATCCTCGCCAACATCCTGAGCGCCACGCCCGACGACGCCCTGGTCTGGTGCGTTGTGGAAGGGCTCGACGAGCCCGAGCGGCGCAAGGCGCTGTCCTTCGCCGCCCAGCGCTGGAACGAGCGCCGGGAGGTGCTGCGCCGAGGCCGCAAGTCCGGCCTCCTCTTCGTCGTGCCCTCATGGGCCAAGCCCCTGATTCGAGAGGCCGCCCCCGATCTCTGGTCCATCCGAGACATCGTCCTTGAACCCGACACCGAACTTCCCGAGGGATACTTCGCCCTTACCCAACCCCACGAGCCCCATCGCCTCCATCCTGATGAAGCCATCGAAGTCTCCAGCGCCGAACGCGAGCTCGCCATCCAACACTGGCACCGCGTTCAACGCACAGCCGACGATCCCTCCCGGCGCTGGCTCTCCCAGATCGACGCGCTGAAAAATCTGGTCCAGGCCCGCGTCTTCGATCTGGCCCAGGAAGCCGCCGATTCGGTGCGCGACACCGACCCCCCCGAACAGCGCCTCACCACCATCGACCCCGCCCTCCTCGCCCGAAGCCTCTTCAATTGGAGTTCTGCACTTGGTCAACTCGGACGACTCGAAGAAGCTCACTCAGCGATTGAGAGAGCGACCGCGATTCGGCGTGAGCTGGCTCAGAAAGACCCCGAAGTCTTCCTGCTCGACCTCGCGGCCAGTCTGAACAACCTGGGCAACATGCTCAGCGAACTGGGGAGGAGGGATCGAGCACTTGAGGCAGTCGTTGAGGCTGTCGAACTATATCGAGCCCTGGCCAAGGACAGACCCGATGTCTTCTTGTCCAACCTCGCGTCCAGCCTCAACAACTTGGGCAAGGTGCTCAGCGATATGGGCAGGAAGGAGCAGGCCCTTGAGGCCACCCATGAGGCTGTTGAGATCAATCGAGTCTTGACCAAGGACAACTCCGATGCCTTCTTGCCCAGCCTTGCCCTTGGTCTCAACAACCTGAGTGCCGATCTCAGCGATCTGGGAAGGAGGGAGCAAGCCTTTGAAGCCGTCAACGAGGCTGTTCAGATCAGGCGAGCTTTGGCCAACGACAGCCCCGATGTCTTCTTGCCTCACCTCGCGGCCAGCCTCAACAACCTGGGCGCCCTGCTCAACTTATTGGGAAGGAGGGAGCAAGCCTTTGAAGCCGTCAACGAGGCTGTTCAGATCAGGCGAGATTTTGCCAAGGATAGACCCGATGTCTTCTTGCCTGACCTCGCTAGGAGTCTTGGTCTGTCGGGCTTGATCCTTATGGGCCTTGGGCGCCGAGGCGAGGCTGTGGCTGCGCTGGCTGAGGCACAGGATCGTTTGTGGCCTTACTTCGAACTCTACCCTGGTGCCTTTGGCGAACTCCTGGGCGCCATCTTCAGTCAACTGCGCGCTGCGCTTGGGGAGATGGAGCCAGGTCCCGAGGTTATTGAGCGTATGGAGCGCATCACGCACTGGCAACAGGTCGAGGCGAAAGGGTGAGCACCTGGCGCAGGGCGCGAGAGCGATGTCGAGCCGGGAAGGGGAGTTTTTTTCGCGGTGAGGGCGAAGGATCGAAGATCGCCGGGCACTTACGAGCGAATCGACCTTGACGTAGGGTGTCAAGGCAATCTCAAGAGGTGAAGCCCATGATCCACGCATCGAACAAGCTCTCCTTCCTCGCCGCGCTGGCGATGTCCTGTGGCCTTGTCGCGTGCGGCGACGCGGCCGAAGACGACGACGCGGCTCCCAACAACGATCCGAACAACGATCCCAACAACGATCCCAACAACGGTGAGATCGAGCTGTGCTTTGAGCCGAGCCTGTCGGCGGCGCTGTGCGATCCGGCGTCGGTGACCTTCACGCTGGCCTCGGTCAACCCCTTCTATCCGCTGACGCCGGGCCTGCGGGTGGTGCTTGAGGGCGACGACGAGGGCGAAGCGGTGCGGATCGAGCGCGAGGTGCTGGAGGAGACCGAGGTGGTCAACGGGGTCGAGACGCACGTCCTGTTGCACAAGGAGTTCGTCGACGGCGAGCTGATCGAGACGGCCCGCAACTTCTACGTCGAGACGACCGAGGGCACGGTCTGCTACTTCGGCGAGTTCGTCGAGAACGTCGATGAGGCGGGGATCAACAACGACGGCTCGTGGCGGGCCGGCCAGGACGGGGCGCTGCCAGGGATCATCATGCCGGCGACGCCCGCCGTCGGGCAGGGCTACATCCAGGAGAACGCCGCCGCGCAAGACGCCCTCGACATGGGCGAGGTCGCCGAGGTGGGCGCGTCGCGCACGATCAACGGCGAGGCCCGCGACGACGTCCTGATCGTGATGGACAGCAACCCGCTCGAAGACTGCGACGAAGCGGAGGAGAAGCTCTACCTGCCCGGCGTCGGCGAGGTCAGCGACAACGGCATCGACCTCATCGAGTTCACCCCCGGCCGCTGATCCGCGATGGCCCTCTTTCCCCTCTCCTTGCCTTTGCCCGCGACCTCTCCCTCCTCCCCCGGCCTTTGCTCGCGCCGCGGCCTCTCCCCCGCCTTTGCTCGCGCCGCGCTCCTGCGGGCCTCTCCCTTCCCCGAAGTCGCCGAGCAGCCGAAGTCCGCTTGAAGGGGTCTTGCCTGTCGAGGGCTCGCGCGGGAATCCGAGGTCCGCAGTCAGCCGAAATTCCATAGGAGGGGCAAGGGGTTGGCGCACACGTCGCACTCGAACCAGCTGTCCTTGATGATGTTGCGCTGGCCGCACTCAGGGCAGCGGCGGAAGGTGAAGGGGCGGGTGAGGCGGCCAGGGTGGGGGATGTTGGCGCGATCGAGGGCGGCCTGGAGGTGGGTCCAGCAGTCTGGTTCTGGGCAGTAGCCGGTGGACTGGTTGGAGGCCTCGGCGATCTCGGGATCGGGGGTCCGGAGGACGACCAGCTCGCCTGCGGCCAGAACGGGGCCGCCGGAGGCGCAGGAGACGTGCTCGCTGTGGCGATCGGCGATCAGGAGCCGGCCCTGGAGATCGACGACGAAGGTGAGGGTCAGCTGGCCTTCGGGATCGGGGCGGTCGCCGCGCTCGCGCAGCCAGCGGCGCAGATCCTCGGCGCAGGAGATGGGGTGGCCGGCCTTGTCGGGGGTGGCGTCGGCGAGCAGGTCGACGGGGCCGACGTAGGCGTAGACGCGGGAGGCGTTGGGGGCCACGGGGTTGGGGGCGGCCAGCTCGGCGGCGCGCATGACGCTCTGGATGAAGCCGTGCTTGCTGGCGGTGTAGCGGGGGCGATCGTCGGGGAGCTGGGCGGCGAGGTGGCGCTTGAGGGCGGCGTAGGCGTCGCGAAGGGGGGGGCATCGGCGCAGGGCGTCGCGGAAGATCATATAGGCCCGCCAGTTGTCGTCGCCGTGGGCGACGACGTGGAGGTGGACGGTGCGGACGCCGGGCGAGGACTCCTTGACGAGGAGGTGTCCGCCGTCGCCGCCCTTGTCGCCGCAGTCGATGTAGCCGATGGCGGTCAGCCGGTCGATCGTGGGGGCGGTGAGGGCGTCGGCCAGCGCGAGCGCGATGTCGAGGATGGGCTTGGCGGGCAGGCCAGGGACGGAGGTGCTGCCGACGTGCTCGATCGCGACCGCGCCGCCGAGCGTGACAGCGTCGCCGCTGATTGCGACCGCGTCGGTGCCGAGCGCGACTGTGTCGGCGCCGAGTGAGACCGCGTCGGTGCCGAGTGTGACTGTGTCGGCGCTGATTGCGACCGCGTCGGCGCCGAGTGCAATGATCAGGGCGCGGGCCTCGGCGTCGTAGAGGGTCGCCCAGGTCGCGTCGTGGGGGGCCAGGAGGACGGTGTGCTGCTTCAGGCCTGTCGCCATTCGAGATCACCCTCTTGTGGGTCGTCGGGACGGTGGCGCGTGGTGGTTTTTGAGATCGTCGGCGCGGGAGCGTGCCTCGGCCTGTTGTCTTCGTCAAGGCCGGACGCTCCTCTGCTGCGCCAGCTCCGATGACGAGCGCCCCACGCTCGACGAACGCCCCACGCTCCTCGCACCGCCCCCGTTGGGGACGGGCTCGTCGGGTGGGGCTAGAAACTCGGGGGGGCTGCGCCCTGTCGGTCTCAGGCCGGCGGGCGGACGACAACAGATCGCGGGGCAGGATCAGCGCGTCGAAGTGGGCCTGTGGATTGGGGTTTTCACGCCCCCAGGTGTCGACCTGGGCCTTGCGGGGCCTGCGACCGACAGGGCGCAGCCCGACCCGCGCATCCAAGCCCCACCCGACGAGCCCGCCCCGTGAGGGGCGGTGCGAGGAGCGTGGGGCGTTCGTGGGTCGTGGGGTGTTCGTCGAGCGTGGGGCGTTGGGGGGCGGTGCGATCGTGACTTCACCGGTCGGGCCTGACTCTCCGAGCCGCGCTCGGGCAGGGTTGAGATTTGTAATGGTGGTCGTGGTAGGGTGTGGATCTGACGTGATGCTGCGCGGAGGTGGCGATGAAGGTCTGGTGGGCGGTGGCGATGGCCCTGGTGGTGGTGGGTTGCGGGGACGATTCGAAGCCGGCGGTCGCGCCGGAGGGCGAGCCGGAGGGGACGCCGGAGGCGACGCCAGAGGGGTCGCCTGAGGGGACGCCTGAGGGGTCGCCGGAGGGCGAGCCGGAGGGTGAGCCTGAGGCGGAGCCGGGGGCGTGCGCTCAGCCCTGCGATGAGGCGGCGGGGGAGCATTGCGTGGGCGGTCGGTGCGCGGATCGCTTTGATCGGGCTTGTGTTTCGGACGGGGACTGCCGGGCGCTGGAGTCGTGCCGGGACGTCGGCGGGGCGCTGGCGTGCGTGCGCGGGGAGTCGCCGACGCTGGTGTGCCCTGGCGCCGAGGGCTGCGAACGGGCCGAGGGCGCGCTGATGGCGGGCGCGGCGAAGGCGGTGTTGACGACGGGCTATGAGCAGGCGCGGCGAGAGTTCGTCCAGGGGGCGGAGTTCAACGGCGACCCGGATGAGCCGAGCACCTTCATCGACTGCGGGCTGGACCAGCGCTGTCCGGGCGATCCTGGCTACGAGGGGCCGGACTTCGGCGAGGGCGACGGGCATATGCAGGGGGCGTGGATCGCAGGCTACTCTCACAGCAGGCCAGCGTTCCGGTATTGCGGCGATCGGCCGGACGGGATGTGCGATCCGGACAAGCCCTGGGAGGGCGCGCTGGCGCGCGACGACGTGTTCGCGCGGGTGGTGGTGATCCAACAGGGCGATCTGGCGATGGCGCTGGTGTCGGTCGATGGCGTGGGGTTCTTCTACGACAGAGAGCGCAGAGTGCGGGCCTTGCTGGGGGAGGGCGTGGATCTGGATCTGATCGTGATCGGGGCCACGCACGTGCACGAGGCGCCGGACACGCTGGGGCAGTGGGGTCCGGGCTTCGGGGGGCAGGAGCTGCCGGTGTCGACGGGGGCCGAGGCGTGGTGGATGACGCACGTCGACCAGAAGATCGCCGAGGCGATCGAGTCGGCGTGGGGGTCGCTGTCGCCGGCCTCGCTCCAGGTCGGGGTGCGCAAGACGGGGGTGGACAAGCTGGCGGTGGACGACGGGCGTGATCCGTGGATCTTCGACGACGAGATGCCGGTGATGCGGCTGTCCAGGGTGGGCGACGGGGCGACGATAGCGACGCTCTTCAGCTGGGGTCAGCACGCCGAGGCGCGGGGGTCGAGGAACCCGCACATCACGGCGGACTACCCCGGCGCGGCGATCCGGGCCATCGAGGGCGGGCTGCCGGAGCTGCGCGGGCCAGGCGATGCGGTGGTCGCGCCTGCGGTGGAGGGGCTGGGGGGCGTGGCGATCTACTTCGCGGGGGCCGTCGGGGGGCTGATCGGGCCAGGGGGCGCGGTGGCCGAGGATCGGGCAGGTGGTCAGCACCGCGACGAGACCTGGGAGAAGGTGGAGGCCATCGGGGATCAGATCGGCCTGCTGGTCCTGGACATGATGGCGGAGGCGCCTGTGGTCGATGCGCCCTCGCTGCGGGTGGTCAGCCGCGAGTTCACGGTGCCGGTGGACAACACCCAGTTCCAGATCGCGATCAACGGGCTGCGGCTCTTTGATCGGGATATCTACAACGCGACGAACCAGATCCCCTTCAGCGCGCAGAACCGCCCCGCGGCGCTGACGCGGGCGACCTTGTTCACGCTGGGGCCGGCGACCTTCTTCACGGTGCCGGGGGAGATCTTCCCGGAGCTGCTCGTCGGGGGTTACGACGCCGGGGTCTCCTACGCCTTCGCCCCCTGGCTCGGCAATCCAGAAAAACCCTTTTGCGGCGAGGACTTGCTGCCGATTCTGTGCGCCGAGGGGTGCTTCGAGGGGTGGTCGTGCGGGGGCTTGCATTGCACGCCGGAGGCGGCGCGCTGCGGGGAGACTTCGGAGTGCGGGGAGGGTCTTGAGTGTCTGGATCAGGACGTGAGGCCGGAGCAGGCCGACAGGCGGTGTTTGAGGTCCTGCGTGGACAACGCGGGGTGCGCGCCGGGCTTCGTGTGTCTGGGCGAGGTGGGAGGGTGCGTGTTTGCGGCGGAGGTGTCGGAGGCGATGGGGGTGGGGAGTCGGTGCATGGTGGACCCGGGCAACCCGAACCCGCCGCCGCTGGACGAGGCGCCGAGGGGTCCGTACCTCAAGGAGCGGCTGCCGGGGGAGGTGCTCTTCACGTTGGGGCTGACGCACGACGAGCTGGGCTACATCATGCCGACCTACGACTTCGAGCTGGACCCGGACGGGCCGTACATCATCGAGCCGCCGGGGGATCACTACACGGAGACGAACTCGACGGGGCCGGACGCGTGGCCGGTCTATGAGGCGCAGATCGAGGCGCTGCTCGGCGCCCTGGGGCGGGAGTAGGGTCGATGTCGCGGTGGTGTCTCTGGATCGTAGCGTGCGCGGCGGCGGCGGGGGTGGGGTGCGACGAGGTGATCGACGCCTCGGACGTGCCTTGTGATCCGTCGCTGGAGGTGTGCGGCGACAACGTGGACAACACCTGCAATGGGGAGGACGAGCGCTGCCCGACGACGCAGCCGAGCTTGAGCGTGCCGGGCTGGGCGTGCGATTCGGGGTCGCCGCCGCCGAGCGTGCTGGCGTGGGCGCGCATCCACGACGGGCACGGCTTCTTCAAGGACGGCGGGTGCTTCGTCTTCTTCGAGGGCAGCCCGGGGGACTTCTACCTCAAGCGGACGCTCGAGCGGGCCAGCGCGTCTTCGAGGTGCGAGGGGAGCGCGGGCTGCACCTGCCCGAGCTTGAACGGTTGGCCGTCGTACGATCGCCGGCTGTACGCTTTCACGCTTGAGGGCGACGTGCAGGACTGTCCGGGGATCAGCATCCGGGATCACGCGGGGCAGAGGCAGCCGGTGTCGAACCGCTGTCGCAAGTTCCTGTTGCAGATCCACAACAACCCGGTCGAGGCGACCTTCGTGGCGTCGGGGCGAGAGGCGGCGGAGGCGCGGCTGTCGCGCTTCTCGTCGGTGGAGGTGGCTTGCGTGGAGGACGCGCCGCACCGCAACCTGCCCTTTCAGTCTCTGCTTGTGGCGGACATCCAGCTCAACCCGGGCTTCGTCAGCGCGCGCTGACGGCCAGCCAGGCCAGCGCGCCGAGGATCATCGCGATGATCGTCAAGGCGACGAGCGCGGCGATGACCTTGAACGCGACCCCCAGGTTGGATCGGGCGGCCTTCTGGGCGTTGGGCGCGCTCATGGCGGACGGGTGTTGCTCCGTCTTATCCATGGGGGCGCGCTCGGGGGACTGCGCGGCCTTCACTCTGAGCGGCGCTGATTTGGCGCCCTCGGCCTCCTTGGAAGCCGCCGTCCGGATCGCGCCGGTATGGGCGAGCTGTTCGGCGGGTTCGGCGTCGGGCTCGGCGGCTCCGTAGGGGTCGGAGAAGCCCTGGTCGTCGGGATCGGGGCTGAAGGCGCCCGACCTGGCGGCTTTGGTCGCGCGCAGCCGCTGCTGGCCCCGCGCCTCTGCCTCGTCTTGCTTTTTCTCCTTGCTCGGCGCGGGTTTGTGAGCCGAGGTTGGCAATGCGCCTGCCTTGAGATCGTCGGGGGAGGCGACCGCGGAGAAGTCTTCGAGGGTGCTGTCGGCGTCACCTTGGGGGCCTGCGGCGGGCTCACCGACCTTGCCTGAGGCGAGGAGCGCCTCGGAGGGCGCGAAGGATCGCGGCGCGGGGATCGCGTCGAGCGCCTCGGTGTGTGCGAAGGGAGAGACGACCGAGGGGCGCGCGGGCTGCTGGGGTTGCAAGGGGGGGTTGGCGGTCGTCGACGAGCGCCCTCCCAGGCCCGCGCTGGGGGGGGGCGGCGCGGCCTTGGGGGTGGGGGGCGTCGAGGACGCGGGGGGGGCGGAAGAGGCCGCCAGGGCAGGAGGTTGGGGCTGAGGAGTGGGGCGGCCCGGCTGCACTGAGGGCGAAGGCGCCGTATCGGCGAAGGCGAAGGCGCCTGTGCCTGCGAGGTCCGCCGTGGCGGCGCGGCGCGGAGCGGCGGGCGCGTCGCTCCTGGGGGGCGCATCGTTGTCGGGGGGGGCGCCGATCCTGGGGGGCGAGAGATCGGGGCGTCGAGGGTCGGCGGCGCGCTCCAGGAGCGAGGCGTGGTCGTCATCGAGCGTGTCGAGTGAGGCGGGCTGCTCGTCGAGGTGTTCGTGTTCCAGGGCGAGGTCGTCGCCGGTGTCGGGCGCGCTGCGATCGGCGAAGGGGAGAGCGCTGGATCGGAGCGGGAGGTCGGCGTCTTGGCGCTCGCGCCGGCCGTCGGCCTCTTCGTCAAGGATATCGGGGCTTTGGGCGGCGCCGATGGGCATTGCGAGGGGGTCGGTCGCGCCCTTGGGCGAGCCAGCGGCGCGCTGGGGAGCGGCAAGCGGGGCGAGGGCGCGCTGGGGGGCGGCGAGCGGGGCGAAGGCGCCCAGGGGCGGGGGGCCGGAGGCGATCCGCGAGGCCGGCGGGGCGCCCAAGGGGGGCGCTGCGATGGCGGCCAGCCGCATGAGGTTGTCGAAGGAGTCGGTGTCGAGGGGGCCGCGGGAGGCGGCCTCGTCGGTGTCGATGGGGGGATCGGGGTTGAGAGAGAGGTCGTCGCGGCCGGGATCGAGGGAGGGGGCGCGGGAGATATCGGGCTCGCTCAGGGCGGCGCTGCGCTGGCCGTAGAGGGGAGCAGGGAGGGGCCGGTCGAGGGGGCCGCTGGCGGCGCCGTGGCCTTCGCGTGGGGTTTCTGGCGCGTTGTGGGCGTATGTCGAGCTTGTCGAGGGCGGCTCGGCGGCGCCCTGGGTGAAGGCGAGGTCGAGGCGGGGCAGGGGGGTCGCTTCGGCGCGGGGTGGCTCGGGCAGGGGCGCGGCCAGGAGGTTGGCGGCCATGGCGACGGGGATGTGGCGCAGGATCGGGGGGTCGCCGTGCCCCTGGTCGGGGTGCGCGGCGGCGCGTAAGCCGCCGAGGGCGTGGAGGGGGGCGTCGGTGAGGGCGGCGTCGCGAAGCCGGCCTGGGTGTGGGGAGGTGTCGGTGGCGACGTAGCTGGTGGCCGAGCAGAGCAGGCCGGTCTTGCGGCTCAGGGCGATCATGGCGTCGAGGCGGTCGGCGCTGCGGCGCTGCTGGGCGCTGCCGCCCTCGCGTTGGAGTCGGAGCTCCATGTCGCGCAGGGCCTCGCGAGCCCAGAGCAGGGGGATGGGGCCGCCGCGGTCGGCGCTGGCGAGGTTGACGGGGACGGACCAGGAGCGGCCGTCGGCCTGGAGGGTGGCGGCGCCGTGGAGGCCGCCGCGGACGCGGGCGAAGAGGGTGAGGCTGTCGCCGCCGAAGACGGGCGGGCAGAGGGCGGGGGACTGTTCGACGTCGAGGCCCTCCCAGTCGACGTGGATGTGTTCGAGGACGGGGGCGCCGAGCCTGGCGGCGGTGCGCCAGGCGGCCGGCGCGGCGCGCTCGGCGGGGTGGACGAGCTCTGCGGCGCCGCGGCCGAGCGAGGCGAGCTTGCGCAGGAGGCCGCCGCGCTGGCCGACGGCGGCGCCGAGGCCGAGGACGAAGATCCGGTCGCGCAGGCCAAGGCGTCTGCACAGGGCTTCAGCGGCGGCCACATCGCGCAGGGCGCCGCCGGTGATGATGACGATCTGGCGCGGTCGGCCCGAGGAGGCGGCGGCGAGGTGTCGGAGGCCGTCGATGAGGGGATCGGGGTGGTCCGAGAGGGTCAGCGCGCGGGCGGCCTCGCGGGCGGCCTCGCGGGTGGCGTCGTCGACGCGGCGCGGGGTGGACCAGAGCGAGTCTGGGGTGAGGATGTCGAGGGAGTCGCCTTCGGAGAGGGCCTCGGCGAAGGCGATCAGGGCGTGGCGGGCCATGATCAGGGGGTCGCCGGCCATGGCGCGGGAGGTGTCGACGAGCAGGTGGACCTCGTCGCCGGAGGAGGGGAGGCGGTCGGGGTCGGGGAAGAAGGTGATCATGACGATCTTGCTGTCGTCAAAGGGGCTCAGGGCGACGCGGGCGCTGGGCGTGTGCGGCTCGACGCTCTCGAGGTAGAGGACGAAGTCGCGGTCGAGGGCGACCTGGGTGCTGGAGGCGGTCGCGATCATGGCGCGGGGGCTGACGGTCAGGCGCAGGGGGTGGCTTGGGGACTCGATGACGCGCAGGGGGGGGTCGAGGGCGACGTGGACGGTCAAGCTCAGGCGGTAGGGCGGTTCTGCGGCGTGGAGGGCGTGTGCGGAGGCGTTGGTGTCCAGCGCGCCTGGGCTCGCCGGGCCTGGCCCTGGCGCGCCAGGTCCTCGTGCGGCGGCCTGCGGGGCGATGGCGGTGGGCAGGACGAAGCGCACGCCGGGGCCCTGGTGGGGGAGCAGCTCGGTCCAGGTCAGGGTGATCACGGCCTCCTGGCCGGGCAGCAGGTGTCCGAGCGAGAGGGAGAAGGCGCCGGGGCCGTGGCCTTCGAGCAGGGCGGCGGCGCGGCCTTCGGCCAGGGCGTCGTCGTAGGCGTCGAAGGCGCGGCGGCGCTCCTCGACGCGGCCCTCGATGATCCGGTCGCCGATCTGGGCGCTGAAGGCGCAGACGGCGGCGGTGTCGTCGAGGGGGAAGGTGAAGATCGTCTCGATGGGGGCGGGCTCGGCGTTGAGGTAGCGCTGGGTGAGGGTGACGCGGGCGCAGCGGCCTGCGATCCAGGCTTCGGCCTCGACGCTCTGGAGCGGGACGGGCTGGCCCAGGGTGAGGAGTCCGCAAGGGGCCTCGGCGATCCTGTGTGCGGCGGTGGTCATGAGGGCGCCCCCGTCGGCCCCTGGCGCCATGTGCGCACGGGCCTGAGCCCGATGCTGCGGTTGAGGGTGGCGGCTGGCGTGGAGCCTCGGCGCGCGGCCCTGCAGTCGCGGGCGAGGCAGTGCCAGCTGCCGCCCCGGAAGACGCGGCGGCCGCCGAGCGGGCCGTCGAGGAGAGGATCGGTGGAGTCGTCGTTGGGATAGGGGGCGTAGATGTCCTGGGTCCATTCGGCGATGTTGCCCAGCACGTCAAAAAGGTCGAGCGAATTGGGGGGTTTACACCCGACCGGCCGGGTGCGGCCCCCTGAGTTGGCTCTGTACCACGCGACCTGGCTCAGCCCGGGGTCCTCGGTGGTGTCCAGGCAGGGGCCGGACCAGAAGGCGGTGCTGGAGGTGGCGCGGGCCATGTACTCCCACTCGGCCTCGGTGGGCAGACGGTAGCCGGGGCAGTCCGGGCCCATGAAGCGGACGGCCCGGCAGGAGAAGCCGGCGCCGGGCGCGCCCTCGGGCTCCTCGAAGGCGTAGCACTGCGGCAGGCCCTCGCTGGCCGAGAGGGCATTGCAGAAGGCCAGAGCGTCGAACCAGCTGACCTGATCGACGGGGCGATCGGGGCCTGCGTAGTAGGAGGGGTTGTTGCCAAGGAGCAGCTCCCACTGGAGCTGGGTGACGGGGACCTGCTGGGCGACGAAGGGGCGGGTGAGGGTGACGCGGCGCCGGGGTTCGTCGGCGACGCGGCCGAGCTCGTCGGGGGGGGAGCCCATGAGGAAGGAGCCAGGGAGCACGAGGGTGAAGCCGATCGGCGGGGGGGGCAAGGGCTCGGTCAGCGCGGCGAGCGGGGGGAGGCGGTGGTCGTGGAGGGCGATCGGGGGTGGGCGGCCGGCGGGCTGGTCGAGCTGGGCGCGAAGCGCGGCGGTGTCGAGGCTCTCCAGGGCGTTCTGGAAGGTCAGGGCGCTCTGGAAGCGGTTTCTGGGGTCGCGGTGGGTGGCCTGGGAGATGATCTGCCCGATGCGGCGCTGTCGGAGCGGCTCGGGGATGGTCAGGTCGCCGCGCAGGTGGGCGGAGACGGCGCCCCACCAGCTGTTGTCGCGGACGGCGGGCAGTCCGCAGAGCATCTCGATGAGGATGAGGCCCATCTGGTAGACGTCCAGCGCGGGGCTGACGGTCTGGTGTTCGATGTACTCGGGGACGAGGTACTGGGCGGTGCCGATGGTCTGTCCGCTCTGGGTCAGCTGGGTGTTGTGGATGCGGGCGATGCCGAAGTCGAGGATCTTGAGGGCCTCGCGGCGCTGGCCGGGGTGGTGGAGGAAGAGGTTGGAGGGTTTGAGGTCTTTGTGGACGATGCCGTGCTTGTGGGCCTCGGCCAGGGCGTCGAGGGCGCCGCAGAGCAGGCGCAGGGCGCGCTCGGGGTCCAAGTGTCCGCGCTGCTGGAGTTCGACGGCGAGGTTGTGGCCCTGGAGGCGCTCCATGGCGAAGAAGGGGCGGCCGTCGTCGGTGGCGCCGTAGTCGTGGACGGAGATGACGTTGGGGTGGTCGATGCGTGCGGCGGCGCGGGCCTCCTGGAGGAAGCGGTCGCGGCTCTGGGGGTTGTCGTCGCTGAAGAGGATCTTGAGGGCGACGGGGGCGTCGATGGCGAGGTGGATGGCCTCGTAGACGGCGCCGAAGCCGCCGCTGCCGATGAACTCGGTGATGCGGTAGCGGCCGGCGACGAGGGTGCCGGGGGTGAGGTTGTCGTGCCTGTCCTGGGTCATGGCCTGCCGGGCGCGGGTCAGGTGGCGCGAGCGGGTCGCGGCGCGGTCGATTATCGAGCAGGGCGCGCCTTCCATCAAGCGCCCTCAGGGTTGATCGGCGATCTGGGCGAAGACGGCGTCGAGGCCGACGACGATCCGGGCCAGGGCGTCGGTGTTGACCTTGTCGGGGGTGTCCTCGGGGGTGTGGTAGTGGGCGTAGCGGAAGAAGGCCGTGTCGGTGATCATGACGCCGGGGTAGCCGACCTGCCAGAAGGACCAGTGGTCGGAGAAGCCGACGCCGGTGATCCAGTCCGGTGCGGCGAGCCCCTCGGAGGGGAAGCGGGCGACCTGCCGGAAGCGCCCTGCGGCGTCCTTGACCAGCGCGCTCGATCCGGTGTCGCCGACGAAGCCGACGAAGTTGGCCGCATCGGGGTAGAGCCAGGAGAAGGGCGCGGGGTACTGCTGGCTGCCAGGGGCGTCGGAGAAGAAGCCCAGGGTGTCGAGCGCGAACATGGCGACGATGTCGTCGCCGCGCGCTCGGCACATGCGGGCGTAGACGAGGCTGCCCATCTCCTCCTGCTGGAAGAAGGGCGGCTCCTCGTTGGGGAAGAAGACAAAGCGCATGGATCGCGCTGGTTTGCGCGCCGAGGCCAGCCGTGCCAGCTCCAGCAGGGCGGCGACCCCGGCGCCGTTGTCGTTGGCGCCGGGAGAGCCCTCGACCGAGTCGTAGTGGGCGCCGACGAGGACGATCTGGTCGGGGCGGGCGTGGCCGGTGAGGGTGACCTCCAGGCTGGCGACCTCGACGCCGCGGCTCTTGTAGGGGTATCGGGCGACGCTCAGGCCGGCCTGCTCAAGCGCCCCGGTCAAGTAGCGCTCGGCGGCCGCGAGGCGCTCGGGGCGCCACACGTTGCGCTCGCCGATCTCGCCGCCGAGCGTGTCGACGTGAACCTGGAGGCGCCGCCGCGCGTCGAGCTGGGGATCGGTGGGCGCGGGCAGCGTCCCCTGGAAGGACTGGCCGGGCATCCGGGTGGCGATGCAGGCGCCGCAGAAGGGGGCCGAGAGCAGCGCGAGCGCGGCGGCGCCGATCTTGGCGAGCCTCCGTCGGTCCCAGCGCGGCGAGTCGTGCGTCATGGTGTCCTCCGTCAAGGGTCCGGCGCGTATTAGCGTTGTTGGGCAGGGCTTCGCACTCCACCCCCCCACTCCACCCCCTGTCCCCCTCCTCCCTCCGGAAGGGAGGCAGTGCCTCTCGGGGGGACGCCCGTATTACGGCTTTGGGTGGATCGGGTCCCGCCCCGACGACATCGCGACCCGCCCCAGGCGGCCAGTGATCCCGGCGAAGACTCCTGCGGCCCACCCCCCCGAATCATCCTGTCCATCCAACCAGCCCCCCCCGAACCACCTTGCCCGTACTACGAGCGTCCCCCCGAGAGGCACTGCCTCCCTTCCGGAGGGAGGAGGGGGACAGGGGGTGGAGTGGGGGGTGGAGTGCCGGGGTGGAGTGCGAAGCCCTGCCCATGAGCGCCGACCTTGGCATCGCAAACCGTCGGACCCTGAGCGCTGACCAACTGCCTGCGCACCTCTTTAGCGGCGGCCCTGGCGGGGGTCAATGCCGCAGGGGCTTTCGGCGCGGCGCGTGGAGGGGTCGGCGGCGGGCGCTTGACAGCGGATCGGATGTCTGGGAGAAGGGTGCCTGATTTTGAGCGTGAGAAGTTCCTGACGAGGCGCCCTGGCGCCTTTTTGAGAGAGGGGGAAGAGGGATGCAACACGACGTGGTGCACGGCCCATCCCACGCGTTGCTTCGCGTCAATCTCGATCCGGGCGAGCAGGTGATCACCGAGGCGGGTGCCATGGTGACCTATTCGGACGGGATGAAGATGGAGGCGAAGCTCAACGCGGGGCAGAAGGCCGGCTGCATGGCCGTCCTCGCGGCGATCTTCATAGCGTTCGTCCGCAAGCTCGTCGGCGGGGATTCGTTCTTCGTGAGCCACTTCACGGCGCCGGCCGCGGGGGGATCGGTGACGCTCGCGCCTTCGCTCAACGGGTCGATCGATCACCGCAGGCTGGGCGCGGGCGAGAAGCTGATGTTGACGGCGGGGGCCTACCTGGCCTCGACGCCGGGGCTGGGCCTGCAGATGCGGTGGGGCGGGTGCTCGGCGATCTTCTCGAAGGAGGGGGCCTTCTTCGTGGAGGCCGAGGGGCCGGGCGAGCTGTGGTTCAACTCCTACGGCGGCATTCACGCGATCGACGTGGACGGGACCTACATGGTGGACAACGGGCACATCGTGGCCTTCGATCCGAGCTTGACCTTTACGATCAAGCGGGCGGGCAAGGGCTTGATGGGGTCGATGGCCTCGGGAGAGGGGCTGGTGTGCCAGTTCGCGGGCAAGGGGAAGGTCTACATCCAGTCGCGCAATGTGGGCGCGCTGGTGTCGTGGCTGGCGAAGATTTCCTGAGGGGCCGCGGGCCTCAGGGGCGCTCGCGCCCCGGGAGCGAGACACATGGACATTGAGATCATACATCGGCCCGGCGCGGCGCTGGCGCGCTGCGTGGTGAAGCCCGGAGACTCTCCCTTGAGGGTGGAGGCCGGGGCGATGGTCGGGCGCAGCGTCAACATCACCATGGAGACGCAGTCCGGCGGGATGATGAAGGGCATGAAGGCGATGCTCGGCGGCGAGTCCTTCTTCATGAACAAGTTCACGGCGACGGGGTCGGCCGGCGAGGTGCTCGTCGGGGCGGCGCTGCCGGGCGATCTGGAGGTGGTGGAGGTGTCGTCGTCGCAGGGCTGGAACGTCGCCCAGGGCGCCTTCATCGCCTGCGAGGACACGGTCGCGATCGAGACGAAGTTCGGGGGCCTCAAGGCGATGTTCTCGGGCACGGGGCTGGCGCACTTGAAGGCCACGGGCAGCGGCCGGCTGGTGATCGGGGCCTTCGGGGCCTTCGAGGCGCTGGACGTGGACGGCAGCCTGATCGTGGACAACGGGCACGTGGTGGCCTGGACCTCGGGGCTCGATTACAAGATCTCCAAGGCTGGCGGGGGGTTCATCGCCGCCTATCTGTCGGGCGAGGGCGCCGTGTGCCGCTTCAGCGGCCAGGGCCGGGTCTTGATCCAGACGCGCAACGCGACGGCCTTCGGGCAGTTCATCGGCAAGATGATGCCGCCGGTCTAGGACCTCTTCGGGAGCAAAGAGAGAGATGCGATTCAACATCACCCAGCGGCCCGACGCCAGCATGCTCGACGTCGTCTTTGAGCAGGCCGGCGAGAAGCTCATCGCCGAGGCCGGCGCCATGGTGGGTCGGGATTCGGCCCTTGAGATGACCACCGCGATCCGCGGCGGCCTGGGCGCGGCGCTCAAGCGCAAGATGCTCGGCGGCGAGTCCCTCTTTCAAAACACCTTCACGGCCTCGGCGGCCGGCGAGCGCCTCCAGATCGCCCCGCCGACCGAGGGCGACGTGATGCACATCAAGATGACCCCCGAGATGGGGGCCATCTTCATCCAGTCCTCGGGCTACCTGGCCTCGACCGAGGGGATCGAGCTGGACACGAAGTGGGGCGGTGCCAAGGGCTTCTTCTCCGGCGCCGGCCTCTTCCTGGTCAAGGCCTCGGGGCAAGGCGACCTCTTCATCAACTCCTTCGGCGCCATCCACGAGATCCCCGTCGGCCAGCCCGGCACGATGGGGCAGGGCGGCTACGTCGTGGACACCGGCCACATCCTGGCCTTCTCCGAAGGGGCCACCTACAACGTCGAGCGGGTCGGCGGCCTCAAGTCCTTCTTGACCTCCGGCGAGGGCCTCGTGGCGCGCTTCGGTGGCCAAGGCAAGGTGTGGCTCAACACCCGCAATGCCAGCGCGCTGGCCTCCTTCCTGTGGGCCTTCCGACCCCGCAAGAGCAACTGATCCCCTCCTGGAGCGCTGATGGGTTTGACTCCTGTCGACCTCGACGACCTCGGTCCCTCAAACCCACCGGCGCTCTTGCCCTGCGCGACAGCTGCTCCTTTGAATCAGTTCACCTGGGCCGTCGGCCGCATCAGGATGTCGTGGATCTGGGCGTGCGCCGGCATCCCGAGCGCGAAGAGGACGGCCTCGGCCACGTCGTCGGCCTCCAGGACCTTGGTGCGCCCGTAGGTCTCGGCGGCGGCGGCCTCGTCCTTGTGGTAGAGGGCCGCGAACTCCGTCTCCACGAAGCCAGGGCTCACCGACGTGATCCGTATCGACGAGCCCAGCGCGCGCAGCTCCTGGCGCAGCCCCTCGGTCAGCGCCCGGACGGCGTGCTTGGTCGCCGCGTAGACGCCGCTGCCCGTCGGCACCCTGTGCGCCGCCATCGAAGAGATGTGGACGACGTGCCCCGCGTCCCCGCGCGCCCTCATGTCGGAGATCGCCTCGCGCGTGCAGACGCACAGCGCCAGGACGTTGACCTCCAGCATCTCGCGCCAGTGCTCCGTGGCGCCGTCGATCAGCGGCGCGCTGTGCCCAAGCCCCGCGTTGTTGACCAGCGCGTCCACGCCACCCCAGCGCGACCGAACGGCGTCGAACATCTCCAGGATCTGCGCCTCTTTACGGAGATCAGCCTGGATCGGCATGAACTCGATCCCCTCGCCTTGCAGCCTCGCGCGCAGCCCTTCGAGGCGCTCGATCCGCCGGGCGCAGCCGACCACCCTCATCCCCGCTCTCCCCAGCGCGACGGCGGTCGCCTCCCCGATCCCCGCCGAGGCCCCCGTGACCAGCGCCACCTTCCCCTCCCATCTCCTCATCGATCCAGCCCCCCTCCTGGCGCCTCGCCTTCAGGCGCCTCGTTGTCGTGATCCGCGTCGTGGTTCTCGTGGTCGTGTCTTGCGCGCGGATCGTCGAGGTTTGCCCTCGGGCCGAGGTCTTCGGCGCCGAAGACCTCGGCCCGCAGCGCCGCGCAGGGCTCGGAGATCGCGAAGCGCGCGAGCTCCCCGAGGCGCAGCGCGAGCTCCTCGTAGACCCTGCGGCCCTCGGCGTCGCGGCGATCCAGGACGGGGGCGAGGCCGTAGCGCCGGACAGCGGGGATCTCCACGATGGCGTGGGGCGAGAGGCGCAGGATGGACAGGATGGCGGCGTCGAGGTCGTCGCACACCAGCAGGCCGACGCGGTCGGCGGTGTACATGGCGCCGCGGGCGAAGTCCGCGAGCTGTTCGCGGACGAGGTTTTCTGCCGAGTGATCGTCGCGCTCTGCCGCCTGCGTGGCCCCGCGGGCCTTGGAGAGGGCGCCTTGCAGGAGGGTGTTGGCGCCCTCGCCGACGGCCCCGCCCTTGATCCGGGCCTCGGCGGCGGCCAGCAGCTTGCCGACGGCCGCGCCGTCGGTGCGCTTCTGCAGGGCCGCGACCCACTTGAGCGCCACCCCGTCGGTCAGCTTGCCCAGCAGCGCGCCCGCCGGGACGAGGCTCAAGACCGTCATCAGGCCGTCGAGCGATCGCGCCCCGACCGAGGCCCAGAACTCCGAGCTGGTCAGGATCAGGTGCCCGACCCGGATGTGGGCCAGCTGGCTGCCGACGGCGAAGGCCAGCTGCGGCGGCGACAGGAAGCGCTCGGAGCCCGGATCGAGGTGCTGCGATCCGAGCAGGATGAAGGGCGCCGCGCTCTGCCCCAGCGCGCGGATGCCGCTGCTGTCGTGGCTCAAGAAGCAGCGCGGGGTCGGGATCGAGAGCAGGTGCGCAGCCTGGACGAGCAGGTCGCTCAGCGCCGGGTGGCTCAGAGCGTCGATCCTCTGGCAATGGCGCTCGATGTCCCCCGTGTCCTTGCGCTGGGCCACGAGGCCGCCGATCCACTTCTGGGCCTGGACCCGAGAGGCTCGCTCGTCGGGGTGGGTCAGATCCTCGTCCACCTGCGCGGGCGACAGCGGCCTGGCATGATCAGGGATCGCGGCGGCCTGGCTGGCTCCATGTCTCGTGACCGCCTCCGCGCCGAGCGCGTCAAAGGCCTTTGGCTGAAGAAAGCGCAGCAAGATCGAGGCGTTGGCGATGGATACGGCCAGCGCTGGCGCCCGGCCTGCCAAGGCGAAGAGGCGCTCGAAGGCCGCCAGGCAGGCCGGCTCCTGGCCGATCAAGGTCAGATATCGGCGCGCGGCCTCCTCGAAGCGCTCCAACTCCACGAGCAGCGCGCCGACCTCCAGGCACGCCGACCTCAGCGCATCGTCGCCCTCACCCACCGCTGAGAGGGGTTCCTGGGGGGTTGTGTCCAGCGGCTCGCCCGCAGCCACGCCCACGCCCGCTACCTCATTTAGATCGCCGCGCGGCACCAGATCGCCGCGCTGCGCCTGATCGCTGCGCGGAACCTGATCGCTGCGAGGCGCTGGATCGCCGCGCTGCGCCTGATCGCCGCGCTGCGCTTGATCGCCGCGCTGCGCTTGATCGCCGCGAGGCGCCTGATCGCCGCGCTGCGCCTTGGCGTCGGGGCCTGCGCCCTCCTGCCGGGGTGTCGCGTCTGCGGCGAGCAGCGGCAGCCCGTGGGGAGACAGTCGTCCGTTGATGAAGGCGTCAAAGAGGGCGATGGCCTCGTCGGCGCGCCCGGCTCGCCGCAAGTCGCGAGCCTGTCGGAGCGTGTGGAGATCCTGGCCGGGGTTCTGGGCGGCGAGCCGGGCGTGGACCTGTGCGCTGGCCGCGTACTGGCCGCTGGCCCGATGCCCCGCGGCCAGCCATCGCCACCACCCCTCGTCCTTCATCCCCAGCGCCTCCGATTCCGCGATCAGATCGCTCCCCTGGCCGTTGTCCGAGGCGAGGGCGAGCGCCTTGACGATCTCGCCCTCGCGGCTCAGGGCGCGCAGGGCGCGGGCGAGCTTGAGGGCGAGCAGGGCGCGCCGCGCCGGCCGGGACCCTGGGGGCAGGAGGGCGTCGGCGGCGTGGAGCAGCTCGGCGGCGGGGGCCCAGAGCTTGCGGCGGGCGTGCTCCTCGGCGGCCTCGACGAGCGCGTCGTGCGGCGGCGCTGCGGCCAGTTCGAAGAGCCGCCGCAGGCTGCCCGCGTCGATGACGGGGCCTTCGAATATCGGCGCCTCGCCGCTGAAGAAGGTGTCGCGGGCGACGCGGTGATCGCAGCGCAGGCCCTCGCGCGGGAGGATCTTCCAGAAGACGCCTTCGAAATCGGGCACGACGGCCACGATCGCCGCGCGCCGTTCCGTGGCCAGGAACCAGAGCGGCGCCGAAGCCGGCCACTTGACCTGGGTGGCGGTCTGGAGCAGGCCAAGGACGCGCTCGTCGGGTTCGAGGCGCGCTGCCACGGCGCGCAGCAGCGCCTCAGGGGCCTTCTCGATCCACAGCGCGCCCATGCGCGGCAAGGTCACGGGCGACAAATCGAGGTCGCCCTCCTTCGCATCCTCCTTCGTAAGATCGCGCGAAGGCTCAGGATCTTCGCCGAGGTGGTGATCAGGATCGCCCTCGTTCGGCGACTCCAGCGGCGCTGGCGCTTCGAAGCCCTCCATCTGGGGTTCGGAAAGGGCGGCCTCAGCGGGTTGGGGTTCGCGCGGGGGATCTCCGTCGGGTCGGGGATCTTGCGAGGGCGCCTCGGCGGGCCGGGGCTCCTGCGGCGCTTCGGCGGAGAGGGCGTGGGGCAGGCTGGGCAGATCGCTCATGGGGCTCCATCCGGCGCGTCCAAGTGCGTGAGGCGCCATGATACCACACACCGCCAGCACAGGATCCACCGGAACAGCCGATCCCTCCTCGTCCGTCAACGAAGTCGACTTGGCGATTGCCCTGCCCAGATCCCGATGGGGTCTTGCGCGCGAGGGGCGTGGCCGAATACAAGGAGGGCGGCGGCGCGTTTCGCGCCGCCGAGCGTGGCGATGGAGCCGGGTGGCGGCAGAGAGGTCGAAGATGAGGGCCTTGGGCGACTTCGTGGGCGGGCGTTTCCTGGCGCCGGAGGGCGCGCCGCTGGTGTCGATGAACCCGGCGCGCGAGGGCGAGGTGGTCTTCGAGACGGCGTGGAGCGCGGGGCGGGCGGCGGCGGCGTGCGAGGCGGCGGCCGAGGCCGCGCCGGCGTGGGCCGCCCTGTCGCTGGACGCGCGCTGGGCGGCGCTGGTGCGCTTTCGGGAGGCCATCGCTGCGGACGCGGCTGGTCTGGCCGAGGCGATCACGCTGGAGATGGGCAAGCTGCGCAGCGAGTCGAAGGTGGAGGTCGCGGCGCTGATCGGGCGCTTCGATCTGGTGCTCAAGCAGATCAAGGGGGAGCTGCTGGGGGGCCCGGTGCCGGGCTTCCCGGACGAGGTGCTGACCTACCGGCCTCACGGGGTGGTGGGGGTGATCGGGCCCTTCAACTTCCCGCTGCACCTGTGCCACGCGCACGTCGTGCCGGCGCTCTTGACCGGCAATGCGGTCGTGGTCAAGCCCTCGGACCTGACGCCGCTGTGCGGCCAGCGCTACGCCGAGGCGGCGATGAAGGCGGGGCTGCCGGCCGGTGTGCTCAACGTCGTGCTGGGCGGCGGCGCGGCGGGCGCGGCGTTGACGGCCAGCCCTCGCGTGCGGGGGCTGTGCTTTACGGGCTCGTGGGAGGTGGGCCATCGGATCCTCAAGGACGCCATCGACCGGCCCGAGCTGCTCGTGGCGCTGGAGATGGGGGGCAAGAACACGACGATCGTGCTCGACGACGCCGACATCCGGCACGCGGCGCACGACATCGTGGTCGGCGGCTACCTGACGACGGGGCAGCGCTGCACCTGCACGGATCGGGTGCTGGTCCAGCGCAGCCAGCTCGGGCCGCTGCTCGACGCGCTGCGGCCGATGGTGGCGGGCCTGAGCTTCGGCGATCCGGACGACGACAGGCACTTCGGCGGGCCGCTGGCCAGCCGCGCCGCGCTGGAGCGCTTCGAGCGGGTGGTCGAGGCGGGCCGCCGAGGCGGCGCCGAGGCGATCGTGCCGGGCGGGCGGATCGAGGGCGGCGCCTTCGCGCGGGCCTCGCTGCACCTGTTGCCGCAGGGGAGCCACGACGCCCCGGGCTACACGGACGCGGAGATCTTCGGGCCGGACGTGGGCGTGGAGGTCGTCGAGGACGAGCAGGAGGCCATCGCCGTGCTGGCCGCCAGCCCCTTCGGGCTGGCCAACAGCGTCTTTACGGCGCGCCAGGAGCGCTTCGATGCGGTGCTGGCGGGGGTCAGCTGCGGCCTGCTGAACTGGAACCGGACGACGAACCAGGCCAGCGCGCGGCTGCCCTTCGGCGGCGCGGGGCGCAGCGGCAACTTCAGGCCGGCCGGCTCGTGGGCGGCGCGCAACACGGTCATGCCGGTGGCCACCCGCACGGCCCTGCCGGGCGACTTTGACCCCGACCCGAAGCTGCGCGACGCTCTCATCCCCCCCAACCTCGACCGCCTCGCCGCCCAGCACGCCGCCGAGGAGGCCGAGGAGCTCGCCCGCGAGCTGGTCACCTCGCCGCGCCCCATGGCCATCTGCCGGCCCCCCGGCGGGCGGCTGCCGATCTCGGATCACTGGCTGGCCCGGCTCTACGCCCGAGGGCGGATGGCCAAGGAGAAAAAGCCGGGTGTTTTTGACCACTTGCGCTCGGTCGGTCCCTGGATGGTGTCCGTGGACGATGCCCCGCTGTCGACCCTGGACAGCATGAGCCAGACGGCGACGGTCTGCGCGGGCTTCGCCGAGGACGAGGTCGTGCGGGCCTACACGGAGGGCGAGTTCGGGCACACCTCGTTGCGGGCGGGGGACACGGAGCTGGGCGACGATCCGGCGGCGCTGGACTTCGCGCGCCTGCTGCGCGGGATCTTGCCGGAGCTGCCCTGCGTGAGCTTCACGGGGTCGGGCGCCGAGGCCAACGAGAAGGCCTTTGCGCTGTGCAGGCTGGCCTCGACGCGGCCCGGGGCCGACCGGGTGCTGGCCTTCGAGGGCAGCTTCCACGGCCGCACGATGATGGCGCTGCACAGCACCTGGAACCCGTCCAAGCGGGCGCCCTTCGAGATCCCGGGCCATGAGTCGACCTTCGCGCCCTTCCCGCTGTGGGAGAACCCGATGGAGCCCGAGCCCGAGGCGCCGGAGGGCTTCCTGGCCGCGGCGGCGCGCGGCGATCTCGACGCCCTGCGGGCCATCGGCGCCCAGGGGGACGCGCTGCTGGCCGCCGAGGTCGCCTCGCTCGGGTGCGTCCACGAGGCGCTTCTGACGGGGCGGATCTTCGCCTGCACCATCGAGCCGATGCAGAGCGAGGGCGGCGACCGCTACGCCACGGCGCGCTTCTTCAAGGCGCTGCGGCTGTTGACGCGTCACCACGCGGTCTCCCTGATCTTCGACGAGGTGCAGTGCGGCTTTGGCCTCGGCGGCCCCTTCTTCTGGCATACGGCCTTCGGGCTCGTGGACGCCGAGGGCGCCCCCGATCACCCCGACGCGGTGGTGGTGGCCAAGCGGGCCCAGGTCGGCGTCTGCATGAGCCGCTTCGAGGACCCCGAGCCCAGCAGCGCCCACCCGGCCTCGCTGGTGCGGGGCCGCCTGCACGCCCAGATGATGCTCGGCTCGAGCGACTGGGAGCGCGTCGAGCGCGCCGTCTGGCCGCGCTTGCAGGAGGTCGCCCGCCGCTTCCCGGAGCTGGTCCTGTCCCCCCGCATTCGCGGCTTCGCCTTCGCCTTCGACCTGCCCACCGAGGCGCTGCTGGCGCCCTTCTTCAACCAGCGCTTCTGGCGCGGGGCGGTGGTCTTCGGGGCGGGCGACCGGACGGTGCGCTACCGGCTCTCGTCGGCCTTCGGGGAGGCGGAGATCGAGATGGTCTTTGACGCCATGCGGCGCTCGCTGGCGTGGCTGGAGGCGCACCCCGGCAAGAACCCGCCGGTCTGGGAGGATCTGGAGCCCGCGCCGCGGGCCGCGGGCCCATCCGACATCGTCTACCGCGTCGGCGCGCCAGCGGAGGCGGACGCGGTGGTGCCTCGGATCATGGCGCTGGAGGCGCGGATCTTCGAGCCGGCCAGGCGAGATCCCGAGGCGACGCTGAGGCTGGGCTTTGAGGACCCGCACGGCGTGGCGATCCTGGCCGAGCGAGGCGGGGAGCTGGTCGGCTACGCCGTGGGCGCGCCGCTGGAGCGGATCGAGGGCAAGGACGGCATCCGCAACGCGCCGATGTACGACCGCCACAACACGCTGCACTCCATCGCCATCAGCGTCGATCCGAGCGTGCAGGGGGCCGGGGTCGGGATGCGGCTCAAGATCGAGCAGATCCTCAGGACGCGGGCGATGGTCGGCGCCAACGGCCAGCCGCGCTACCGCTACATCACGGGGCGAAACCGGGTCGGCTACACCGACGCGATGACGCGGCTCAACCGGCGCCTGGGGGCCTACACGGTCAAGGTGCTCACCCAGCAGTACGGCGATCCCAAGGGCGAGGCGGTCTATTACAGGCTCCCGGTGCGGGGGGGCGGGCCGGACCCGACGATGCGGCCGGAGCCGGAGGGGCTGTCGGCGGATCTGGCCGGCGGCATCGCCGATCCGCTCTCGGCGCCGCCGGCCTCGCTGGTGGCGCTGGAGCAGGGCGGGGGGCTGCGCGGGGCGACGGTGACCAAGATCACGATCTGCAATTACATCACCCCCGCCGTGGTGCGCGCCACCGAGTGGGCCTGCGCGCTCTTGCCCGACCACCCGCACGTCTACCTGACCTCGGGGCGAGATGAGGCGGCGGACAAGGCCATCCGGACCTTGCGCTACCACCGCAAGGCGGCCAACGTCGCGCTGGCCTTCGAGGGCGGCTACTTCGGCCACACCTCCTCGGGGGCGCGCTCGCTGAGCGACCCCTCGGTGCACGCCCAGGGGCCGCGCTTCTTCGAATGGCCCCTGCTGCCGCACCCTGCGGACGTGGGGGTGGAGGCCGCGATCGCCGCCATCGAGGCCGCGGCGCAGGCCGCCGGCGGCCCCGGGCGGGTCCTCGGGCTCTTCACCGAGGTCGTCCAGGAGCGCACCGGGCGGGTGATCCCGGCGGCCTTCTGGCCCGCGCTCCGCGCGCTCCGCGGCGCGACGGGGCTGCCGCTGGCGCTCTTCGAGACGGCGACGGCGAGCTGGCGCAGCGGCCTGGGGGCCTTCGCCTCCAGCGGCCTGCCCATCGATCCTGATATCCTGGCCTGGTGGGGCGGTGGGCAGACCGGCTTCGTCCACCTCAAGCCCGAGGTCTTCATCGACAAGCCGTTGATGATGGTGTCGACCTGGGACGGCGACGAGCTGAGCATGATCCGCCTGCACCACCAGCTGCGCGCCGCGCGCCTCCTTGACCTGAAGCCGGGGCTGGCGGCGATGGCCCGGGTCGACGAGGCCGCCGCCGACGCCGGGCTGACGATCCGGGGCATGGGCCTCTACCGCGTCATCGAGGCCAGCCCGACCGCCGCCGCCCTCAAGGCCGCCGCCGACGCGCGGGGGCTTCAGCTGCGCGCCTTCTCCAACGGCAACCTCGCCCTGATCCCCCACCTCGACACCGCCGCCGCCGATCTGGACATCCTGATCGACCTCCTCGGCGCGCTCAGGAGGCCATCATGAGGATCCTCGACCTGCCTGCCGGCGCCACCCCGCGCCAGTGGGGCCGCCTTCACGGTGAGAGTTTTCGCAATGAGATCAAGGAGATAGGGGCGATAAGGCTCGATCTGTGCGCCAGGGTCGGCGGCTTCGCCGGCGAGGGCGAGGTGCTTGCGCTGGCACGAGCGCACATGCCGACGCTGGAGGCCTTCGACGCCGACCTCCACGCCGAGCTGGTGGGGATCGCCGAGGGCGCCGGGGTCGACGAGGGGCTGATCGTGGTGGTCAACCACTACACCGACCTGCGCGACCTCGGGCCGGCCTTCACGGGCAGCCGCGGCGGCGACGTGGGCGGCTGCACGGCGGCGCTGGCCCGCACCCCACAGGGCGCCTTCCTGGGCCAGACCTGGGACATGCACGGCTCGGCCACCCCCTTCGTCATCGGCCTCAACGTGCCCGCGAGCCAGGGCGCCCCGGCCGCCTTGATGCTCTCCATCACGGGGTGCGTGGGCATGGCCGGGCTCAACGGCGCCGGCGTGGGCGTGACGATCAACAACCTGCGCAGCTTCGACGCCGCCATCGGCGTCGTCTGGCCCGCGCTGGTCCGGCGCCTGCTGCGCGAGCGCAGCGCGCGGGTCGCCTTCGACCTCCTGATGGACAGCCCCATCGCCTCGGGGCACCACTACCTGATCGCCGATCCCGACGAGGGCTTCGGGGTCGAGACCTCGGGGCAGCTCCGCCGCGTCGTCTTCGATGACCCCAACGGCACCTTCGTCCACACCAACCACTGCCTCGACCCGGAGGTCGAGGCCTGCTCGGCGGTCGCGCCGGGCAGCACCACCTTCGAGCGCTACGACCTGATGACGGCCAGCATCCGGGAGCGCCCCGTCGAGGGCTTCGAGGATCTCTGGGCCCGCTTCGCCAGCCACGAGGGCTACCCTCGCAGCGTCTGCACCCACATGTCCAGCCCCGAGAAGCCCCACGCCACCGACACCTGCGGGGCGGCCGTCTTTGACCTCGCCGGGCGGCGCATCCGCGCCGCTGCGGGCTGCATCGTCCAGAACCCCAGCGCCCTCTTCCAGCTGACGCCCGACGGCGACGCCTTCGAGGTGCGATCGTGAGCGAGCACCCCTTCTTCTTCACCTGGTCGGCCCAGCGCGACGCCCGCGGCGTCAACATCACGGGAGGGCGCGGCGCCTGGTTCACCACCGACGACGGCGGCCGCTGGCTGGACATGGCCAGCCTGGTCTACCAGGCCAACCTCGGCCACGGACACCCTCGGATGATCGAGGCCGTCAAGCGGCAGGCCGACACCCTGTGCCTGACGATGCCCTCGGCCGTCTACCCGGCCAAGACGGCCCTGGCCAACAAGCTCCTGGCGCTGGCGCCGAAGGGCTTCTCCAAGGTCTTCTTCACCCTCGGCGGCGCCGAGGCCAACGAGAACGCCCTCAAGATCGCCAGGATGGCCACGGGCCGCACCAAGGCCATCAGCCGCTTCCGCTCCTACCACGGCGCCACCATGGGCGCCCTGAGCCTGAGCGGCGACTACCGACGCCCGCCGCTTGAGCCCGGCATCCCCGGCGTCGTCCACGCCCTGGACTGCTACTGCGACCGATGCCCCTTCGGCCAGACGCTGGACCGCTGCAAGATCGAGTGCGCCGATCACATCGACCAGCTCATGACCCTCGACGGCCCCAACACCTTCGCCGCCGTCTTCCTTGAGCCCGTGCCCGGCGCCAACGGCGTCCTCGTCCCGCCGCCGGACTACTGGCCCCGCGTCCGCGCCGCCTGCGATCGCCACGGGACGCTCCTGGTCGCCGATGAGGTCCTGACCGGCTTCGGGCGCACCGGCCGCTGGTTCGGCTTCGAACATTACGGCGTCACCCCCGACATGATCACCCTGGGCAAGGGCCTGACCGGCGGCTACGGCACCCTCGGCGCCGTCCTCGTCCACGAGCGCGTCGCCGCCCACTTCGAAGACCGACCCCTGCTCGCCGGCCTGACCCACTACGCGCACCCCCTCGGCTGCGCCGCCGGCGTCGAGGCCATCGCCGTCTACGAGGACGAGGGCCTGATCGACCGCGCCGCCGCCCTCGAGCCCGCCCTGCTCGGCGGCCTGGAGCAGATCCGACGCCGACACCCGGCGCTCGTCGCCTTCACCCGCGGACAGGGGCTGCTGGCGGCCCTCGAACTCAAGCTCGACAAAGGACAGTGGGCCGCCCTCCAGCGCGGCCTGGACGCGCGCCGCATCCTGACCCACCCGAAGCCCTCGACCAACATGCTCGTCCTGTCGCCGCCCCTGTGCATCGACCAGGACGAGCTGCAACTCGGCCTCGACGGCGTCGAGGCCGCGCTCATCGAGGCCTCGACCGACACACCCGCCGCCTGAGCGCGGCGCGACGACCGATGGAGATCCCCATGAGCAGCGACAAGCCCGGCGGGCGACACCGCAACAAGGTCAAGGCCAGCGTCGAGGAGGCGCTCGACGGCCTCTTCGAAGGCGCCAGGATCATGGTCAGCGGCTTCGGCCTGTGCGGCAACCCCGAGGCCCTGATCCAGGGCGTCGTGGACAAGAAGGTCGGCGGCCTGACGATCATCAGCAACAACACCGGCAACCTCGGCAAGGGCCTGGCGATCTGGCTCAAGGCCGGCCTCGTCCGCAAGGTCATCTGCACCTACATCGGCAACAACGATGACCTCCACCGCATGATGGCCGAGGGCACCGTCGAGGTCGAGATCAACCCCCAGGGCACCTTCGTCGAGCGCATGCGCGCCGCCGGCGCCGGCATCGGCGGCTTCTACACCCCCACCGGCGTCGGCACCGTCGTCGCCGAGGGCAAGGAGATCCGCGAGCTCGACGGCCGCCCGCACCTCCTGGAGCTGCCCCTGCGGGCCGACTTCGCCTTCGTCCGCGCCGACAAGGCCGACCCCTTCGGCAACCTGCGCTTCTTCCGCACCGCCCGCAACTTCGCCCCCATCATGGCCACCGCCGCCGACATCACGATCGCCGAGGTGGACCGCCTCGTCGGCCTCGGCGACATCGACCCCGACGACGTCCACCTGCCCGGCGTCTTCGTCCACCGCGTCGTCGAGGTCCTCGAACACGAGGACCCCTTCGAATACCGCACCGTCCGACCCAGACCCCAGGGCGCTTAAGGAGGTGACCCCATGAGCTTTTCACGCCTCGACATCGCACGCAGAGCCGCCTCGGAGATCGCCCCCGGCAGCATCGTCAACCTCGGCATCGGCCTCCCCACGCTCGTGGCCGATCACGTCCCCCTCGACCTCGGCGTCTGGTTCCACTCCGAGACCGGCCTCGGCGGCATGGGCCCCCTCCCCTACGAGGGC